>CAZKQK010000013.1:0-58086 GCA_964554865.1 uncultured Luteolibacter sp. | reverse complement strand
ATAGCCGCCAGACCTCTGGCAAAAATGCGAGAGGTGCTCTGTTGACCGCTTACAGCTAAACCATCCCCCAGCCGAGACAGGCACCGGAGCCAGCGAAGGCCGCCCGCTGAACGCGGAGGAGCAGAAGCTTCTCCACCGTGCCCGGCACTTGGGTGGAATCTCTCCCCGCGAAGCATCGCGGTTATGGAGCGTTTCACGCGCAACCACTTTTCGTCGTTTGTCGTCTCTGGAGAAACAGGGATGGATTGTCAGAAAGGGAGCGACGACAGCCACCCGTTACGTGCTCACCCGACAGGCTTTGGATTTTCTGGAAAAGGTGAATTTGAATGGAAAACCATCCATCTTTTCAGGCACGAACCCGTCGACACATTGAACTCGATTCCCGTCAGATCGGTTAGCTCCGGGTCTTCATTGATCTGGATCTGTATAGACTGACGACCACTTCGGCGACCCGTCTGCCCAGACACTCGGCGGTCAGGCGATCTTCGGCGCTGGGGGCTTCGCCGGAGGTTCGAAGAGCGCCTGACTCGCGGCACCGGCGAAAAAGCCCAGACGGTTGATTCCTTCACCGGAAACGGGAGGCTGGGCGACGCCCACCCAGACGCGATCATTAAAGCGTATGAGAAGATCGGATTGCGTGTGGAGATTCGACGTCAGCGACGCAATTTGCCATCGACTAAAAGAATCACGGAGGAAACATAGGGCGTGATCACCATATTGGAAAAAGGGACGGAAGCCCCCGGCTGCTGGCGTTTCGGTATCAGCTTCAATGGCGAATGGGCTGCAAAGTCGGCGATGAATTCAATGCCTGATATTGACCACAGCTGGTATCGTGGAGCTACGGTGGACGGGAAAGGCGAGGCTGGCCGCGCAATGCTCTATGTGGAGGTCGATGGGGCGGAAGCGGATTTACAAGAAGTGCGCACCGTCGTCAGAAATCTTTTCGAGCGAATGATTATCTCTATTATCATGCGGGATGAAATTAGAAATTCGTCCGTCGAAAGGCTCAGTGATTCTCTTGAAGCCTTTGATGATTACATCGGTGCTATTTCGTTGCCGTTTGGCAAGTATGCAGGTACGAAACTTTGTGAAATTCCGCTTCGGTACTTGGATGAAACGATCTGCGTTATGCCGCCCACCTTCATTGTGAGGATGGCGATTAGGTTTGTAGATCGAGCCATGAGAGAAATAGCCTGTGATACTTGGCACATGGGACAGAGCTGGGATGGAAAAATCCCCAATGCTACGCTGAATGATCATCGCCAACGCGCTACGGCGTGGTTGCAGACGGAAGAGACTTCTTAGGGCGCTGCTTTCAACTCTTCCACCATGATCGCGATCAGTTGATTCGTCTCTCGTCCGTCATCGCTTTCGTAAATCACCTGCCGAGGGTCACTCAAGCTCGATGTGACGGTAACGATTGCCTGCCAGTTGCCGGTGTGTCCGATGGCGATTTCGATCTTAAATTCGTTTCCATCGTCATGACGGTAAGTGCGGTACTGAGTGAGAATCTGGCCGGACAACGTGTTGCCCAATATCGGTCCCACTAATGAGTCGACCTTGCCTTGCATCGACACGCAATGTAGACCGAGGCACAGTTCAGCTGTAGTGAAGCAGGCGCACACGGCGTCTTGAATGGCGAATCTTCGCTTGGCAAATTGCTTTTCTTCTTCGCTGGGAGGCATGACCGTAAAAAAGTTAGTTTGAGTTACCCTTTTTCTGGCGCGCAGTTCACACATTACGCTGTGTAATTCAACAAGAGCTGGTGTGCTCTCGTTCCTTCGCCGCCCACAATAGGTGTGGAGACTTCATTGTCGCCGATGTCATAGAAGACTTCGACGCCATTCCTTATTACCTCATAGCGTTTGATTTGACGGACATTGATGCCGCCTCGGCCATCTGCGAAGGGTAGAAAAATATCGAGTTCTTCTGACATGGATTGTTCCTAGCAGCGTGCAAAAAACCGGCAATCTAAAACTGGCTTTTAGGGGCAATTCGAGCATGAATACCACTTCTGAAACGAAAGTCGGGCCTCTCACCTGTAAAGGGCCACAGCGGGCCGACAAAAACCAAGGACAAGGCCAGCGCCAAGGGGCTGAGCGCTTCAATTCCGGCGGTTTACGATGAGATCACACACTCATCATCTTCCCGCACGTAGGTTTCCACCCGGATGGAGAAGATGGCCGCGCCTTCCGGGCCTTGGATCGCCTCGTAACGATCGGCAATCGTCCGCACCCATTGCACGGTTTCCTTCTGCAAGGCGGGAAGGAGGGCGTGCAGACGCCGCCCCTTGAGGATGATCGCATGGGTGGCAAAGACGATGGAAAGCTGATCGCCGTCCTCACCGGGCAGGAAATGACTGAAGGCAAGATGACGATAAGGCAGCAGGAAAATCCCGCCTTCCTCCGGTTCGACGCGCAGCGCGAGGCAATTCGGGTTCTCTTTCCAGCAGGCGGAAAGGGCACTTTCATGGGTAATGGATTCGTCGGTTCTGATCATGGTGTTGATGGATAATCGCTCCGATCATGCCCCGTTCCGCTGATTCGCTGTTCCCGTTCGGGAGCGGAATGCTTCTCCTCAGATGCTTTGGCCCCGGCCATGGCCGGGACGGGTGATCCGGTTTCGTTGCTGATGGCGTTTGCGGAGCGTCCTGACGGATTCCAGACGGTTCGCATCAATACTGGCCCACAAGCGGCGCAGCATGGCGGCCCCGAGACGCACGACATTCCGTCTCTTTGCTACTGCTTTTACCGTAGTTCCCGCCAACTCCATGGCCAGCTCACGCCGCCCGGAACGGGTGACATTCTCCCTCAACGCCTCCTTGTCCGGGGTGAAGATCCGCACGCTTCGACGGCCACGCGAAATCGTCACGTACCATTGCCCGTCATTCGTCGCCGCCTTCACCCCGGCGTCCGAAAACAAGACGTGATCCACGGTCTTGCCTTGGGAGGCATACGACGTGACCGCGTAGCCATGGACAAACCGCCGGTAGTCCGGCGGAAGAATGCGCCCGTCCTCCAACCGGATGCGGCCCGACTTCTCCACCCGCTTCACGGTGACCAGCTCGCCATTGGCCAACCGTTCGCCCTTCACCGCACGGGCGTTCGCCTTGAGTTGCAGCCGGTCTCCACCGCACAGGGAAATATCCTCTTTCTTACAAACGGTGAATCGCCCTGTTTCCGAAAACGGCACGATCCGTACACGATCTTCCGTTTCGACCACAACACCATCGGGCAGGACGGCGAACAGCCTCCCGGTGTCCCCTTTGGGAATCCCCGCGAAGGAACGGTTGAAGGCGATCACCGCGCCGTCGGCATAGTAGCGGGCATCCTGCTTCTGGGCTTCGGTCAGATCCAGCGCCCGCAACGCGGCAAGTGACCATTCCTCCGAACCAATGCGGTTTTCCGTCTGCAAGACACGGCGCACTTCGGCGTTCACCCGGTTCACCTCGCCCCAAGTGGGCGAGACGATGAGGGCGGATTCGCCCGTACGGGTCAGTCCAAGGAAATGCCGCGCCAGTTCCGCTTGCTGTTCATCCGGCGGGCATTCAACAACCACGCCCATGGCATCGAGGCGGTCGAACGATCCGGCAATGTCGCCCTCGGATGCCTCCCCGACGGCGGCACGGTGTTCCATGATGCGCTGGCGTTCCGCCTTGTCGCGTGCCCGCTTCGGATCTTGTCGGCGGATTTCATTCAGTTCCGCCGGACGCAGCCGTCCGTATTTCTCCATCGCAAGCAGCGCGTCGGACGCCTCCACCGGCCCATGCTGCCGGGTATCACCCGACAAGACCAACCTTCCGCCATTCCGCCGGACGAGCGTCACCAGATCGAGCATTTGCTTGGCCCCGATTTGTCCGGCCTCGTCCACGATAACGACCGCGCCCCGCTCCAATGTCCGCCGGGTCAGAAACTCGCTCACCGTCCGCGCCCCGGCCATACCGTCGTCGGCCAGCCCTTGGACCTGCTGGCGCTGCGGCGCGAGCACATGGACCGCGTGACTGTGCCGCAACAGCGCGTCATGGATCACGCGAAGCGTGAAACTCTTGCCCGTACCGGCGCCTCCGCGAAAGAGCATGATCCGGTCGTGCGAGCCGAGGATTTGCCGGGCGGCGGCAAGCTGGAACTCATCCAGCGAAGAATCCCCACCCCAGCCGGGCAGGAGAACGCCAGCCGCGCCGCGTCCATCCCGCGCCTCCTCGACAAGCTGGAGTTCGCGGCCCAGCACCGCCCGCGTGGTCACGGTTTGCTTGTCCCGGATATACGGCGTGCGCCGGGTCGCCACGTGCAGGTCATCCACGCTGAAATCGCAACCCCGCCCATACTCCAGAGCGTGCCGCCAAAGTTCCTGCTCGCCGACCACCGAGCGCCGGTCAAAGACGTGTTCCTCCGCCCACGAAAGCGCGGTGTCTTCGTCCATGGGCGGGGGCCGGACACTTTCCTTGCGTCCGCACAGGCGGCGGAGCGAACGCCTTTCCTTCCATGTCATTTGCCCGTGCCAGTCATCGCGGAGGGCTTTCGCATCGGCATGGGGGATTTTCCGCGACCGCCGGTCATGCGCCAAGTGGCTCCGAATCTCCGCGATATTGCGCCCGGCAAGCTCCGGACGCTCGGCCAGCAGCTTCTCCAACCGTTCATCAATCTCCGCATCACGCTTGGAAAATTTCCGCGACAGTTCCTCGGACACGCCGACCACCACGAAGTCTCCGGCGGGCCGGTTCTCGATCTCGTAGCCGCAGCGCCGCAAGGAGCGGGCCATCTCGTGGTAATAGACGTTCTCGACGTACTTGCGGGCCTCGTGCATTTCCCGCGCCTCAAGCGCCTTCCATCGGCCTTCCACGGCGTCATGGGTCGCATTGAAAACGATGCAGTGGCTGTGCAGGTGCGGATCGAGCGCCCGCGAGGTTTCATGGCGGAACACCGCCACGGCAAGGTTGCCGGTTTCGCGGTCACTACGGGCTCCATTGCGGCGCACCCGCGTGCGTGCGAAGGTTTCCAGTTCCCGCACGGCGAGACGCACCGCCTCATCATGGGCTCGAAGAATGCGCTCATCGCCACCGACAAGCGCGACGATGGAAACCGACTTGGGCGGCGAAATCGCCCAATCGAAGAACACCCGGCGATTGGCGACTTCGCTTGTCGTGCCATCCTCATGCCGCTTGATCCGGGTGGTTTTGCGGCGGACGGTCAGCTTTTGGCCGGTCCGGGGATCGAGGTTGTCACACAAGGAAACGAAGTCATCCGCCTTCACCTTGCCGGAAAGCCCGAGTGTCCCAGCGCCTTTCCCCAACCATTCCCCGGCAACGCTCCGGTCTTGGCTGTAGTAGTCGCCCACCGCGAGATGCTCTTGGAAGTATTCCTTCGCATTGCGGAGGTTCATTTGTGGCTTGGGTGAAAGCATCACCCGAATCGTCCCATGCCATCGCGGGAAGCCTGTTCCTGATCGGGTGCAAAACAAGGGGTCTAGACGACCTTGGAAGGATGATGGAGGAGGAGAAGCTTGTCTCCTAAGCCGAGCTTAGGCGTACCGTGCACGGGCAACTGATCGGACTACGATCGGACAAGCATCCGAAGCCCGGCGGACAAAGAAGCGTCATCGCGCAAGCTGCCGCAGACTACACACCGCCGGAACCGCAAAGCCATGCGATGCTGATGCCGCACCGCGACAACATTGCAACGCTCCAAAGCAATGGCGCGTTCTATCATGCCATCGCCCGAATCCTTGGCAAAGTGAAGATCCGGGTGTCGCTCGATAGCCTCTCGCGATTCTGCCGTGAAACAATCGAACAGAAGCCCGAACGCAAATGCCGACGCCGTTCCAGCACAGCGCTAGTGTCCAAGCGTGCGGAAACGCCGCTGTCCGAATCAGTGAGGCCGCACGCAGCGCCGGACAGTCCGGTCCTAACCAAGAACGCGAACGCTACGGAACCCGCCGCGCCGCAATGCGGCAAAGGCCCACGTATCGCCGACCCCACCAATATCTGATCCACGCTGTATCCTCACCACCACCGCAACCATACCAAGCGTCTTGTCATCGTCCTCAACGGTAAGGGAGGCGTTGGAAAGAGCTTTTTGCCACGAACTTCGCCCAATACCTCAAGGACCCGCAGCCGTCTCACCATGCCATCGACACGGACAACGAAAATTCGACATTGAAGCAGTATCACCGCGAGGCGGATTTCGTCGATTTGCACGACCCGCGAGGACTCGACGCCTGTTCGCCGCAGTGGAGACATCGCCGCTGGTTGCCATGGATGGCCGGGCCACCTCCACCGACCTAATTTTGGACTACTTCGCCGAAGTGTCCGCCTTCGAGTTGTTGGGCGGAATGAATGCCGCCTGACGCTCGCCATTCCGATCAATCACGAAGCGGACAGCGCCACCCAGGCAAAGCTGATTTGACGATGGCTCCGGCGGCTTGGTCGATGTTGGTATCCATAGGACGCGGATCCTACGCCCAAACAGCTGCCGCGGGATAGTGGGGTTCTGTTGACCGCTTACGTTTAGCTCAATGATAGGAATTTTCTTCCCGACCGCTTCTGCTTCTCTTCGCGCCAGCGCCAGAATTGCAGCCTTGCACAACAGGCGTCCGATCCGCCGGAGCCGTTCTTCCGGGCCAATCGATTCGTAGTCGGCCAGTAGTCTCATGCCACCAGCATCCCATGAGTTCGATGTGGCTTCGTTCCCTTATGGGTACAAAATGGGACACCTATGATGGATCGCGTGCCGATGACGGGCAGACATCGTCTCACTTAAATCTGATTTGCGACGGCCCTGATTGTCTACAAAGGATAATGCTTTAGTGCCCTTGGCCGACAAGCCCCCCCCCGACTGCTGGGATTCTTTCCTCGGAACACCGCGCTCCATCCTATTAGGTTTCCGCATTATCTAGGGAAACCGCTGAGTGGCCTCTTTTCGAATCGTCTCAGCACGAAGGAGCATTGCTTCCTTAGAAATTTCGTTCGGAGCATACATAGCTCCACGGGCACCGTTGTATTCGCAATTCACTGCCGCTAATGCTTGACCCAAACTAATTCCGTCGGTGATTTGCGTCTCATCGAGTTTCATGAAAGCTTGGCGACCTTCTGAACAAAGCTTCAGAATTATACCTGCGCTACACCAGTCGCCGCATCCAGTAGCGTCTCGAGAATTCTTCACTTCATAGGCAGGCAGCTGAATCCATCTGCCGGGAGCTTTGGTGCCATGCTTTGTTCGAAAGCGAAGTCCTGCACTACCGAGGGTTTGAATCTCCAGTTTCGGTGAGTGAGAAATAGGGCTCGAAGGAGGAATGGGGATTCTATCTACGGAATACTTCACTATGTCTGCCGCAGCCAGACAGTCCGAAAATATTCGATCTTCTCGTATTTTAGAGGGCTCGAAAAAGATGATTGCTCCCCGTTCCCTCATCGTGTTAGCCAATATCAACGAACTGGGCTCGGCTCTATCGAAATAAAAGACTTTTGCGTCGGGCAAATCGGCCTTTAACCGTGTCGCGGTGGACTTTGGAAGCGGGCGGTATCGAGGCAGCCATTCTCCCGATTGCGGGTCCTTCCACTCGAACCGGGAGCGGTTCTCTCCTTTTTCATTTTGATACAGGCGAACGACAATCGCCGGGGTAACGCCCGAATGTTCCCGCAATACGAATTCTGTTTGGACGCTCCATTTACGGAGATCGTTCAGGAGGACCTGAGCACGACGGTCTTTGCCGAGCCTAGCCACTGGAAAAGAGATCCAATCGAAGTAGGAAAGTATCGTCAGCACGTTGCCACAAGACCCACCGGCGTAGCGAAGGTTCGCCCTCACGCGAGAGGCGTCGCAAAGCAGGAGATCTAGTGCCAAGAAGCCGGTTCCAACCGAGATGGGGGCACCCGATTCGGTCGGATTAGGCACGGTGGGGGCAGGATTCTGGGACATTTTGGACGAGCGCTCCGCGACTCTCTGCATTCGAACTCCCATGGTCAATTTCAATACGCTTCCAGCGCGCTGATTGCAAGACAAAGCAATGCGCAGTTCATCAGAAAAGGGCGTAATTTTTTACATAACACACACAAAACCAACATTTAAGAATAAGCCTCGCCACAAAGCCAAACGTGCTTAAGACCGTAGTCGGATTCCGCTGCGACCGATTCGTCGGGATGCCTGTAGCCCACACTTTCAACCGTGGCGGCAGGGATCTGCATCTCAATGGCTGCCAGCATTGCCCCCACGGAAAGCATTTTGTTGCCGAGCGGCGATAGAACCACATGAGATCCCCCAAAAGGAGCGAAGAGCTTCTCCCGTGAAGCAGAGAGCTTCAGAATCGCCCGATACGAGTCCAAGGGATCACTTTCTGCGGCGTAAAGTAGGTCTCGCTCGTCTACTCCCCACTCCTCGAGTTGCTCCTGAAAGTCCTCCATCAGCTTGTCGACCAAACGGAGATCGACGCTTGGGAAGGGCACTATTGGGCAGACATCCATCGGTCGGTCGCTTCTTTGAATGAATCGAAAGATCTTCGTGAGAGTTTCCCTGTTACCTCGAGACAACGTAGGAATCCAGAGCATCGCGGTGCCATCGCTTGCATCGAGGGACGCCAGACCCTTGAAACCATGAATCATTGAGGCTGCCCTAGCAGGAATGCCAATGATCGAATGATCATAGCGTGGATTATCCGCAACTAACAAATGTATGTTTGCGGACGAATATGGATCCTGATCGAATTGTTGAACCAGGTAAGCAACCAAAGGAAAATAGACCCCAAGGGATAGGGAACTAATATCAATAAAAATATCAGTTAGCGTGTCGGAGATTGCTGTTTCTAGAATGGCCACGGCTTCCCTTCCCCCGATGACGGTAGCGCTATCAGAATATACGCTGCCTCCAGAGAAAATGTGAAGGGATTCGAAACGAGATTGAGGAAGAAGTTTCTGAATCAAGTCTTGATTTTCGTCTGCCCTTTTCCTGAGTTCTGGTTCCTCTATCACCCGATTCTCGCGAAGAAAAAGAGCCTCAAGATTCTCCGTAGCAAGTCCGAGTTCCGAGAAAATTTTGGATGAAAGCGGCGCACGGTGGTCGAAGCCGGAACCACCAATCAGTAGCGCTTTCCTCTTCCGGTCTAAAAAATGCGATTGCAGGAAAGATATAACATCCCGCCCTTCCTGAATAACGCATGGTTCCCAGCGCGGCTTCATTTTAAATCTATTGCTGTTAGGAGCTCCTTCACCGTTCCTTCCACGAAACCGCCCTTTTTGAACGTCAAGCCGGCGGTCACCACAAATGGCCCGCCCAGTTCGAAGAGACACCATTTTCGATTCTTACAATCGTAGTTGGGATGACAACTTAAACCGTTGTATGCCACAGCAAATTTTAGTGCGTTTGCGAAAATGGGGTGAGCCTTCGGAATTTCTTCAAAGGATGCTTGGGAAATCCCGTAAGCGTTAGCCCCGGGGCCCAAAGGAGCATTTGGCTCAAGGCTCCGACGGAGGCACCGTGCAGCGATAAAGTCACAGAGGCGTCTTACACGCTGGACTTCCGGAAAATTCCAATCGGAAACGATGCGGTTGGCTCGTGACACTATCAGTTTATGCTGGTCAGCGGGACTCAATATCGGGGTACGTTGCTTGATCAGGAGATTCTCCGCTGCTTCGACAATATGGGAACAAATGTTTAAGAAGACCTCGGCATTGTCAGATGCAGCATCGCTCAGTGCTTCGAATCCATAGTAATAGGGGGCGCCCAATCCATGAAGCAGATGCACTCGGGCTCCATCGTACACCGACAGATCGACAGAAATTGGTGTGGAGGGGATAGGGTCGTCTTCTGCGAAAAGCTCCACCTGAGGAGTTCGTTTGGCATAGCGGTGGATCAGAATACTTACTATCGCCCAGTGTATCTCTTTCCGGTCATCCTTGTCTCTGAGGAAATCCGCTGCCAACTGTTGGAATTCAGCGAATCTGATTTTTGAAACCTTGAGACGTTCCGCCGTTTCTCGAACTGTCGCTTCGAGCTTGGCTGCTTTGGCTGTTCCTATAGTCCCCGGTTTAACAGGCATGAAGGTCTCAAAGGTCGTGATGCGGTTCTGATCAAATATCCGAATGTGACGCAACGCCTTTTGACTCATGTGCTTTGCCATTGTACTGAATTTGCGACGGCTGCCTCGCGAAGTGCCTTGAAGAGAGATCCGGACAGCGTCTCTATTAATGGTAACACCCGGTATAGCCTCGTCGTCAACCTCCTGCGCTAATTCATCAAACAGTTCTTGAGGTTCTAAGACGTCCAGACGAGACATGATCCAGCGGCCGATCAGCAGTTCTCTTCGCAAGAGAGAACGTCGAAGATGTTCTAATTGAGAGGGATGGAGAAAATGAGCGTCGTCGAGAATCACTAAAGGTCGTAGCGACTCTGCGGCGTTTATGCGCGCAGCCTCTGTGGGGGTTAAGATGATACTCTCAAGGGAATCGAAGACCGGATAAGGGTCGTGTAGGATCGAATCGATTTTATCCGTTGGAGGAGGCGTCAAAGAACCCACCAGTCGATAGACAGCGGACTCGACCGCTTTGGCACGGTCTACCAGTTCGGTGGCGTACGCCCCGCCGACGAAAGTGTGTACTGCGTGGCTGTCAGATCGGTATGCTGGCTTGACTTGTTCGAGAGAACATCCGGCTCGCTGAAGGTGGCCAAACCATGCTAGGACCGTGCGCGCTTGCAGCAGGCGGTCAAAGAGTTCCAATCTGATCGATTCTTCGTAGGGCAGTTGCCATACCTCTCTGAAATCGCTTTCAAGCGGAATGCGGCACCCTAGAATCTGAATAGATCCGCTCTTGAGAACTTCACATTTTTGAAGCGGAGAGACGAGTTCTTTCATCGCCTCTTTGTCAGCCGCCCGCAGCAGAGAACTCAGGGTCGAGAATTCGAATAGGCGAGAGATCGTTGTTTTTCCGCAGCCTGGTTGACCCTGAATCGAGACAAGCTTATTAAATAGCCCCTGCTCCTTGCCGTACGGGGCTAGGAAGTGCGTTATTGGCTCTGCTGAAACCAGCGTGAGAAAGGCCTCGTTCGACTTTACGAATTCAGTTGCTCGGGTATTGAAGGGATTAGCCATTCTAGAAGTGGCGTTGTCTGCGCCTAAAGAGAGGTCGCATGGGATGGGATGCTTGCGATTCTGGGGACGATTCTGCCCAGATCAGTGCGAGGGAATTGTTTGGCGTATTGTGTTCCATCACAAGGGTGAGGCCGCAGTCGGAAAATCCGTATTTAGCGGTACTACCTCCAATCCGCAAACTGTCGATCATGATCGTTTCGTCAAAATAATGCTCGATGATTTCGTCTAGCTCCCGCACCTGTCCGGCTTTGATCGAGCACGAATCATTCAGTTGAAGGTCGAAGGTGAAGATAGGTTTCGTCCTGAACCACAACTTGGGTCCATTGCCGGCTGCGATTTTCTGCATCGCCATTTCGACTGCCTCTATTGCTTTAGATGCCCCCACATAGTGGTGGACAGCCACTCGGCAATCGTCGGAAAAATATTCGGCATGCTTAGTAACCAGATCTGCCAACTTCTTCAGTTTTCCTTTCCATTCACCGTTCTCTTGTCTCAGTAGGGTCTTACCGCTTCCAGTAAAATCATCGATGAGAAACAAGGTCTCAATTTTTGCATCTTCTGCTCCAGTTCTCTTTTTGAGATCTTTATGAAGATCCTCCCATTTTTCCTCAGACAGTTCGTATCCTATTGCCACTTGGTCGTTGGCAACTATTCCGGAGTTAGCCCGTCTAAACCCATCTGTTCGTGCACCATCGCTTAAACCTATGAATAGAGTCCGTTTTAGGAGATTCTCGTAGGCCAGTCTGGAAGAAGCTTCCTTCCAGATTAAGTAGGGAGGAATTTTCAGCGTTTCCGCAGTGAGAAGCGAAAGGAACCTCCGGGCAAACACGGGGTAGGTCCGGCTGACCAGTTGTTGCATTTCGCTCGCACTAAGAAAGATCAGCCGATCTCGGACGAGGCGGTAGGCAGTCTCGCGATGTTGCGGCTCGAATTGACAGATCCAAGAAAGCAATGCTTCTGGGAAGCGAGAGACTGCCCAAAAGTCGCGATACGAATCGTATTTGAACCGAGAAATCATCCTCAACCAAGTGGTTTCGGCATTCTCGGTTTCGAAATTCCAGTTCAGCGCGGAGCCGAGGTGGCGGAGTGCATGGCCGGACTTCATTTGATCAAAGTAGAGGGGGCGATTTTGAACGATTTTTGTTTAATCCTACATAGAGAGAGGTAAAATTCCAGCCCATCCACGTTCCGGCGACCGATGGGTAGTATGTTCCAGCAAGAGTCCAAATCGCAGGATACGCGGTCGACGCTTAGCGAATACGGATGGCCCAAAAGTTCGAAATCATTGCCTGGGTAGGCCCCCCGATCACCAATGGTGAGAACTTCCAATCCGGTTTGCGATCGAGCTAGCTCGATAGTTGTTCGCTTAGAACGCGCTAGCGGGACAATGTCAATTGAATGACTTGATCGAACAACTTTTGCCAATGTGGGGAAGTTTTTATAAATAATTTCTTCTACTATTTGGCCAATCCCTAAGCAGGTTTTGTCTGCTGGCTTTACTACCAACTGGCAGATCTTGTGATCAAGTTTAGCGGAAGAGATGAGCTGTTCGTCCGCGCTGAGAGCTCTGAAAATGTCATCGAAGCCTTCAGAACGAACTAGCAAGCTCTGGAATTGATCCTCATCCAACAGAATGGCCTCGGCAAGGGTTTGGGTTAGTGCACCGTTGTAATAGGAAATGTTGATAAGATCCCAAATCGATTCGTGAAATGAAGCTGCGAGAATAGCATTGATTGAGTTTCCTCGCCCAGTTGCGAAGTAGAGTGGAATACCGGCTCGTAGGAAGACTTCTAGTTGGGAAACGATCTGAGTCGAAATGACCCTATCAACAGAGGAAGATATTACGGTTCCGTCGAAGTCCATCACCAGTGCTCCGAATCGCGTCTGTTTGATGGCCTCGAGGAATTCTCTGAGATGCTTGGTGGCCACCGATCGATAGTCGAGTTTCGTGTCGAGGCCTCGCTGGTCCATCTTACGGTCGATCGCCGCATCAAAATGAGTTCGGGAGGCATTCGCTTTGGCCTGCCTAGTTCTGGTGGCCATTCGGTAAAGGCGGCTGCCGTAGGTGGGGACTCCAGGCCTTCCGGGGTCGATGCCGCGCACTTCTCCGACAAGTTGGGTTAATCCAAAAACCTGTAGTAAGAGATCAAAGCTGCCCAGCGGTCCCTCGTGTTTTGTTTCCAATTCTACAACTGGTAAAAACGATGGCAGATGGCTAAGAGTGCGTTGAGCCAATGTTGATGATCGTGGCGTTATAAGTGCAATAAACGCAGTACTGTGGCGGTTCTTGTCGATCCAGTTGTGACGCCCATGCGCGAAGTTTCTGTAATCCGCGACAAGCACTGCTCCTATTCCCGCTTCGCTAAATTTTGATTCGAGATCTACGGCCGCTGGCTTTGCCCACTCCGCATACGTCGCTAAAAAGAACCGGATTTCCTCGGAGAGTGCAACGTCATACCCTTTTCTCAGCGATTCTCTCGCGTCCATCGCAGAGGGAAGATCATAATCAAAAGCTCGCAAAACTAAGCCACAAAATATTGCCAGTGAATTGGTTGCCAAATAACCGTCTCGGCCCACGGGACTCGAGTATCCCGCGAAGCTGAAATTACTCCATTTGGCGATTGTGTGTTCAATTTTGGAGTTTGTGGATCCACAAACAATGATTACACGGTTGGCTTCTCCCATGCGCGCGTGATGTGCGGCTTGGATTACATCGGCATTGTTCCCGCCCGCCGTGAAAATCATCACGTTACTGTCTCGAATTGACGCGCTCTTATCGATGAATGCGAGAGGGGTGAGCGCTTGGGCCTCGATTCCTTTCGCGTCGAGGCAGATTCGGATAAGTTCTGCTGCGGTATAAGATCCGCCAGCCCCAACAGCGATGACGTTGCGCCGATGAGACGCTAGGATAAAGGCCCGCAGAGGCAAAACCTCGACGCCTGCGATCCATTCTATCGTTGAGGGGATCTGTTGAAGCTCGGAGGTGAATGGCTTTCCCATGGACTTTTCGACGCTCTTTTACCCGGCTCCGTTCAGCAAGCGAATTTTACTAGGTTCCTGCTTGCCGATACACGGGGCCAGATAGACTGCTGGCACGATAGAGGCATAAAGCATGGGCATGCACGAAAAACGGGAAGGAGCAGCATATTAGTTCTTGATTGTAAGTCAAGTATGAGTTATCCTTTCTTCAGTTCCTGACACTGGATCAGGACCACTTCACCGGGACGAATGGATTCCCCACCTCTGACCCCCTCTTCGGGTCCACCCGCTCCAAGTGGAGCAAAGTCCATGGCGGCTTCCCCATGGACGGCCACCGCGAGCATGACGCTTTGCCGGGGCCTTCAACCGGAAGCCTTTCCTTCGATCATCCCATGAAACCACTCCATTCCGTTACCGCCGCCACCAACGGCACCCGTTCCGCTTCGCTCGTCCGTTGCGCCATCTACACCCGTGTTTCCACCGATGACCAGGCGCGGGGCGATTACAGTTCGCTCGATACCCAGCGCGACATCTGCCAGCACGCCATTGCCCTTCACCAACATGAAGGTTGGTCCGCAACCCACTTCTTCGACGATGCGGGTTTCTCCGGCAAGAACCTCGAACGCCCCGGCATCCAAGCGCTGCTTCACGCCGTCCGCTCCGGGGAAATCAAGGTGGTCGTCGCCTACAAGCTCGACCGCATCACCCGCTCTCTGCCGGACTTCTACGACCTCTGGAAAGTGCTGGAACAGCATGGCGTGCATTTCGTGTCCGCCACGCAATCCTTCGACACCAGCACGCCCATGGGCATGTTGATGGTGAACATGCTGCTTTCCTTCGCGCAATTCGAGCGTGAAACCACCGTGGAACGGGTGCGCCACAAGCTGGGCGAGCGAGCCAAGCGCGGCATGTGGAATGGTGGATGGGCGCCGCTCGGTTACTCGTATGATCCCGTCACGAAAAAAGTCGGGATTCATGAAGGGGATGCGGTGGTGGCGAAACGCATTTTCGAGTTGAGCCGTGACTTGGGCAGTCCCGCGAAAGTGGCGGCGATCCTCAATGCGGAGGGGCTGCGTACCCCGGCACGTGAGGTGCAAAGCCGTCGGGGTCGTCAGACCGTCGTGGGAGGCAAACGCTACATCGGCAACAAGATCACCTCCATCGTCACCAATCCCTTTTACAAGGGAATCATCCGGCACGGGGGAGAGGACTTTCCCGGCGAGCATCCCGCCCTCGTCAGCGCCAAGCTGTGGCAGCAGGCCAATGACGCCATCAGCGGCAAGACGAGGCCGGGAGGCAATCCCAAAGACCGGCTCGACCGCAACGTCCATCAGTCGCTCCTGAAAGGGATCATCCATTGCGGCATCTGCGGCCACCGCCTCACGCCCAAGCCGGGCGGGAAGAAGGATCGGAACGGCAATCCGTACCTCTACTACACCTGCAACGAAGTCAGCAAGGACGGCAGGGCGGCGTCCTGCACCGTTCGCAACCTGCCGGGCCGGACCTTGGATGAATTCGTGCTGCGGATCATCGGCGAGCTTGGCCGCCATCCCGATCTGATCAAGTCGGCCATCGCCGCCTCCAATGAAGAGAAATCCCGCTCGCTGCGTCCGCTCAAAAAGCGTCGTGCGGACCTTCAACAACGCCGGAAGGAAATGGCCGATTCACTGGCGCGGTATCTCATGCTTGCCCGCCAGCCGGAAGCGGGGCACTTCGGGGAAGAAACCCTTGCCGCCGCCGAGGATCTGTCGAAGCAAAAGCACGAACTGGAACGGGAGCTTGAGAAGGTGGAAATCGAGATCGCTTTCCGGGAAAGAGTGGTGGCCGACGAACACCGGATCGCGGGGGCGCTGCGGCAGTTCGACGATGCGGTGAAAGAGCTTTCCTTCGAGGAACAATGCGAGCTGGTGCGGCTGATCGTGCGGGGAATTCGGGTTAACCGCCTTGACCCCGAAAAGGAGCCGATTCCGGGCGGATTGGGCCCGGCGGAGCGGAAAATACGAACCCACTGGTATTCGGTTAACCTCGACGTTTTTTCAAACGATTCGATTCCAATGAGTTACGAACACTCTGGTTTGAGTTCGCATTACGTTCAAAATGGTCGGGGCGGCGGGATTCGAACCCACGGCCTCTTCGTCCCGAACGAAGCGCGCTACCAGACTGCGCCACGCCCCGACTGTTTCTGGCGTCGCCCGGTGATCGCGGGCGGGCGGGAGGAATCCCTGATTTCCCGGGGTGAGGCAAGCCGATTTTCCGCGAATCTTGCGATCCTTGGCGTGGCAGCCCGGGGAAACGGATGCCGCGCTCCACCCGTGTGGCCCCCATCCGTGGCGGACGGGATGGGGGCCGCGGTGAGAATCAGGCGAGGTCGAAGCGGTCGGCGTTCATGATCTTGGTCCAGGCGGCGACGAAGTCATCGACGAACTTGCGCGGGCCATCGTCCTGGGCATAGACCTCGGCGTAGGAGCGGAGGATGGAATTGGAGCCGATGACGAGATCCACGCGGGTGGCGGTCCATTTGACGGAGCCGGTCTTGCGGTCGCGGATTTCGTAGAGGTTTTTGCCGGCGGGTTCCCAGCGACAGGCCATGTCGGTGAGGTTGACGAAGAAGTCGGTGGTGAGGGCTCCGGGGCGATCGGTGAAGACGCCGTGGGGGCTGCCGCCGTGGTTGGCTCCGAGCACGCGCATGCCGCCGACGAGCACGGTCATTTCGCAGGCGGTGAGGCCCATGAGCTGGGTGCGGTCGAGCATGAGTTCCTCGGCGCTGACAGCGTAGTCCTTCTTGAGCCAGTTGCGGTAGCCGTCGTGGATGGGCTCGAGCGCATCGAAGGAGGCGGCATCGGTGATTTCCGCGGTGGCGTCGCCACGGCCGGTGGAAAACGGCACGCTGATTTCGAAGCCCGCGGCCTTGGCGGCCTCCTCGATGGCGAGGTTGCCGGCAAGAACGATGATGTCGGCGATGCTGGCCCCGGATTCGGCGGCGATGGGTTCGAGGGCGGCGAGGACCTTGGCGAGGCGGGTGGGTTCGTTGCCTTCCCAGTCCTTTTGCGGGGCGAGGCGGATGCGCGCGCCGTTGGCTCCGCCGCGCATGTCGGAGCCGCGGAAGGTGCGGGCGCTGTCCCAGGCGGTGGCGACGCGTTCGGCGATGCTCAGGCCGGCGGCGGCGATGCGTTGTTTCACGGCGGCGACATCGTAGTCGCGCGGACCGGCGGGGACGGGGTCCTGCCAGATGAGATCTTCGGCGGGCACGTCCGGGCCGATGTAGCGGGCCTTGGGCCCCATGTCGCGGTGGGTAAGCTTGAACCAGGCGCGGGCGAAGGTTTTGGAGAAATACTCGAAATCGTCGCGGAAACGCCCGGCGATGGCGCGATAGGCGGGGTCCATTTTCATGGCCATGTCCGCATCGGTCATGATGGGGTTGTGGCGGATGCCGGGATCCTCGACATCGACGGGTTTGTCTTCCTCGCGGATGTTGACGGGTTCCCACTGCCACGCTCCGGCGGGGCTTTTCCTCAGCTCCCAATCGTAGGTGAAGAGGAGGTGGAAGTAGCCGTTGTCCCACTTGGTGGGGTGGGTGGTCCATGCGCCCTCGATGCCGCTGGAAACGGTGTCGCGACCGATGCCGCGGCCGGTTTTGTTGATCCAGCCGAGACCCTGTTCCTCGGGCGGCGCGGCTTCGGGATCGGGGCCGAGGTTTTCGGCGCGGCCGTTGCCGTGGCACTTGCCCACGGTGTGGCCGCCGGCGGTGAGGGCTACGGTTTCCTCGTCATTCATCGCCATGCGGGCGAAGGTCTCGCGGATGTGGGCGGCGGTCCTGATGGGGTCCGGTTTGCCGTTGACGCCCTCGGGGTTCACATAGATGAGGCCCATCTGCACGGCGGCGAGCGGGTTTTCCATGGTGGAGGGGTTTTCGATGTCGGCGTAGCGTTCGTCGCTGGGGGCGAGCCATTCCTTCTCGCCGCCCCAGTAGGTGTCCTTTTCCGGATGCCAGATGTCCTCGCGGCCGAAGGCGAAACCGAAGGTTTTGAGGCCCATGGATTCGTAGGCGATGTTGCCGGCGAGGATGAAAAGGTCTGCCCAACTGAGCTTGTTGCCGTATTTTTTCTTGATCGGCCAGAGCAGGCGGCGGGCTTTGTCGAGGTTGACGTTGTCCGGCCAGGAGTTGAGCGGGGCGAAGCGCTGGTTGCCGGTGCCGCCGCCGCCGCGACCGTCGGCGATGCGGTAGGAGCCGGCGGAGTGCCATGCCATGCGGATCATGAGGCCGCCGTAATGTCCCCAGTCGGCGGGCCACCAGTCCTGACTGTCGGTCATCAGGGTGTGGAGGTCCTTTTTGAGGGCGTCGATGTCCAGGGACTTGAGCGCCTCGCGGTAGTTGAAATCACGGCCGAGCGGGTTGGTCTTGGTGTCGTGCTGGTGGAGGATGTCGAGGTTGAGGGCGTTTGGCCACCAGTCCATGTTGGATTTTCCCGTGGAGGTGTGGCCGCCGTGCATGACGGGGCATTTGCCGGAGCCTGTGGATTGCATGCCGTTCATAATGGATTGCTAGGGGATTGGATGTGAAACGCGGGCGTCCTCCCCGCGCGGGAAGACGAGAGTGCGGGCCGAGGATGGAGCGGCCCCAGCCATCCGGGAAGCTGAAATTCCCGATGCTTGCCATTCGTTTTTCCAATACCAAGAATCCGCCCCGTCCGCATGGAACTCCGCCACCTCCAATCGTTCGTCGCCGTGGTCGATGAAGGCTCGCTGAGCGCCGCCTCAAGGCGGCACCATGTCTCGCAACCGACGCTGAGCCATCAGATGCAGGCATTGGAAGAGGAGCTGGGCGAACCCCTGCTGCACCGTCTGCCGCGCGGTGTGGAGCCGACGGCGGCGGGCGAGATGCTGCTGGCGCACGCGCGGATCCTGATCGCCCAGGCCGAGCGCCTGCGCGGGGATTTCCAGGGGCGGCGTGAGCTGGAAACGGGAGCGGTCGCGTTTGGCATCATCCCCACCATCGCTCCGTATCTGCTGCCCCGGCTGCTGGGGCCGTTCCGCAAGTCGCATCCGGGTATCACGGTGTCTGTTCACGAGGCGCGGACGGACCAGTTGATACCCAAGGTGGTGTCCGGCGAGGTGGAGTTCGCGATTTTGAGCGACGTGCCGCTGGATGAGCGGCGGCGGGGGTCTCTGCAACTGCGCGAGCTTTTCCGCGAGCCGCTGTTGCTGGCGGCGCACGGCAGCCATCCGCTGGCACTGCGCGTGGCACCGCCCGCGCCGGGTGACATCCACCCGGACGAGCTGATCCATTTGAGCGGCGGCCATTGTTTGGCGGAGCAAACGGTCAGAATCTGCCGAGGCGGCCAGTCCGACCTGCGCCTCCAGTGCGACCAGATCGCCACCGCGCTGGCGATGGTCTCCGCCGGCATGGGTGTGACCATCGTGCCGAAACTCGCGTCACGCGACATTCCGCACCCGAATGTCGTGTGCCGTTCATTCGCCAACAAGGGGCTGCACCGCTCGGTTCACCTGCTGAAACGCCGCAACTCGAAGCTGACACCTGCGGCCGGCAGGCTGCTGCACGCGCTGCTGAAACCCGGAGGGGAGAGTGGGTGGGGCGATTGGTGACCGTGGGCGGGTTGCCGGAGAGTGGAGTGAATCCGGCGGGCCGCGCACCCGCATCGGAGCATCGGGAACCCGTGCCACCGGGTTCCGGACATCGCTTGCCGGGAAGGGTTCCTCTCCCTAACTTGATAGTCCTGAATGGGTCCCGCAATTTTCCCCCTTGCCTTTCTCCGGGAAATCCCTAGTAGCCTGTGGAAAAAGGATTTATGGTGAATGCCGCACCGGTTCAAAATCTTGGCGAGCACGCGCCCCCTCTCGTGTGGTTTCCCGCGACCCCGTCGAAAACCACGTGGGATGGCCTGAAACACCCGTCTTCGGCGAGGGCGCCAAAGACAACACGCAGGGCGCGTGTGCTTCCCGTGGATGCTTCGCCACCCCCACACTTTGGGGGGTAGCCGATTTCCCCGTCACTTCCGCCCCGCGTTTCCCTTTCCCCCTGCAAACATGCCGTTTCCCGACCCCTCAATCCCTAAATTTTTTCCCACCCCCTGTTATTTCCGCGCGTCGTTTTCGTTTCCCCTTCTGACTGATCGGTTTTTCCACACACGCGCCAGCCGCTCACATCTCCATCCACCCTCTGCCCCCAATAACGAATAACCGATAACCAACAACAAGCCCCACATGAAACATCCCAAAAAACCGCCCGCACCATCTCCGTTATTTTCTTCGCCCTTCTCCATCCCGGCCATGCGGCAACGCTGAGCAACGGGACGTTGAGCCTTGACGTTGCCCTCCGCCGCCGCAGGCGGTGAATCCCCGCATTCCGCCATCATGAAATCCGATACACCTTCCTTCTTTCTTCGCGTTTCAAAAAACCTTCCGAAAAAATCACCTTCTCCTGTCACTTCCCGACGTTTTTCCCGTTTCCCCCGTTGAAAGCCGCGAATTCTCCCTTCCACCACCAACCCCAGCCGCCGAACCAATCATGAAACCAGTATTCAAACAAATCCTCATGCTTCTGGCCTGCCTCTTCTGGGCGGCATGGCCGGCGGCCCTCGCCGCTCCCGCGAACGACAACTTCGCCGCCGCCCAAACCCTCGCGGGAAGCCTGCCCATTTCCGCCTCCGGGACGAACGTAGACGCGACGATGGAGACGAACGAGCCGAAGCCGGTCAGCAGCAGCAACGCGAATTCCGTCTGGTACCAATGGACGCCCGCTTCCTCCGGAATGGTGACCGTCAGCACGAACGGAAGCGATTTCGACACCGTCCTGGCCGTGTACACGGGAAACACCCTGGCCGGTCTGTCGATGGTGAAGGCTGACGATGACGGCGGGGAAGGCTATCGCAGCGAGCTTACCACCCCCGTGGAAGCCGGGACGACCTACCGCATCGCCGTTTATGGATATAGCAGCGGCTCATCGGGTTCCGTTTCCCTCCAGATCCGGACGCCTTCCGGCATCCACGGCAAGGTCACCGGGCCGGACGGAACCACGCCGTTGGGATATATCTCGGTCCGGGCATGGTATTGGGACGAGGATTACGAATATTGGGATTGGTGGACCTCTACCTCTACCGACGAAAACGGCGATTACCTGCTCCAGGTGTCCGATGGAAACTACAGGATCGAATTCCTGGATTATAACGACACATACGCGGGTGAATTTCATGAAGACGCGGAAACCGTGGAATCCGCCGATGACGTGTCCGTCGTTGGCGGAACGACCGCAAGCCCGGTGAACGCCTCGTTGCGGAACATCAAGGGAGGCATCACCGGAAAAGTCACCGGGCCGGACGGAACCACGCCGTTGGAAAACATCCGGGTCATGGCATGGTATTGGGACGAGGATTACGAATATTGGGATTGGTGGACCTCCACCTATACCGGCGGAAACGGCGATTACCAGCTTTGGCTTCCCGACGGGGAATACCGGATCGAGTTCCGGGATACCGGTTACGATAGATATGCGAATGAATTTTACAATGACGCGGAAACCCTGGAATCCGCCGACAAGGTGTCCGTCGTTGGCGGAACGATTGCAAGCTCGGTGAACGCCTCGCTGCGGGAGCTGGGACAAATCACCGGGAAAGTCACCGGGCCGGACGGAACCACGCCGTTGGGAGACATCCGGGTCATGGCATGGTATTGGAATGAATCCTGGGAGGAGTGGGATTATGACTACAGCCTCCGCACGGAGGCCGATGGAACCTACCGGATCACGGGACTCAAGTCCGGGAACTATCGCGTTCAATTTTACGATCACAACAACGTGTATGTCGGTGAATACCACAACAACGCTCCCACCGTGGAATCCGCCGCGGACGTGGCGGTTTCCACGGGAACGGTGACGGGCGGGATCAACGCCTCCCTCGCGCGAAACACCACGCTGATCACCGGAAAAGTCACCGGCCCGGATGGAACCACCCCCGTGGCGGGAATCTACGTGACCGCCTATCAATGGGACGGCGGCTATTGGGATGAAATCCGCACGGTCACGGCGGGAGCGGACGGCACCTACGCACTGGGCGTCACGGCGGGAACATACCGCCTGGAATTCAACGATTGGAACGAGGAAATCTACGCGACGGAATATTACGACAATTCCCCGGACTTCCACACCGCCACGGACATCGTGGTGGCGGCGAACAAGACGGTGGGAGGAATCAACGCCTCCCTCGGAATCACCCCGCCGCCGCCCGTGGCACCGGAAATCACCGTCCTCAACGGCAATGCGAACATCAACGGCGGCGGAGCCGTCTCCTTCGGAAACGTCAACCGCGGTGCGAACAGGACGGTTTCCCTCACCATCAAAAACACGGGGACTTCCCCGCTCACGGGCATCTTCGCCGGTATCAGCGGAGGAACCTCCGCGGATTATCTGGTAACGTCTTCGCCCGCCGCCACGCTCGCGCCGAACGCGATGACGACGGTTTCCGTGAAGTTCACGCCGTCCGCCGCCGGGTCTCGCACGACCACGCTGCGGATCGCCAGCAACGATGCGGATGAAAACCCCTTCGTCATTTCCCTTTCCGGCACGGGAGTGAGCATTCCGAAAATCGCGGTGCTCAATGGCCGTGCCAACCTCAACACCGGAAGCACCGCTGCCTTCGGAACGGTAACGGCCGGAGCCACGAAGACGATCACCCTCACGATCAAGAACACCGGCTCCGCCAATCTGGCCAGGATCAAGGCGTCCCTGAAAGGAGGCCAGGCGAAACAATTCGCCATCGTCACGAAACCCGCCGCCACCCTGGCTCCCGGGAAATCCACGAAGGTGAAAATCACCTTCAAACCCAAAGCTGCCGGAGCGCGTTCCGCGGCCCTATGGATCGCCAGCAACGATGCGGACAAGAATCCGTTCGTCATCAAACTTTCCGGCAAAGCCGTGAAAGGGAAAAAATCGAAGTCCGCGGCATCTCCCACCCCTCCGGCCGGAGGAAAGGTGACAACCAAACGCAAGACGGAGGGGGCCTCGCACCTGGTTCTCACAGTGGACAAGACCCTGAATCCGGGCCAAACGCCGCTGGTGGAGGTTTCCTCCGACCGTGTGCGGTGGTTCAGTGGCAGGAAACACACGGTGACCCTTCTGGACACCGCCGCGACCCTGCGGGTGATGGATGCCAAACCAGTCACGGCATCGGAAAAACGGCACATTCGCGTGCGCTGGCTGCCCGAATGACAACCTTTCCCTCCTCCTCACCGCCCTCGGCAAAATGATGGTCCGGCGCTCCGGTGGTTTTTCACCACCGGCCAGGTTCCCCTGTCCCTCCGGGACGGGGATGTCACATCCCGACACCCCGGAGGGATGCCACGGATATTTGGAACCGAATGCCATTCCGCCGCGCCCGGATCGAGACCATCCGGCGGGTGGCATGTTGGGCGGGATATGGACCGTGCCGGTTCCGCCAGGGTTTGTTTTGAGGTGAGGATGGAGATGGGCGGGCTCTGACGCGATTCATTTTCCTCACCCGCGTCTCACGAACGCGCCTACGGGATCGAATCGGCCCCGAAGTAGGGAACAAGCGCTTCCGGGATCCCGATCGATCCGTCCGGCTGCTGGCATTGTTCCAGGAGCGCGACGTAAAGGCGCGGCAGGGCGGTGCCGGAGCCGTTGAGGGTGTGGGGGAAGCGGTTTTTGCCCTCGGCGTCCTTGAAGCGGAGCCTCATGCGGCGGGCCTGGTAGTCGGTGAAGCAGGAGCAGCTTGAAACTTCGAGGTATTTGCCCTGGCCGGGCGCCCAGACCTCGATGTCATAGGTTTTGGCGGATGAGAAACCGATGTCTCCGGTGCAAAGCTCGATGGTGCGGTAATGGAGGCCGAGTTTTCGGAGGACGGATTCGGCGTGGGCGGTGAGTTGTTCGAGCGCCTCGAAGCCGTGGTCGGGATGGACGATCTGGACGAGTTCCACCTTGTCGAACTGGTGCATGCGGATGATGCCCTTGTTGTCACGGCCGGCGGAACCGGCCTCGCGGCGGAAACACGGGGTGTAGGCGACCATTTTGACGGGCAGGTCGGATTCCGTCAGAATGGTGTCGCGGTAAAGGTTGGTGACGGGCACCTCGGCGGTGGGGGCGAGGAAGAGGTTGTTCACGCCATCCCCGCCGGCGTCGGTGCCGTACATGTCGGCCTCGAACTTGGGGAGCTGGCCGGTGCCTTCCATGCACTCGCGTTTGACGAGGTGGGGGACGTTGACTTCCTCGTAGCCGTTGGCGGTTTGCGCATCTAACAGGAAATTGATGAGCGCGCGTTCGAGTTTCGCGCCGCGTCCGCGATAGACGGAGAAACCGGAACCGGCGATGCGGGTGGCGTCGTCCCAGTCGATGAGTCCGTATTGCAGCGCGAGATCGACGTGGTCCCTGGGCGCGGCGATGTCGGGCCTGGCGCCCCACTCGCGCACGACGGGGTTGGCGGTTTCATCCGAACCGACGGGGCAGGCGTCGTGGGTGAGGTTGGGAATGTTGAGAAGAAGCCCGGTTTGTTTGGCGGATGCCTGTTCGGCGGTGGCGTCGAGCGCGGCGATCTGGTCGTTGATGCCACGCACTTCCGCTTCGATGGGGGAGGTGTCCTCGCCCTTGGCCTTGAGGATGCCGATTTGTTTGGAGGTGGTCTTGCGCTGGTTTTGGAGCTGCTGCTTGTCGGTCTCGGCCTTGCGGCGGGTTTCGTCGCAGGCGAGCACGTCATCGACGAGCTTCCAGTGGTCGCCGCCACGGTGTTTGAGGCGTTCCCGGATGGCGGCGGGGTTTTCGCGGATGACGCGGATATCGAGCATGGCGGGGAGGACTCTCGCGGGCGGAGGGGGCCGCCGTCAAGACGGGGGCGCGGCAGACCCGGTCATTGGGCCGTGAGCGGCTTGAGTTCCACCTTGCGGAAATGGATTTCCGCGCCCTCGCTCTGGAGGCAGATGGCTCCCCGGGTGGCGCTGAGGGCGGTGGCCTCGTTCATGAGCACGTCGTTCACCCGGACGGTGAGGTCCTTGCCGTTGAAAAGAGCCTGGGCTTCGGCCGCCATGAGCGGGGAAACGGCGAGCAAACATGTGAGGGAGATGATTTTTCGCAGCATGGACGCCTCCTGGCAGAACCCATCGCAAGCGGCAAGGATCCGCCGCCCTGCCGACGCATTTTGCCGGTTCGGTCTGTTTTCGCCCGGCCTGCGGACGTGGAATCCGGCGATTTTTCCGCCGGAAATTTTGCCTTGGAGTCGATGCCCGGACTTTCTAGGCTCCGTCCGGCGCAGGCCGGTTTCCCCATGACCAAGAAAGACTTCACCATCCTCAACAAACTGGGCATCCACGCCCGGCCCGCGGCGCAGTTCGTCAAGACGGCGAATCGTTTCCAGGCGGATGTGTTCGTGGAAAAGGACGGCGAGGAGGTGGACGGAAAAAGCATCATGGGCCTGATGATGCTCGCCGCCGGGCATGGCTCGGTGATCACCGTGAGTTCCAAAGGACCGGATGCGGACGCCGCCATCGAGGCCATCGGCGATCTGATTTCGAGGAAGTTCGAGGAGGACTGAATCTCTCATACGAGGGCGTGCAGCACCTTCACCGCCTGCCAGGCCGCGTCGGAGTCGTGGACGCGGAAAATGTGCCCGCCCCGCGCCATTGAGGTGGCGATGCAGGCGATGGTCCCGGCGTCGCGGTCCTGCGGATCGGGCAGGTCGAGCACCTCGCCGATCACGGTTTTCCGGGAAACGGGGACCAGCACCGGCCGCCCGAAGCGTGACAGCCGCCCGAGATCGCGAAGCACGGTCAGGTTGTCATCACGCTGCTTGGCGAAGTCGATCCCGGGGTCGATCACCGTCGCTTCCTCATCCAGCCCGGCGGCCCGGCAAAGCGCGAGTTTCCCCTCGAAAAACCGCTCCATCTCGCCCATCACGTCGTCCCATTGCTGGTGCAGGTGCGGGATCTTCGGCTCGCCCACGCTGTGCATGAGCAACAGCGCCGCGCCGGAAGCCGCGCAGAGGCGGGCGTTGCGGGCGTCGGGCAGGGCGCCCATGTCGTTGACGAGTTCCACCTTGCCGGTTTCCAGCACCGCCTCCACGACATCCGGCCGCCAGGTGTTGGCCGAGAGCGCGGGTGGCCAGAGCTGACCGGCGTCGCGTGGCTCCAATCCGGCCCACACCTCCTCCCAGCGCTCCAAAAACCCGAGAAACCGCCGGATTTCCTCGCCTTCGGAAACGGCCGCCCGGTTGGTGCGCGCGCTCTCCGCCCCCACATCGATGATGTCCGCCCCGGCCGCCGCGTGGCTCCGCGCGAGCGCCACCGCCTCGCGGAAATCCAAGGTCCCATCTCCGGAAAACGAGTCGTCGTTCACATTCACGATCCCCATCACCGGCGGCCGCCGTGGAAACTCGATCGCTCTCCCGGGCAAACGCAGACGCATGCCCCACCCTACCCCTCGCCACCCAATCTCCAATATCCAATTCTTGCCCGCCGCCACCTTCCGCCTACCCTGCCCGCATGTCGTCCACCTTCGGCCATGTCTTCCGCATCCACACCTTCGGCGAGTCCCACGGCGGCGGAGTCGGCGTGGTGATCGACGGCTGCCCGCCGCGCATCCCCGTCAGCCTGGAAAACATCCAGCGCGAACTCGATCGCCGCCGCCCCGGCCAATCCGACATCGTCACCCCGCGCAAAGAGGCGGACGCCGCCGAAATCCTCTCCGGCCTCCACGACGGACTCACCCTCGGCACGCCCATCTCCATCGTTGTTAGAAACACCGACCAACGCCCCGGCGCCTACGATGAAATGGCCGTGAAATACCGGCCCAGCCACGCCGACTACACCTACGATGCCAAATACGGCATCCGCGCCCCGTCCGGTGGCGGCCGCGCCTCGGCCCGCGAAACCATCGGCCGCGTCGCCGCCGCCGCCGTCGCCAAACAGGTCCTCGATACCCTCCACCCCGGCATCGGGATCCTCGCCTGGGTTTCCACCATCCAGGACCTCAAGGCCGAAGTCGATCCGTCCAACATCACCGCCGAAACCATCGAGTCCAACATCGTCCGCACCGGCGATCCCGCCATGGTCGAGCCGATGATCGAACGCATCAAAACCATCCGCGCCGATGGCAACTCCGTGGGCGGCATCGTCGAGTGCGTCATCCGCAACTGCCCGCCCGGCCTCGGCGAGCCGGTCTTCGACAAACTCGAAGCCGATCTCGCCAAGGCCATGCTTTCCATCCCCGCGACCAAAGGCTTCGAGATCGGCTCCGGGTTTTCCGGCACGCTTCTAACAGGCCGCGGGCACAACGACGCCTTCCGCATGGAGGATGGCAGGGTCCGCACCGCCACCAACCGCTCCGGCGGCGTCCAGGGCGGCATTTCCAACGGGGAAAACATCGTCTTCCGCGTGGCCTTCAAGCCCACCGCCACCATCATGACCTCGCAGGAAACCGTCACCTCCTCCGGCGAAAACACCGAACTCCAGGGCAAGGGCCGCCACGACGCCTGCGTCCTGCCGCGCGCGGTGCCCATCGTCGAGGCGATGGCCACGCTGGTGCTCGCGGATCATCTGCTCAGACAGAGATCATCGGGCCGCTGATCCCGGGAGCGGCAAGAAACCCGTCACCCTTCCGGATCGTCCAGAATCATTCGCAACCTCCGGCCAAGCTCGGCCGGAAAGCGCCGTGGCCGGCTTTCATCCACCAAGCCCACCGCGATCAGATCCCGCAGGTGCATCCGGTCCTTGTCGCGGAAGGAAGTCAGTTTCATCCGCACAAGGTCCGCCAGCGGGATGAGTTCGAAGCCTTCTCCCTGTTCCGTCACGCACCAAAGGTTAAAAAATGGACACAGCCACGCGGTTATTCCGACATAACTGCCAGCACCGCATCGTTTGCGAGGTGTTCCTTGAGGAAAGTCCTGATTATCCGCATGCGGACCCACTGCGGCGATTGGGGATCCGCTTGCGCCATCCCTGGCGTCGATGGCCCTGTTGGGTGTTTGCCTGGCGTGAAACAGCCACCCGTTCAACCATCGCCATGCCGGGCGGCCGCGGGCGCGTGGATGTGATGAAATGAAAACCCCGTCGCCATGCGGTGGCGACGGGGTCTTCGTTGTCTCGGGGAGAATTGGGGGAACGGGGAAACCTGATGACCACCCGGCCCGCCCGGGTTTACCGGCCCCAGTCAAACGACCGCTCTTCCTTGAGAGCCCTGAGGGCGCCGGGATCCGGTTTCGGCGCGCCGCCGTTTTCCTTTTCCATGTGGGCGAAGTTCTGTTTGAGGAGATGGTTGCGCTGGCCGGCCCTGCCCATCATGTCCTTCATTTCCGATTCGAGGCAGGGGTCCTCATCGTTGCCGGCGGATGGCTTGATGCCCATGGCGGCGGTGGCTCGGTCGATCTGCTGGCCACGGGCGGCCGCGCGGTCGAGCGCGTCCCGGTATTTGGCGGCGAGGGATTTCACATCGCCCGCGGAGCGGATGTCGCGCATGGCTTCCATGAACGCCTGGACCCGTGAGGCGTCCTGGACAAACCAGACGGCGCCGGTGCCGGCGGAGCCGAAGAAGATGCAGGCGGTGACGAGTGCCTGGATGCGGCGGCGGCGTTTTTTGCGGAGCAGCTGCCCGTCCAACAGTCGGCCGAGTTCCTCGGCGGCGGCGGCATCAAGTGAGTGCGCGACGGGCATCGGCGCGACAGGAGCCTCGGCCGGTGCTTCGGCGGCCGCAGTCACAACCGGGGCCGCAGGCTGGGCCACCGGCACGGGAGCGGAAACGGGAAATGCGCGCTGGAGAGAACCGGACGGTGCTGACGGGGCCTTGAGGGCGGCGTCGAACAGGGATTGGAGTTTTGTTTTGTCGGTCATCAATGGTCAATATATCCTGATTTTTCGGATTTCCGATACCTTGATCGCGTGGATACCGCCCACGCGATGGCGTGATGGGCGGAATGGCTTGGGCGAAAACAAAAACCCGCCTGTATTGCGGCGGGCCGAACCTCAGCGCCGGGCGTAGCGAAAGCCGGGAAAAGCCCGCACCAGGCGGCGCATTTCGAGCTTCATGAGCGTGGCGGTGACGACTTGGGCGGGAAGACCGGCGCGTTCGATGATGCGGTCCACCGTTTCCTCATCGCTGGAAACGACGGCGAACACGGCGGCCTCCTCGGGCGGGAGTTCGGGCAGGTCCGCCGCGTCGGGAGAAACGGTGTCCGGCCGGCGGGCGAAGGGCAGCTCGCCGAGATCGTCGATAATGTGGCTGGCATCGGCTACCAGCGTGGCTCCGTCGCGGATGAGCTGGTTGCAGCCTGCGGAGGTGGGTTTGTCGATGGGGCCGGGTACCGCAAAGACGGGCTTTCCGTATTCGGTGGCGAGATTCGCGGTGATGAGCGAACCGGACCAGGCCGGGCACTCGACAACGAGCAGGGCGCGGGACCATGCGGCGACGATGCGGTTGCGCATGGGGAAGGTCTGCTTGTCGGGCGCGGTGTTGAGGGGAAACTCGGAAACGACGGCCCCGTTGCCGGCGGCGATCATCTCGGCGAGGCTGAGGTTTTCCGGCGGGTAAAGTTTCCCGAGCCCCGATCCGACGACGGCGATGGTCCGGCCCCTGGCGGCCAGCGCGGCCTCGTGCGCGGCGGTGTCGATGCCGCGGGCCAGGCCGGAAACGATGGTGAAACCGGATTGGGCGAGTTGGTAGGAAAGCTTCTTGGTCGCCTGGCGGCCGTAGGTGGTGGCCCGGCGGGATCCGACCACACCGACGGCGTGCCTGTCGCGCGGCTCGATGGCACCCCAGACATACAGGAGGAGCGGCGGATCATAGGTCTCCCGCAGGGGTGCCGGATAGGCCTCGTCCCCGCCGGTGACGATGGCAATGCCACGCTCCCGGGCTTCCCGGATCTCGGCGGCGGGATCCGCGTGCCCGGCCCAATTCGCGAGGATGCCCGCCGTTTCCTCGCCGATCCCTTCCACCCGCATGAGCCGGTCCTTCGGCGCGGCCAGCACGGACCGCGGATCGCCGAAGGCCTCCAACAGGCGGCGCACCCGCACCGGGCCGATCCGCGGCAACATGTTGAGGGTGACAAGGGATTCCAGCGGGGTCATCGCGGCGCAGCTTGGAGAAACGGGCGCGCGGCGTCAAAGACGGATGGAGGTGCCGGGCCTGATAATCGTGATGATGGGCGGATTCCGCGCTCGATGATGGCGCCGGCTTCCCTGGCCGGGGGAGCGCAAGGAGTTTATGTTTATTTGTCTGTCCTATAGTAGAACTCGCCGCCCAATCCTCATGCGTAAATCAGGCCATGCCTTGGCCGAGTGTGAGCGGCATCTCCGCGTATTCCCTGTGGCCGGACTTTTTCTCGGTCAGCCGGCGGTCGTGTTTGCCATCGTGGGACGCCGCGACCTGGGAGCGGCGGTCGTGCGGCGGGTTTGCATCGCGGGTGCGACGAGGCGGCTTTTCAACCTCTTTCAAACCCACGGCGGTTTCCCACACGGCGCGAATCACTCCTGCTGTGAAACCGATGGGAAAAGCGGCACGATTTGGACTTCGTCCGGAACGGTCGATGACTGGCGCCTGGCTTTCATTTCGATCATGCCCCTTGCGGTAACCCCAAACGCGGAAATGCTCACCGGAGACTTCATCGTGAGCGTGTCGCCCTCGATCCGTGTGTCCAGATTGGTGCTCAATCTGGCCTTCACCGTGACAAACCGCACCTTTCCCTTTTGGATGACGATCAGGGGTTGCCGGGTGCGCCCGACGAAATGACCGCCCTGTTTCCGGAGATGCAGGTTGCCCGGCGAGGTGGTCGATGCGGGGCCGCGAATGCCCTTGAAGCGGAAACGCTCCACCATCTCGGCCCACTTCACCCTCCGCACCGGGATGCGGTTGTCCTGCACGACCAGCATGCCGTTTTTCAACAACGCGACGCGGAGTTCTCCGAGCGGGAGATCGAATTTCCTGCCGCCCAACCTCACGTAGCCGCTTAGTTTGGTCGGCTTGTAGAAACCGTCCGCTTCGCCGGCTGGCAGAAGCGGCGCCAAACCGCAGCAAAGCGCGGCTCCAAGAACAAGACTGATGGTTCGGCTCCTCATGGATTCGTCGTGGCGGGGGTATTATCGCCCAAAACGAACGATTTGCCAGCACGCGGATTCACCAAAATAATAAGAGACACAAATGATAAAAACCACCTTGCGCGGCGATCATCCGCCATGGACGGCGGGGCGGGGATGGTCCACAGTCCGGCGCATGGCGAAGGTGATGGTAGGTCTGTCAGGGGGGGTGGACAGCGCGGTGGCGGCCGCGCTGTTGGTGGAGCAGGGCCACGAGGTGGCGGCGGGCTACATGAAGAACTGGATCAACGCGGAGGGGATTCCGGGCGATTGTCCCTGGGAGCGGGATATCGAGGACGCGCACGCGGTGGCGAAGACGCTCGGGATCGAGTTCCGGGTGATCGATCTGATCGATTCCTATCGCAACCGGATCGTGGATTACCTGATCGAGGGCTATCGGGCGGGGATCACGCCGAATCCGGACGTGTGGTGCAATCGGGAGATGAAATTCGGGGTGTTTCTGGATTACGCGCTGGAGCAGGGATTTGATCATGTGGCGACGGGGCACTACGCCCGCAAGCGGGTGCTGGGCGGTGGCGGGTCCGCGATCCTGCGCGGGGCGGACCCTAACAAGGACCAGAGTTATTTCCTGGCGCTGATGACGCCGCGGCAGGTGTCCCACGCGATGTTTCCGACCGGTGAGATGTTGAAACCCGAAGTCCGCGGGGTGGCGGCGCGTTTCGGACTTCCGGTGGCGGAAAAGAAGGACAGTCAGGGGATTTGTTTTCTCGGACAGGTGAGGATGAGTGATTTCCTGCGGCATTATGTGGCGGATTCGCCGGGTGAGATCGTGGATACGGAGGGCCGGGTGCTGGGCGGGCATCGCGGGCTGCACTTATACACGCTGGGCCAGCGCAAGGGCCATGGCGTGGCCTCTCCGCGCGAAGGCATGGCCTATGTGGTGGTGGGCAAGGACGCCGCGCGCAACCGCCTGATCGTGGGCTGGGATGATGTTTCCTCGCGCGGGTTGTATGCGAGCGAGTGCGTGGTCGGGGCGATCTCGGCGCTGGCTCCGGAGTTGTTGGAGCGGCGGATGGTGGAGGCGCAGCCGCGCTACCGGGCGCGGGCGGAACCGGCGGATGTGGGGCGGCTTGATGACGGCAGGCTCGCGCTGCGTTTCCACACGCCGCAGCGGGCGATCGCGCCGGGGCAGATCTGCGCGTTTTACGAGGGCGGCCGGCTGTTAGGCGGCGGGGTGTTCGAATCGGCCGCGTGACAAGCGGCGCGGGCGGTGTAGCGTGGGCGCGGTGGAAACGGCCGACCACTCCCGCAGACCGGCGCGCGTGACCCTCCGGAGCCGCGGCGCGGTGCTGGGCGGCACGGGCTTGGCGCTGCTTGCCGCGGGATTGTGGCGGGTGGATGGCCAACTCGCGGCGCTGGGGCTGGCGGCGCTGGTTCTGTTAGGACTGGCGGCGGTGATGGCGCGTCTCAATGGCGCGGCGGCCCGGGTTTTCCCCGATCTGCCGGAGCGGGTGGAGGCGGGCCGGGTGTTTCCCGCGAGGATCACCCTGGAGAACGGCCATGGCTGGCTGGACGCTTTCGGGCTGCGGCTGCGGGTGGATCTGGCGCGCGAGTCGCGGATCGAGTCGCGGGTGGCATGGCTCACGGCGGGCTCGCGGGCGGTGATCGACGCGCGTGTGGCGGCGCCTCATCGGGGGATTCTCGATCACTGTGAGGTGGCCCTGACATCGGATGCCCCGTTCGGTTTTTTCGAAACCCGGAGGGAGTGGGTGATCGCCGCGCGGGTGGCGGTGATCCCGAAGCCGGTGGTGCCGCGCGGGCTGGTGTTTTCGGCGGGCCCGCTCGACCTGCATGATGAGGAGCCGATGACGGCCGGGGCCGGCCCGGGCGAACCCCGCGGGCTGAGGCCATGGCGGCCCGGCGACTCCGCGAAGCGGGTGAGCTGGCCGGCCACGGTGCGATCGATCGCCTGCGGAGGATTCTGGATGGTGTGGGAAACGGATCCTCCGGGATTCAGCCCGGCGAGGTTCGTGCTGGTGGTGCATTCGTTTGGCGCGGACCGCGGCTTGATCCAGCCGGAACGCTTCGAGCGGACGATGAGTCATGCGGCCGGCATCCTGCGGATGTTTCATGCCCGGGGCGTGCCCGCGCGGATGATTGCGGACTTCGATGAGTGGCGGGTTCGCCCGGCGGGCCGCGGCGCGCAACTCGCGGAGCGCATGGAACTTCTGGCCGGAGCCAAACGCGCGGCGGGAACCGAGGCGCACGACTTGCAGGCCGCCCTAACCACCATTCGTCCGGACGAAGGCGTGATCATTCTCTCGGACATGCCGCTTGCCGCATGGCATTCGTTTCTGCCAAGGGCGATGAAACGCGCGATCACACCGGACATCGCCGCGCGGCGGACCGGAAAGGGGGTGCGCGCGTGATCCGCAGGACGATCTTCGGCGCGGCGGGTCTTGTGCTGGCTTACGTCCTGCTCAACGGCTGGCCGCAGGTGTGGCCGCCATTCATGCGCGTCAGCCTGGCGGTGCTCGCGCTGGTGGCGGGCGTGGCGATGTGGACCTGGCGCGGGTCCGGAGAAAACGACAACCGCGTTTCTGTTGGAAAGCCCGGAGGGCTCGACTTCGCGGCTGTGGCGGGAGCCTTGCTTGCGCTGGAGTGTGGCTTGCTCTGGCTGCTGTTCGCCGCGCCGGGGCCCTTGGAAACGGCCGGGCTGGTCGTGGAACGGGTGCTGCGTCCCGAGGCGGCGGCCCTGCGCGCGGTGTCATCGTCGCGTGGAACGGTTTCCGGCAATTGGCTGTGGAATGAGGATACCAGGCGCCCCTTGCCACGCCGCACCGATTTCAAACCGGGCCGCAAACCGGAGGTTTTCATCCGGCTCGCCGATCCCGCGGATTCCAAGGCGCTGCTCACCGGACGCGTGTATGTGGGGGCTTTCGCGCTGGGTTTCTATCAGAATTCCACGTGGTCGCCTCCGACAGGACGAACGCTGGAGATGACCGCGGACGAGACCGGTTTCACCAGAATTTCCCCTCCGGGAACCGGGCGGGTGATCGTGCATCAGGTGTTCCATGGGAGGGATCCCTCGGGCCGCTCCCCGGTCACCGCGTTGCAAGGCGTCAGCGAGGTGGATGTTTCACCGCTGGAAAGGATCGATGACGGCCTTCACCTGTTGCCTCCTTCCGACGAGGCGGGCGGATACGGTTATATGGCGCGCTCGGCCGGCCGACGCATCGAGGATCTGCCGGACGACGGCCTGCTGCGCGCCTGGCCGGGGGCGCGCGCCGGGCTGTTAGAGATTCCGGACGCGCCATCATACGCGGAGCTGCGGTCCATGGCGCGGACGGCGGCGGGTGCGGGATCGACAAAGGAACAACTGCTGCGCCTGCAAAAGCATCTGCGCGAATCATACGCCTACTCGCTTGAGACAGCCAATCCGCGCGATCTCGATCCGATGGAGAATTTCCTGTTTCATGAGAAACGCGGTCACTGCGAGTTCTTCGCCACGGCGGGCGCGCTGATGGCGAGGGCGCTGGGGATTCCATCGCGGGTCGCCTATGGCTGGGCGGGCGGCACCTGGTATGAGGACTCCGGGTTGTTTGTTTTCCGGGCCAACGAGGCGCACGCCTGGACGGAACTCTGGCTGGAAAGCCACGGCTGGGTGACCATGGACCCGACTCCCCAGGCCCATGGCGGGGAGGCGGCGCGGGTGGCTCCGCCGGGGGAGAAACCACCGCTCGCCGAATCAGGTGACGAGTCCGGGAGTGAAAGCGAGACACCCGCCGGCACAGACCCCTCGCCGCTGGCCCTGCGCCTCGCGCTGCTGAGCATGCCGGTGGCGCTCGTTCTTCTGGCCATGCGGCGGCGGAAACAAATGCGTACGCCACCCGCCATGGCGGGACTCCCCGGCGGGGCCGAAAAACCCGCCGGATACCTGCTCGCCTGGCGCGCCGCGGCGGCTCTCACCGGATATCCCTGGCGGTCCGGCGTGACGCTCAAACACCACTTGCGCGGACTGCCGGACCAACCGGAATTCGCCGGCGAACTCATCGCTTACCACTACGCCGCCACCTACGAGGGTGCAAAACCGGACAGCGCCACCGAACGCCGCCTCACCCGCCGGATCCGCGGCTGGCAACAGGCTATTTCCGGAATAAATGCGGAGTCTGAAGCTCCCAGTAAAGCCCATGAGTGAGTTCCAGGATCTGGTGGACGCCCATTACCAGGCGTTGTTCCGCTTCGCGATGTCTCTGACGCGCGAAGCCGACAACGCCTGCGATCTGGTGCAGGAAACCTTCTGCATCTGGGCCGCCAAGGGCGACCAGCTCAAGGACCGATCAAAGGCGAAAACGTGGCTCTTCACCACGCTTCACCGCGAGTTTCTCTCGAACCGCCGCCGTTCGTCGCGATTTTCCGAGACACCGGTGGACGAGGAGACCGCCGGTGAAACCACCGCCTCCGCCGGGGAGGCCGAGCGCCAGATGGACGGCCAGCGCGCACTTGAATTGTTGGGAATGCTGGATGAAACCTACCGTGCGCCGTTGGCACTCTTTTACCTTCAGCAACACAGTTATAAGGAAATCGCCGACATTCTCGACGTTCCGATCGGCACCGTCATGTCGCGTCTCTCCCGCGGCAAGGAACTGCTCCGGAAAAAAATGACCGCTGAGCCATCCAGCGCGCCGAAGAACATCCTTCATCTGAAAGAGGACAGCCCCCGTGCATACCATGGATAGGGAACACGCCAGATTCATCCTTCGCAGCTTCCGCCCGGACGGCGCGGATGTGGACGATCATGACTTCGCCGAGGCGCTCGCCATGACCCATGAGGACCGCGAGCTTGGCGAATGGCTTGCCAACGAGCGCGCGTTTGACGCGGGCTTCGCACATGCGCTCGCCACCGTCGGGCTTCCCGGAACCCTTCGCGCCGACATTCTTCACAGCCTTGCCGGAGAACGCGGCGGTTTCCCGCAGGCGGAAACTCCGGCCGATGCCGCGTTGATCGGCGCGCTTGCCTCAGTCCAGCCGCCGCCCGGACTCCGTGGCGAGATCCTGACCGCGATGGGGCGCACCGCCGCCGTTTCTAACAAAAAGACCGCCTGGCTGCCGCGTCTCGCGCTTCCGCTTGCCGCCGCCGCGGGCGTGGCGCTCGCTTTTTTCCTCACCCGCGCGGATGAAATGCCGTCCGCCGGACCCATCGCCACCGCCGTCAAACCGCTGCCGGTGGATGTGGTGCAGGCGGGATTCATCCGCGCCTTCGAATCACCGCTATTCAGTCTCGACGAGCAGCGGGAAGACCATCAGGTGCTCATCGAGCATCTCAAGTCCAAGAAACTTCCCTGTCCCGGCTGCCTGCCTCCCGGACTGGTCAACGTCAAGGGCATCGGCTGCCGCGAACTCGTCATCGACGGCCGCCGCGGTTCCCTCGTGTGCTTTGACGAACGCGAGGCCGGCACCGTTCATCTGGTGATTTTCCGCCGCGAGGACGTGGATGGCGAGCTGCCGCCGAAAGACAGCCCCGAGTTCGCCACCAAGGGCGGATGGTCCGCGGCACGCTGGGAGGATGACCGCAATGTCTTCATTCTCATCGGCCACACCTGCGTCAAGAAACTCGCCGCGCTTTTCTAACACGGTGCGACAGGTTTTTGCCGGACGGCCCATGCCCAGCCAAGGCCCGCCAGTCCGAGCGCGATCACGCCCCAGTCACCGATCACCGCATACAGGGAAAACGACGGCCGCTCCGGCACATCCAGCTCCACGAGCAGCGATCCGCGGGTGAAATGGCCGCCGGAGGAATCTGCTAGAACCTGTGGTTTCCCCGTGTCCGGATGCGCGGTGAGCCCGGCGGAGTCCACCGCCGCGCTCACTCCGGTGTTGGCGCAGCGCAGCATCGGGCGGCGCAGCTCGATGGCGCGGAAGCGGGCGTTGGAGAAGTGCTGCGCGGCGGCGGCGCTTTCCTTGAACCAGCCGTCGTTGGTGACGTTCACGATCACCTGCGGACCGGGCCTGACAAAGCGCCGCACCAGCCTCGGCACACTGTCCTCGAAGCATACGGTCGGCACCGCTCCGATCTCCGCGCCGTTCAGCGTGCGCACCGGCAACGGCTCGAACGAATCACCGGCGGCGAACGATCCGCCGTATTCCACACCCGCCTGCTGCTTGTAGATCCACTTGAGCAACGGCACGGACTCCACGAATGGAATCGTTTCCCCGAAGATGACAAGATGGTGTTTCCGATAGGTCTGCAAATCATCCTCCGGTGACATCACCGCCAGCGAGTTCCATGCGCGGCCCTTGTCCTTTTGCACAAGCTGCCCGTCGGCGGCGGGTTCCGCCTCAAGTTCGTTGATGCCGTAGATGAGGTGAAACGGACCCGCCTCACGAACCCGCGCGATGGTCTCCGCGTTCTCCCGCCAGGTGCCCCACGCGCCGTCATCCGCGCGGAGGATGCGACCTGTTAGGGCGGACTCCGGCCACAGCACCCAGTCCGGCCAGCTCATGGCCACGCTGCCCTCGTCGGCCTTGTCCATCTCCGCCCTGAGCCGCGCCTCGTCCGCCGCGCCGATGCCTTCGAGCGCCTTCAACGTCTCCTCCTCGTAAGCCATGTGGATGTCCAGATCATCCCACAGCCGCGTGGCCGCCTCCTGCGGGATGTTGATCTGGACAAGCAGCGCCTTGAGCCGGATCGATTCGCCCCGGCCTTCCGTGGCCATGCGGATGACGCCGTAACAAAGCGCGAGCGCCACGACGAGCGCCGCCGCCATGAAATCGAGACGCGTGCGCCCGGATCCCCCGCGCGCGGCGAGGGCCATCCGGCGTCCGGTTTGCACCAGCACGGCTTGGAAAAACACCGGCAGCATCGAAAGCCCGGTCACGCCTAACAGATCCGCCGCCTGCGCCATGGCCGGTGTTTCGTGAAACGCCACACCCAGACCGTTCCAACCGAATCCGGTGAACAACCAACCCCGCAGCCACTCAAAACCCGCCCACGCCGCGGCAAGACAGAAACCCGTGCGCAGGCTGGCCGCCACCACACGCAACGTGTCCGATCCGCCATCCGCCGCCGGGTTGCGCCACGGATTGCCGATGCTCGCGGCGAACGCTCCGAACAAGCCCCAGAACAGTCCGAGATAGACCGGCAACACCACCACACCGATCGGCGAAACCACCGCCAGCCAACCGAACTGCACCACACAACTCAACGCGCCGGCCAGCCAGCCTAACAAAAATCCCCGCCACCACGCGCGCCTGCCATCCAGCGACCACAGCGCCACCAGCAGGGGCGCCAGCGCCACCCACACCATGGCCGCCGCGTTGAACGGCGGAAACAACCCCGCCACCAGCAGGCCGCTCGCCGCGGCCGCCGCCAGTCTCATCCATGTGCCGCGCCTTGCCATGCGCCGGAGCATCCACCGCCGCCGCCGCGCGGTCCACTGCGAAAGATCACCGGCCCAACAGATCGGCATTCGCCATCCAGCCGATGAAATACGGCTTCGGCGCGTCCTTGCGGACCATCACGATGACAAACGGCGGATCGAGAATCATCAGTCGCGGATCGATGCGGGGCCGGGCGGAGCAACCGAGTGAAACCTGCGCCTCGCTGCGGAGTTTCACCCCTTTCTCATCCATGCGGAAATCAATCGTCTGGCTCGCGCTGCGGATGAAACGGCCGCCTCCCGCCACCGTGCGGCCTTCCAATTCGGAAAACGAAGCCTCCTCATCCGCCACCACCTCGGGCACGGCCAACAGGTCACCCGCGCCGGCTGTCGGCGAGTCCTTGCGCACCTTGTCCGTCACCGCGCGCGCCGCGGCTTCCAGCGTGGCCGGTTTGCGAGGCAGTTTGGCGAGCAGCAAGCGGTCGTTCGTGTTGCCGGACTTCAGTTCGACCACGAAATCGGTCCGCGTCGCGTAGTGATGCACCGCCACTTGTTTGAGCAGCGTCCCGGTTTCCTTTTGATCCGGCCGGAATCCGAACCACGCCACCTTGCGCTCGCCCACCTTCCGGCTTCCGAGCCTTGCAAAGGGAGCGGGAAACGCGAGATCCTTGCGCAGGCTGGCGTAGAAAACCAGATCCCCGGCGGCGGATTCCTTGCGGAGTTTGCCTAACAACCGTGACCGCCCGCCGCGTTTCCCATCCGCCCCCGCGATGCGGTCCAGCACTCCGCCGGCCACGCTGCCACCGGTGACATGCACGGATTCCGCATCGATCCACCGCGGATCGAAGCGCCCCCTGTTGAGTGAATCCGCCACGCGGCTCCGGGGCCGGAGATCCAGCTTGCCGCCCTGCGATGCCGCGGCCGCGTCCCATGCCATCTGGAAGGTGGCGCACCACAACACGTTGTGATTTCCCGTTAGAGGCTCTCCCGCCACCGGCCGGAGCACCGTTCCATGGTACCTCGCCGCCTCCGGGTCCGATAGCCCGATGCCCGCATCCCCGGGCGTCCACGCGACGCAGGTGAAGCCGAGAAACACCGCAAGCGCGAACGTGGGGAAGCTCCGTTTCATGATATGAAAAGCATGATCACCGGCTGATGAAACGCAACCCGCATTCTCCCGATCAAAGAGCCTTTGCCATGCACCGCGCCGCGCGCATGAGGATGGCGGACTGCAACTTGCGGAAATATCTGACGGACATGCGGGGGCGCTCCGGTCTCAGCGAGAGAATCCGGCGCGTGGTTTCGATGAAACACAACTTCCGCCAGAGACCGGCGTCGAAAGGAACGGGAGACCCGTATGCCTCCATGAAATCCGCGAAGTCCCGGCCATGGCAGCCATGGCGCGCGAGATCCGCGGCGCTCGCGGGCATCGGCCGGTAAATGTTCATATATGACAGAAACCGGCACATGTCCTCATAGAGCGGGAAACGCGCGTTGCCACCGTAGTCGAAGCCGATCATGCGCCGCCCGCCCGCAAACAGGTTGAAAGGAGTGAAATCACCATGTGCGGTTGCATGCGGCATCGTCCGTCCGCCAAGCGACTCGGCGACCTCCATGGACAGGCCCAGCAAGCCGCCGAGGCGGTGATCCCGGGCAAGGCTTCCCGGAGCCGCGTTTTCGAGAATCCCGCGCAGATGATCGAGATGGCCCGCCACCACCCCCGGGCGGAACGGTCGCTCGTCGATGCCGTCACCCTCATGGAACCAGCGCAGCCAGCGCGCCGCACCGCGAATGGCGACGGCGCGGGCGCCGGGCACATGGAGCCTGCGCAGCAGATGCCGGCTGAGCAGCGGAGCGTCCACATACTCCATGGCCATGGCGTTGAAACGCGGGAAAAACATCACCGGCGCAGGCACGGAGAATTCCCCGGTCGAACGCCGGTGGCAGTTTTGCGCCCGCTGGAACAACCTGCGGGCCTGGGCGGGTGAAACAAAGTCCTCCTCCTGGATCTTCACAACCAGACGGGGAGTCTGAAACGTCGCGGATGCAATGAAGTGGACGGAACTCTCGCGGCGCTTCCGCGATGGCAGGAATATCCGCCAGTCGTCGCAGCCGGTGCGACGCGCGATCACCGGCAGCATTGCCCGCAGGTCATCGTGAGGAACCGCTTCATCATGTCGGGCACCGTCCGTCATCCGGCGTCACTTAGAAGCGGATCCGCCCCCCGGGGCAAGCGCCAAGGCAAAAGGGAATTTGAACCGCCGCCATCATGGAGATGCTGCGGTTTTCCGGGTAATCACTCGTTTTCCTGACAAGACGGGCACGCTAGGATACGGCCATGCGGAACCAGCGCGTGGCGATTGTGGGCGGCGGTGTGATCGGCCTGTGCACGGCCTATTACGCCTTGAAACGTGGCTTTGCGGTCACGGTGGTCGAACGCGAAACGGCGGACGGCGACAACTGCTCGACCGGCAACGCGGGCATGATCGTGCCCAGCCACTTCATCCCGCTCGCCGCGCCCGGCATGATCGCGAAAGGCCTGCGCTGGATGATCAATCCGAAGAGCCCCTTCTTCGTCCGCCCGCGCCTCGATCCCGCCCTCGCGCGCTGGGGCTGGCTGTTTTACCGCCACTCCACACCCGCCCATGTCGCCGCCTGCCGCGAATTGCTGCGCGACCTGAATCTGGAGAGCCGCCGTCTCTTCACCGAGCTGGCGGAAACCGAAGACTTCGGCCTGGTGCGGCGCGGTCTGCTGATGTTGTGCAACACCGCGAAGGCCCTCCACGAAGAAGCGGAAGTGGCGGCCATCGCCCGCGAGATCGGTCTCGATGCCGAGGTGCTCGATGCGACGGCCACCGCAAAACTCGACCCCGGCGTGACGATGACCGTCGAGGGCTCCGTTCATTTCGCGCAGGATTGTCATCTCGATCCCAAACGTTTCCTCGACTCGATCCGCCGCCGCGTGACCGAACTCGGCGGCCTTATCGAAAACGGCGTGACAATCGATGGCATGGAAACATCCGGCGGCAAGGTGCGCGCGATCACCGGCACGCGCCGGCGTTTCGAGGCGGAACACTTCGTCATTGCCGGCGGATCATGGAGCGCCCGGCTTCTCAAAAGCGTTGGTCTCGGACTTCCGCTGCAAGCCGGCAAGGGTTACTCGCTCACGCTGCCGAAACCGCCGGAACTCCCGCAGCTCTGCTCGATCTTCGCCGAAGCGAAAGTGGCCATCACTCCGATGGGCGGCGATCTCCGCTTCGGCGGCACGATGGAGGTCGGCGGACTCGATCTGACCATCAACCCGATGCGCGTGAAGGGCATCATCGAATCGATCCGCGCCTACTTCCCGAAGTTTTCCCCCGCCGACTTCAATGGAGTGAAACCATGGGCCGGCCTGCGCCCCGTTTCACCCGACGGGCTTCCGTACATCGGCGCGGTGAAACAACTGCCGAATCTCGTGGTCAACACCGGCCACGCCATGATGGGCCTCAGCCTCGCACCCGTCAGCGGCCGCCTCGCCGCCGACATTCTGGCAGCCGACCAACCCTTCCGTCCCATCGACGCGCTCGCGCCCGGGCGTTTCTGAGCCGTCCATCTGCGGTTCATTTCCCTTTCCGGGATGAAAAGTCCCACATGCGGGAAAGGGAATTGGAGATTCGAGATTGGTATATTGACCCTTGGACTGCGTGCGGCCTGCTGCCGCTTTCCGACCCGCAGCCTGCTGCGGGAGTCAATGAGGAGATGAAGGAGTGCCCTCCGGGCTTTCGGCTTCGGCGCTCACATTGTTCCCCGGGCCAGCGGGCTGGCACCGGGAAAAGCGGCGGCGGGCTGCCGCAGTCCAAGGTATCGGTTTTTCCTGTTATCAACCGCACCAACGCAAATGGCAAAACTAGCGTGCTGGAATCAGATGAACTCGTTGAGAATGCCTTCGAGCACTTCCTGGCGGCCGCTGGCGACCATTGGCTCGGGGTTGGCGAGGGCGTATTTCTCAAGATCGGCGAGCGAGATGGAGCCGGCTTCGATTTCGGCGCCGATTCCGCCGTCCCAGGTGGCGTAGCGTTGTCTGATGAACGCATCGATGCGGCCGTCCGCACGGATGGCGGCGGCGGTCTTGAGGCCGCGGGCGAAGGCATCCATGCCGACGATGTGGGCGTGCAGGAGATCGACCGGTTCCCATGACTCGCGGCGGCGTTTGGCGTCGAAGTTGAGTCCGCCGGTGGCGAAGCCGCCCATTTTCATGAGCACGAGCATCGTCTGGGTGGTCAGATAGAGGTCGGTGGGGAACTGGTCGGTGTCCCAGCCGACATTGGGAGTGCCCATGTTGGCATCGATGCTGCCGAGCGCGCCCGCTTCGAAGGCGGTGGTGAGTTCGTGTTCCATGGTGTGGCCGGCGAGCGTGGCGTGGTTGGTCTCGATGTTGAGCTTGAAGTGCCCGAGCAGGCCGTATTCCCGGAGGAAGTTGAGGCATGCGGCGGAGTCCGAGTCGTATTGATGGGTGGTGGGCTCCTGCGGTTTGGGCTCGATGTAGAACTGGCCCTTGAAACCGATCTCCCTCTTGTGGTCCACGGCCATGTGGAGGAAACGGGCGAGGTGGTCGAGTTCGCGTTTCATGTCCGTGTTAAGAAGTGTGGAATAGCCCTCGCGGCCGCCCCAGAAGGTATATCCCTCGCCGCCGAGGCGGTGGGTGACCTCGATGGCCTTCTTCACCTGGGCCGCGGCGTAGGCATAGACCTGCGCGTTCGGACTGGTGGCCGCTCCCTGCTGGTAACGCGGATGCGCAAACAGGCAGGCGGTGCCCCACAGGAGTTTTTTGCCGCTGCGCTTTTGTTCCTCCTCCAGCACTTCGACCACGGCATCGAGGTTTTTGTTAGACCCGGCGAGCGTCGCGCCTTCCGGGGCCACGTCACGGTCGTGGAAGCAGTAGTAATCGATGCCGGCCTTTTCCAGGAAATCGAAGAAGACCCGCGCGCGGTTGCGGGCGTTTTCGACGCTGTTGGAACCATCGTCCCAAGGGTGGGCGGCGGTGCCCACACCGAAGGGATCCGCACCGGTGCCGCGCATGGTGTGCCAGTAGGCGCAGCCGAAGCGGAACCAATCGGCCATGCTGCGGCCTTCGACGATTTCGGCGGCGTTGTAATGTTTGAACGCGAGGGGGTTCTTCGAGCCGGGGCCTTCGAAGGCGGCGGCGTCACATGGGAATGTGGTCATGTCAGCGGGCATGGGTTGTGGGTTTCGGGAAACGGGGACCGCCCTCTTGGCGGGCTTCACGGGAATACGGCGTGATCACGCTTGGCCGCTACCGCAAAATACGGTAATATTTTGATGAAATGCGTCACAAGAAACCGGATTTTTCACGCCGAATCGCCTTGGTGCAGTCGCCCGAAAACGTCCGGCGGCTGACTCCCGGATTCGCTCCGTTTGCCGGGATGGGCTATGATTTCTGGATCATCGATCTGTTCCGGCAGCCGGAGCGGCTTTTGACCAGCCTCCGTGAATGGCGTCCGGGCGCGATCATCACCGAGTATCTCGCCGGTTTGACAGAAGCGCTTGTGGATCTCGGATGCCCGGTGATTCTCACTCCGTCCGATCAACCTGTCGAAGGCACATGGCAGGTCGATGTTGACGATCCGGCCATCGGTCGGCTTGCGGCCGGGCACCTGATCTCGCGCGGCTATCGGCACTTCGCCTTCGTTGGCCGGGGCGACGCGCACTATGCCTCGCAACGGCTCGACGGTTTCCGCTCGGTGGTTGGCGATGTGCCCGTTTATTGGGAGGAATTCCGCGATTGGAGGCGCTACGACGAATACTGGCGGGAACCGGATGAGGATATGGTCGGCTGGCTGGTTTCCCTGAAGACGCCGGTCGGTATCTTCACCGCTCACGATCCGACCGGTCGGCATGTATTGGAGGCGGCTGCCCAAGCCGGTCTGGAAGTTCCTTGCGGGATCGGGGTGGTATCGGCCAACGACGATGAAACGGTGTGCGAAATGGCGCGTCCGGGTTTATCGAGCATCCGCTTGCCCTGGCGCCGTCTGGCGGCCGAAGTGGTGAGGGTGATCGAGCGTCTGCGTATGGGAGACGCGCCCACGGCGCCCGTGCTGGTGGCCCCACTTGAGACGGTGGCGCGTGGGTCGAGTTCGTATGAGGCGGTGGGGGATCCGGTCGTTCGCAGGGCGATGAGGCGGCTGGCGGGCGGGGTGGCGGCGATTGATTCGGTCGAAACCCTGGCCTCGGAGGTCGGGGTGTCGCGCAGGGTATTGGAACGCCGTTTCAGGGCCGCCATCGGCACTTCACCCCATGGTGCGATCCAGCGGGAGCGGGTGGAGTTTGCCAAAAGGCTCCTGACCTCCACCGACCTGCCGGTTTCCCTGGTGGCGGAGCGCTGCGGTTTCCAAAGCAACGAGCGCCTGACCGTGGCCTTCCGCAGCCTTGTTGGGATGCCTCCTTCCGTTTACAGGCGGGGAACATGAGGCCCATATTAAGGGCCCATATTAAGAGACACAAATAAGAAATCCGCGCTTGCCGAACCGAACCCGAATGACGCGTGCGGATTTCGCGGCCAGCCACAAGCTCAGGATTTCCGTGCGCGGTAGGGTTTGGGGTCCTCGGCGACCATGGCGCCATCGGTGGCGGCGCTTTGTTCATCGCCGAGCAGGCGGGGCAACCTCGATTCGAGCCAGAGGCGGGCGGAGGCGTTTTTCAGTGCGCATTCCCAGACGGTCACCACATGCCAACCGAGGTCGCGGAGTTGTTGTTCGTTGCGGGCGTCGCGCAGTTGGTTGCCGAGGATTTTCGCTTTCCACCAGGTTCGCCGGGATTTTGGCAGGCGGAAGTGCGGGCAGTCCGCGTGGCCGTGCCAGAAGCAGCCGTGGACGAAGACGACGGTTTGGTATTTGGGCAGGATGATGTCGGGCTTGCCGGGCAGGCTGCGGTTTTTCAAACCGGCCACGGTGAAACGGTAGCCCAAGCGGTGAAGCATCGAGCGCAGGATAAGTTCGGGTTTGGTGTCCCGTCCGCGGATGCGGGACATCACTTCCGAGCGTTTCTCCGGCGTGAATATGTCGGTCATGGCGCAGCTAGCGGCTGAGCGCGTCCAACCCGGGAAGGGGAAAGCGCCCGTTGGGCACGCGCGCGCGGTCGATGAGTCCGAGGAGTTCGGTGACCTTTTCCGGATGGGCGGCGGCGAGGTTGTTCTTTTCGCCCTCGTCCTCCGCAATCCGGTAAAGCTCCGCCTTTCCGAATGCGCCGGGCTTGAGGCCGTATTGCACGAGTTTCCAATCACCCGCGATGAGGGCGCGGCGTCCGCCGAGTTCGTGAAACTCCCAGTAAAGCGTGTCATGTTTGCGCTGCGCGGTGGTATCGCCCGCGAGCAGCGGCGCGAAGGACAGGCCTTCGGTTTCATCGGGTGCGCTCGCACCGGCCAACTCGCAGAACGTCGGCAGGCAATCCCAGAAGGCGCTGGCGTGATCGGTCACACGGCCGCCGGGACAGCCTTTCGGCCAGCGGGCGATCAGGGGCACCCGGATGCCGCCATCGTAAAGATCGCGTTTGCCACCGCGCAGCGGGCCGTTGGAGGCAAGCATCGAATGATGGTACCCTCCCTCCGAGTGGGAGCCGTTGTCGCTGGTGAAGAGGACAAGGGTGTTGTCGTCCAGGCCGCGCTCGCGGAGTTTTTCCAGCAAGGCGCCCACCGTTTCATCGATGAGGGTCACCATGGCCGCGTAGTTGGCCTTGACCTCCTTCACCGCGCCGTAGTGACCGCCTTTGGCCGATACGTCACCGCTTATCCCGTCACGCACTTTCGCAACAGCGGACTCCGGGGCCTTGATGGACGCATGCGGAAGCGGCAGCGAGAGAATCAGGAGAAACGGCTTTTCACCACGGGCATCAATCCAGCCAAGCGCGGATTTCCGATAGAGATCGAGGTCGTAGCTCGGCCCGTCATGGAGGGTGTTGCCCTCAAGTGCGATCCGCCTGTTGTTTTCATAAACGAACCTCGGATAGCGGAAGTGGCCGTCCTTGTGGTCGGTGGTGCCGTGGAAATAGTCAAAACCCTTCTCGCGCAGGGTTCCGGGCGTCTGGGTATTGCCGGTGACGCAGGATTTCCCGATCAACGCGGTGTCATATCCGGCCTCGCGCAGGATCGTGGCGAAGGTGCGGTCGTGCGGGTCCGGCCGCAGGGAGAAAGGCCCGTTGCCACGGATCGAGGCATGGCCCGCATCCCGTCCGGTCATCAGCGAGCAGCGGGCCGGCGCGCAGACCGTGGCCCCGGAATAGTGTCGGGTGAAACGCAATCCCTCCGCCGCCATCCGGTCGAGGTGGGGAGTGGCGAAATGTTTCTGGCCGTAGCAGGAAAGGTCGCCATAGCCGAGATCATCCGTGATCACCACCACGATATTGGGCTTGGGCGCGGCGGAGCAAAGGGAGACGGACAACAAGAGCGGAAGCAACCTTTTCATGCGAGACGCTTGATGCCACGGAAAATGACGGGCCGCAACCGCGCATGTCGGCTTGTCTCCGGGCCGCAGGGATCCCATAAACGTCCCGCTAACCATGAAAACCATCACCCTGCTCGCCGGCGCGTTGATTACCAGCGCGATCACCACCCATGCCGCCGAAGGCCTTTCCTCCGACTGGACGGATGTCGCTCCGGCCGATGCCAGCCTGATGGGCGATTATCAGGGCGAGTGGCTGGATGCGCCGCGGGGTCACTACTTCGAAATCAACAAACCGCTCGCCGCACAGGTGATCAACGTGAGGCCCGGCGAGTATTTCCTGCGGTTTTTCCAGGAGCACGACCGGCGGGCGGACGCCTACTTCGAGGGCAATGGCAAACTCGACGGCGAGGTGATCCGTTTCGAGGGCAACGGCTGGACGGGCGAGGTGACAAGCGAGGGACTCACCGGTGCCAGCGGTGGCAACCCGGGGGTCAAATTCTCGCTTAAAAAAGTCGTCCGCCCGTCTCCCACGCTTGGGGCGAAGCCGCCCGCGGGCGCGGTGGTTTTGTTTGATGGGAAAAATTTCGACCAATGGCAGCACGGCGGCGGGCGTGGGGTGACATGGGATCTAACAGGAAGCGGCGCGATGGAAGTCCGCAGCGCGCGCAGCGATGAGGACCGGAAAAACCGGATCGGCGGAGACATCGAGACGAAGCGCAAGTTCGGCGATTGCCGGATCCACCTGGAGTTCCGCTATCCGGTCGAGCCCGGGAAATCCGGCCAGGGCCGCGGCAACAGCGGCTTCTTTTTCCAGGGAGACTACGAGGTGCAGATACTCAACTCCTACGGACTCGAAGGCCGTTGGAACGAATGCGGCGCGCTCTACAAAACGATGCCTCCGCAAGTGAATGCCGCGCGCCCGCCGATGGAGTGGCAGACCTATGATATCATTTACAGGGCCTCCGTCTGGAAGGACGGGAGAAAAGTCTCCGCGCCGCGCATCACCGTGAAACACAACGGCGTGCTCATTCACAACGACGTGGAGATTCCCCACGCCACCGCCCACGCCTTTACGACGAGGGGCAACGAGCCCAAGGGCGAGGGCCCCATCCGGCTTCAGGACCACGGCAACGCGATCCAATACCGCAACATCTGGATCCTGCCGGGGAGATGATGTCCCGGTGGTAAAGAGCCGGACGGCACCCAAGGGGCGAAATGGCCCCCCGGGTTTTCTCCGTTCCTCCCGCCTTTCGGGAATCGAGGCGCTTCAGCCCATGGGCAGGGAAACCGGCAAAGGCTTCTCAAAATAAATCCTTCATATAGCATATTTGTCAACAAAGAAAGCTCTTGCGCAGTTATTCTTTATTGCTATGCGTCGGGTGTCGGCCCCATACGGGGGGGAACCCAGCACCCGTTTTCCGGGACGATCCACCCAATCAACCCAACTTCGCCGTGACTTTCTTCGAATGTTCGTGCCGCCGGGCCCTCCGGTTTTCTGGCCTTGCTGGCTCCCGGCCTTTGTCCGGGTCTTGAGCCCGTCCGCGTGGTCGCCACCGGCGGGCGCATCGGTTACACGTTTTACACCCCGGCCACGGCCAACACTTCCTTCTGGCACCGCACGCCCCACAAGCTGGGAGGGCCGGTTTCGGAAATCCAGGTGGGTTTCATGGACTGGATGTACACGGACAAAACCGAGACCGCCAATGCCGACAACGATGTCACCATCACCTTCGCCTGGCTGGAACGCGCGTCCACCGGGCAGGTCGTGCCGCTCACGTTTTCCGGCTCGCGCCAGCTTGTCCTGCCGATGAACTCGACGACCGCCCACTGGTTGGCCGATGCGATCCCGTCATCGGTTTGGACCGGAAGCGCGCCGGTCCGCGACGAATTGTTCTGGCTGCACGCCAAGGGCGCCATTCCCGAAGGCGGGAAACTTCCCGTCGGCACGTCGAGCGCGTTCCCGCCGAGTAGGCCCCGCGTGCATGCCGCTCACGGTTCCAGCGCCTTCTCGATGGCGGCGGTCACTTCGGCGCTGTCCGGTGCCTGTTTCGGCTCGAAACGCGCGAGCGGCTTGCCATCCTTGCCGATGAGGAATTTCCCGAAGTTCCATTTCACATCGCCGGGAAACGCGCCGCCCTCACCTGTCAGGGCGGTGTAGAGCGGGTGCCGGTCCGCGCCCTTGACGTGGATCTTCTCCATCAGTGGAAAGCTGACGGAGAACTTCGTTTTGCAAAACGTCCGGATCTCCTCCGCGGATCCCGGTTCCTGGTTTCCGAAGTCGTTGCACGGAAAGGCCAGCACGGTGAAACCCTTCTGCCCGTACTTCTTCCGCAAGCCCTCGAGCGCCTCATACTGCGGCGTGAGCCCGCACTTTGACGCGGTGTTCACCACCAGGACCACCTTGCCCTTGTAATCCGCCAGCGAGGTCTCCTTGCCGGTGATGGTCTTGAAGGGAATCCCGGCCAACTCGGCGGCTTGTGCGCCGGCCAGACTGATTGCGGAAACGATTGCGGCGGTTTTCATGATGGCGAAGCTATCCGGTCCCGCCGGTCCCGCAAGCAGTGAGATTTTTCGAGGAAAATGAATTTCCACAGACGAATTGGCACGGCCGGTGCTTTTCTGATGGTGTCGCGACGCTTCAAAGGCGGTCCGACTGAGATGCCGCCGGGTTAATGGGTTTTCCCTGTGGATGATCAGTCGGGCCGCCTTCCGCTTTCCATCGGCTTGCAGACAAAAAGCGGTGACCGCCTCGGGCGATCACCGCTTGGGAGAATGATGTGAGACGATTCAGCGGCGGCGGCGCAGCAGACCGAGAAGACCGATGCCCCCAAGAAGCGCGGCGGCGGGCTCGGGGACGGCGGTTAGAGTGATGTCGTCCAGTCGATATTGTGTCGTGCCCGTATCACTGTTCGTCCAGCGGAGAGACAACGTTGACGAGATCGGAATAGCGGTAGTGGGAATCGAAATCAATCGCCAGTTGGCAGTTCCTGTTCCTGTAGGTTGCGCGGGTATGGAAATCGCGGTCCAACTTGAACCGTTGGTGCTGTATTCCAGCACCAGCGTGGACATATTTGATGCTGTGGTGGACTTGAAAGCACCAAAAGATATTCCAACCGTCCCAACGTCATATCCAATCGTGGAGATTCCATCAATCCGGAAGGAGGCGGATGCGTTATTCGTGAGAAATACATTGGCACCACCGGACGCTCCGGTATATCCGGTGGAAGCGGTGGTGGCACGCAAGTCGCCTGTTCCGGAAAACGTGAAAGAGTCGTTATCGAACCCATTGTTTGTTTCGTGTGTGGCTATGGCGGTAGTCCCGGTAACAGTGCCCACCGTCTCGGCAAAGACCAAAGCCCCTTGGGCTTGCCCTAAATTCAGTAGCACGAGATTGGACAACAGGAGAAATCGCTTTTTCATGACACTCATTAGTTCCATTTTGCTTTGGTCTGCCGAGGCTGCCTGAAAGCAATCCCCGCGCCAACCCAAAAAAGAAACAAAATCGCCACATTGTGAATAACCCGCCGGTTTTCCCCTTATTCCGGCAGGGATTTTTTCTCGCCGAGGTGCTGGGGGCGGGTGTTGAGGAAATTGACATCGAGCCACATTTTGACGCGCGCGCCAACCTCTCGGACCTTGGTTTTGAGGCCGGCGTGGGCTTCCACATCCTGGGCGTTGAAGCCGCGGGCCTCGATGCCGTTGGCCTTGGCGAGGTAGATGGCGCGCTCGATCTGGAAGCGCTGGCTGATGAAAAGGATGGAGTCCGCGCCGAAGGTTTCCTTGGCCCGCACGACCGAATCAAGCGTGCGCAATCCCTTGGTATCCAATGCGATTCGATCCTCCGGCACGCCCCGTTCGACAAGCGCGCGCTTCATTTTTTCCGGTTCGTCGTAGTAGCGGTCGGAGCTTTGGGAGCCGGAGAGCAGGAGGCTGTCCACCTTGCCGGCCTTCCAGACGCGGACGGCGGCGTCGATCCGGTATCGGAAGTAGAGGTTTTCCCTGCCCTTGACGCGGTCGGTGGTGCCGAAGACCAGGCCGACCTTCGAGTGGGGGAGATGCCGAACCTCCGAGAAAATCCGGCCGCGGGATGCCCAGACGGCGGTGACGTTGGCGTAGGCGACCACCAGCAGGAAGGCGAGGGCGGGCAGCCCGCCGGCGATGAGGAGACGGCGCACCCAGGTCCGCCAACGGGATCGGGCGGGCGCTTTCACAGGTTGCGGGTGGTTTGGAGTTCCGGCTGGCGGCGCGGCCATTGGAAGAGGGACTTCACGGCCTCGGCAAAGCGGCCGGCCAGCGGTCCCTCGGGCGCGAGCACCCGCAGGCGCCCCGGCGCTTCCTGGAAGCGCACCCCGGTGAAGCGGCCCATCCATTCGCCATCCACCTCGACGGGCACCTCGCGGTCGGCCCGGACGGTGAAACCCTCGGTCTGGAAGCAGTTGACCGACTGCATCAGGTCGATGCCGCCGAGGGCGAGGCCGCGCAGCGAATCGAGCACCAGGCGGTATCCGGCCTCCTTGTAAACGAGCACGTCGAGCTTCGAGTCCGTATTGTCCGCATTGCGGAAGACCTTGAACTGCCCGCCGTAGAGCGAGCCGTTGCCGGCGATGAGGGCCACGCCTTCCTCGCGGCGGCCGTCGTCGAAGAGGATCTCGATCTTCGGCGGCTGTTCGCCGAGGACTTTCACGGCGGCGACCAGATAGGCGAGCGGCCCCAACATTTTCTTGGCCTCCCAAGTGGTTTCCTCGATGACCTGGGCGTCGAAGCCCACGCCCGCCATCTGCACGAAAGGACAGCCGTTCGCCTCGAAGAGGTCGATCTCGCGGATGTGCCCTTGCTCGATGATGGCGAAGGCGCGCTCGAATGAATCGAAGGGTATGCCCATCTCGCGGGCGAAAACGTTCATCGTGCCGGCAGGCAGCACGCCGAGGATGGTGGGCGTGCCGGCCAGGCCGCGGACGACCTCGTTGAGCGTGCCGTCACCACCGGCGGCGATGACCACCGGCTCGCCCTCGGCGGCGAAGCGGGCCGCCAGCTCGCGGGCCTCCCCGGCGTGGTTGGTGGCGTACATCGCGAAGCGGTTGGCATGGCTCATCAGGAAACGCAGCACCTTGCCACCCTTCTGGCTGCGCGCCTTGGGGTTGAAGATGAGCGGATACCTGCGCGGCCTCGGCATGCGGGATTCTTCGCCCACCGCGCGCCCGTCCGCAATCCGATTCCTGCCCCGCCCCATGCGGGCCGTTCACGCTGGCCGGGCGCCGCGTTTCCTGATTATACCTGCGGCGGATGAAAGCACTCGTCGCCGTCGTCACCGCCTTCATGGACAACCGCAGCAGCCGGTCGAACTTCAAGACCCTGGTGCGGCTGCTGCTCGTGTTGCTGTTCCTGATCGTCGCCTACAGCGTGATGTTCCACTTCATCATGGCGGGTGAGGGCCGGAACTTCAGTTGGATCACCGGGTTTTACTGGACGCTCACGGTGATGACGACGCTGGGCTTCGGCGACATCACCTTCAACGGCGACCCCGGGCGACTGTTTTCCATCGTGGTGCTGCTCAGCGGCGTGATGTTCCTGCTGGTGATCCTGCCCTTCACCTTCATCGAGTTCTTCTACGCGCCATGGATGCGCGCCCAGGCCGCCGCGCGCGCGCCGCGCGAACTGCCGCCGGACACCGCCGGCCATGTGATCCTCACCTCGTGGGACCCGGTTTCCCGCGCACTGGTGCCGCTGCTCAGGAAATACGGGCATCCCTTCGTGATCCTGTGCCCCAACAACGCCGAGGCGCTCGAACTCTATCAGCAGGAGCTGCCGGTGGCCGTGGGCGATCTGGACGACCCGGTGACCTACCGCCGGATGCGCCTGCGCCGTGCAGCCATGCTGGTGGCCAGCCGCTCGGACGTGCTCAACACCAACATCACCTTCACCGCGCGCGAACTCGCCGAGTCCATCCCGATCATCGCCTCGGCAAACTCCGACGCCTCGCGCGACGTGCTCGAACTCGCCGGCGCCACCCACGTCCTGAGGATCGATCAAACGATGGGCCTCGCGCTCGCCCGCCGCGTGATCGGACGGGACTGCGCCGCCCATGTCATTGGTGAAACCCGCGGCCTCCGGATCGCGGAAGCCAATGCCGCGGGCACCGAACTCGAAGGCCTCACCATCGCCGCCAGCCGCATGCGCGCGCGCACCGGCGTGAATGTCATCGGCGTCTGGGACCACGGCCGCCTGCGCACCGTGGAGCCGGACACCGTCATCCGGCGGCAGACGGTGCTGGTGCTGGCGGGCACCGCCGCGCAGATCGAAAGTTATAACTCCGCATTCAGCCGCCGCATCGCCGCGCGGTCCCACGTCATCGTCGTCGGCGGCGGCCGTGTGGGCCGCATCACCAGCACCGCGCTCCGTGCGGCGGACCTTTCCACCCGCATCATCGAAAAGGTGCCGGAACGGGTGGAAAACCATCCCGAGGCGGTCATTGGCGACGCCACCCACATCGACATCCTCAAGACCGCGCGCACCCGCGAGGCGGACACGATCATCATCACCACGCACGATGACGATGTGAACATCTCGCTCACGATTTTCTTCCGGCGGCTGCGGGAAAGCTTCCAGATCATCTCGCGCTGCACCAACGAGCAGAACGTCCGCACGCTTCACCGCGCCGGAGCGGACCTGGTCCTTTCCTCCGCCTCGATGGGTGCCAACACCATCTTCAACATGGTCCGCAAGAGCGACAACCTGCTGCTCGCGGAAGGCGTCTTCGTGTTCCCCGCTCCCGTCCCCGCGTCCATGGCTGGCAGGGCCATCGCCGACTGCGCGGTGCGCACCGGGACCGGATGCACGATCATCGCCGTGGAGCACCTCGGCCAACGCGTGGTCAACCCCGCGCCTGATGTCAACTTGCCCGAAGGCGGCACCCTCGTGCTGATCGGCACGCTCGAGGCGGAGGAAAAGTTTCTCCGGCAGTTCGGACCGGACCTCGCCCCGCCGCCGAAGCGGGCGTGGTGGAAACGCAAGCCCGGCAGGGTGTGAGACACCACCGCCTCAGCGCGGCGGACCCGCCATGAGAGCCTCCGCCACCAGATCCGCCGGCAGGCCCATCACGTTTTCAAAACTGCCGCGGATGCCGGAAACGATCATCTCCCCGTGCTCCTGGATGCCATAGGCGCCGGCCTTGTCGAAGGGATTGACGAGCGTGAAATAGGCATCGATGCGATCATCATCCAGTGGCAGGAAATCCACCTCGGTGGTGCCGTGGAAAACCCTCGCCCCGCCACCGGGAAAGATCACGCACACCCCCGTGCAAACACGGTGCGTCCGCCCCGCAAGCCGCCGCAGCATGTCCCGCGCCTCGCCGATGTCGGCCGGCTTGCCCAGCGGCTCGCCACCGATGAACACCAGCGTGTCCGCGCCGATCACCGTGGCATCCGGACGCAGCGCGGCCACCGCTTCCGCCTTGAGCGTGGCATTCAGCTCGCAGAGCGCCTCGGGATCCATGGACGCGTCATGGATTTCCTCCGCCGGTGAAACGACCACTTCGAAGGAAACCCCCGCGCGCTCCAGCAATTCGCGGCGGCGGGGTGAGGCGGAGGCGAGCACAACGGGCACGGCGCATCCCATGCCGCCGGATGCCGCGCGAATCAAGCCCGATGACACATCCGCTCAACCTTGCGGATAGAGGATCGCCTCCAACTGCCCCAGGAAATGTTTCTCGCTTTGGCTCAATCCATCGGCCCCGAGCACCCGGCTGAGCCAGGTCAGCGCCTCGGCCTCGCCGCCGTCCGCCTTGATCGCCACAGCACGCCCGTTCAGAAACGCCGCGGTGCGGATTTCGCATCCGGCCGCCTCACGGGCCTTGGAAAAAGCCTTCCAGATATGCTTTTCCCGCGGCTCGGCGGCATCCCAGCCCAGCGAGTCGAGCGCCTGGCCCAACACCTCGTCCTCGGCCAGCGACAGGTGGTTGTCCAAATAGAGCGAGAGAAACAACAGATCGATCAGTGATTCGCGGCATGCCTGGGTCATGGTCGCGGACGCTAGCGGCCTTCCCGGAAATGACAACGCGGATTTTCCTTCCCAGCCGCTCCGGGAAAACAAGGATGGCCGTGTCCCTTTTGTTTCCAGCCATGCACACCGTCCTCAAAGCCGCCATCGTATCCATCCTGCCCCTCGCCGCCATCGCCGCGCCCGAACGCTGGGTGGTTCCGCTCCCGGGCAACGCCTACCTCACCAAAGGCGAATCCGCGCGCGGCGGACGCGGAAACGGCAACGCCATCCGCCTGTCGGATCCCGCCGGCGAGTTCTCCGCGTTTTTCCATACCGACCGCCCCGGCGCGCTCGACCTCGCGCTCCGGCTGCGCGTGCCGGATGGGAAATCCCGCATCAGGGCCGCCATCGGCAGCCGTTCCTTCGAGATCGATGCGGAAGGCGCGGAGTTCCATGAAGTCGCCATCGGCCGCATCGAAGCTGCCGGCGCGGGTTATCGGAAAGTCACCCTCTCCGGCCTGACAAAATCCGGAAACCTCTTCGCCGAAGTGAGCGACCTCGTCGTTTCCTCCGAAGTTCCGGAAATGAAAATCTCCTTCGTCCGCAACAACGAGGGCAACATGTTCTACTGGGGACGCCGCGGCCCATCCGTGCATCTCGCCTACCCGCTGCCAAAAGACCGCAAGATCGAATACGCCTACAGCGAAATCACCGTGCCCGAGGGCGAGGATCCCGCCGGCTCCTACTTCATGGCCAACGGCTTCGGCCAGGGATACTTCGGCATCCAGGTGAACGGCCCCGCCGAGCGCCGCGTGTTGTTCTCCGTGTGGAGCCCGCACCAGACCGACCGCCCCTCGGAGATCCCCGAAGACAAGCGCATCATCCTTCTCAAGAAGGGCGAAGGCGTGCGCGGAGGCGAGTTCGGCGGCGAGGGCTCCGGCGGACAAAGCATCCTCATTCACCCGTGGAAGGCCGGACTCACCTACCGTTTCCTCACCCGCGTGAAACCCGACGGCAAGGGCGCCACCGACTACACCGCATGGTTCGGCGAGGCGGGGAAACCCGGCTGGAAGCTCATCGCCTCCTTCAGGCGTCCGCACACCGACACCCATCTGACAGGTTTCCACTCGTTCCTTGAGAACTTCTACGACTTCAACGGCCACCTCGGCCGCCGCTCGCTGCACGGCAACCAGTGGGTGCGCGACACCGAAGGCCGGTGGCACGAGATCACCACCGCCCGCCTCACCGGAGACGGCACCGCCCGCGGCGGCCACCGCCTCGACTACGCCGGCGGCTCCTCCGGCAAGGACTTCTTCATGCGCAACGGCGGATTCTTCGACGAACGCGTGAATCTCGACCAAACATTCAACCGCCCGCCCGCGCCAGACCGCAAACCGGACATCGACTTCAACACCCTCGAAGCCCACTGAGCTTCGAAAGATGATATTTGATTGTTGAATCCGAAAACAGAAATTGAACCGCGGATTGCGGGATTTCACGGATTTTGAAAAGGTTGCGCATTTCACACGCATTACGGTTTGATGGTTTCCTCAATCTGTGAAATCCGGGTAACCTGTGGTTAAAATCCACCGCGGTAACCTCGTAACTTCGGAATCCGGGTTGAACGGATGATTGGCTGGCGGTCATCCGTTCGGTCAAATCAACAATCCGAAACCCCGCGGGTCAGCCATCAACTTCCGTGTCCTCCGTGGTCCCCTCTTCGGGAAAAACACCATCTGACAAAAAACCCCGCCCGCTCTCCAATCCCAGTCCGTAACAAGCCGCCGCCAGCCGGTGCGTGAACAATCCGGGAAAGGGCGTGGCCGTTTCCAACCCGATCACCCGCTTGCCCCGCGAGCGCGCCAGATCCACCCGCAGCCGGTGCGCCTCCCCGCTGACCGTCCGCCGGGTGACGCCAAACGCGTGCCCGGTCGAGCGCCGGAAGAAACCCGGCGCGCTCCCCGCCTCGTGGACGATGCGGTGGAGAATGATATGATCGATGGACGGATCATCCGCCAGATGCCCGAACGGCAGATCGCCGGCGATCCCGCCATCGAGATAACATTTTCCACCCACACGCTGGTTGCTGAACAGTATCGGCACCGCGCACGAGGCCATCACCAGTTCCGCCAGCGGCCCTTCGCGCCGGATCTCCGGCACGGAGGCGTCCGCATCCGTCACCGCGATGTCCAGCGGCACCGCCAGGTCCGCCACATCGGCATCGCCAAGCACGGTTTTCAGATGCGCCACCGTTTTCGCCCCGCTGAAAAGCCCGGACGCCCACAGCGTGCTCACCAATCCCGGAAGCCGCCACACCCAGCCCGCGTCCACGAACGATCCCCGCAGACGACGGTCCAGCGCCGCATCGCGCAATTCCCCGCCCCGCAAACCGGATGCGTAAAGCGCCCCGGCCAGCGCACCCGCCGATGCCCCCGCCACCCGCGCCGGCACAAAACCCGCCTCATCCATCGCGTTCAGGAACCCGGCGTGCGCATACACCCCGAGAAACGACGAGCCCAGTACCACCGCGCTGCGTGATGGATCGATGGAAACCACAGTCGCGGGAAAAATGCCGTTGGCGGAAGCGCGAGACAACCCGATTTTTGCCGATGTGCCTTGCCCTTGTGCGCCGTCCTTCGAATGCCCATTCATCCAAAACCCCGAAGAGTCCCAGTGAGCCGGATGGTCATTTGCGGCAGTATGCGCCAGCCGCGCCCAACATGCGCGTTTTTAATGAATGAGCTACCTTCGTTTTTTGAACAATACCGCCAGGACTGCCAAAACCACGACCGCAACGCCTACGACGCGATCTTGCATTTGAAGGTTTTGTAAAGGAGGGCGGGGATTCCCAACGACAACACCCCGGCGATAATCAACCAAACAAGACTGCCGTTTTTGGACGGATTGTCCCCTTCTCCCTCCGATTGGGTCCGTTCGGATCGATTTTTGCTTTCGTGCCCGGGACCAATTTTGTTCCGGGAAATGGCTTTCCGGGCATCTGCACTCGGATCATCCCCGCTATCCTGCCTTGGTTTCTCTTCCTGATCATCATTTGGCCGCACTAGCAAGGATGCCAATATATCCGCGCACTCGGATGGCTCGCCCTCCTCCGGAGCATTTCCGGTCAAACGAAACAACTCTAACCGGAATGGTGCGTAGATAAGGCTGATTCCGGGGAATCAGGGCGTGGGCAGGGA
>CAZKQK010000012.1:0-58494 GCA_964554865.1 uncultured Luteolibacter sp. | reverse complement strand
CGCGCGGGTCGGGTGCGGCGGCTTCAGGCGTGCTTTGGAGTGCTCGGGATCCGCGGGCAGGCGTTTGACCGGATCAAACGGCCTAACGCATCCTGACGCGGATTCCTCGCGTATCGAGGTCAACTTTTTTCGCCCCACACGTTTTCCGTGGCGGGGTGCGTGCCATGCTGGCAGGATGTCGCCGCACTCTCAAATCCGTGGCCAATCATTCCCTGCCCGCCCAGCCGCCTGCCGGCGTCGCGCTGTTCGATCTCGACGGCACGCTGCTGCCGTGGGACTGCCAGTTGCTGTTCCGTCATTTTGTCACCCGCCGCGAACCGTGGCGGATCGTTTTCCTGCCGGTTTTCCTCGCCTTCCTGCCGCTCGCCCCGCTGCTCGGCGCGGCGGGAATGAAGCGGGTTTTCCTGAGTTTCCTATTCGGAATGCCGCGCACCGATCTCGCCGACCACTCGCAGGCCTTTGCGGGCTCGGTGATGCGACGGATCTATCCGGAATTGCGCACGGAGCTGGAACGCCACCGCACCGCCGGCCACCTGCTCGTCCTCGCCTCGGCCAGCCCGGAGTTTTACGTCAGTCACATCGGCCGCGGGCTCGGCTTCGATTTGGTGCTGGGCACCCCGGTGGAAACCGGAGCGCTGTTCCCTGATCTCGAAAACCACAAGGGAGCGGCCAAGGTGGAACGGCTGCGTGAAATACTGCCAACATCGTACTTCGTTGACGGACTGCTGGCAAACAGCCACGGCTACACCGACAGCTCCGCGGACCTGCCGATGCTTTCAATCTGCCAACGCGCCACTCTCGTGAACCCGAAACCCGCGCTGGCCGCCACCGGCGCGGAGGCGGGCTGGACCATCGTCCGCCCGGCGCGGCCCTGGCGCTCACACGCCGGTTTCGCCTGGCGCGCGCTGTGCCTGCTGCTCGGGCTGGGGAAGAACCCGGCGGGATGATGTTTCATGCCGGACCCGGAGCGCCCCGCAGGATGCCGAGCCCCTGGCGGATGTATGCGGCGGTGGACCACACCGTGAACAATCCCGCGACAGCGCAGGGCCACTCGGGCGGGAGTTTCACCACCCGCAACATCACCCAGCCGAGCGCGAACATCTGGGTGACGGTACAAACCTTGCCGGTCCAGTGCGGGGCGATGCGCACCTTGCGGCCGGTGAGATGAAGATAGGAGATTCCGCCAAGGATGATGCAGTCACGCAGCACCACGATCACCGCGAACCAGAGCGGCAAACGCCAACCGGGGACACTCCAATCGACCAGCGACAGGGTGACCACTCCGGTGAGCAGTAGAAGCTTATCCGCGATGGGATCGATGAAAGCCCCGAAGGCGGACTTTTGGTTGAAACGCCGCGCCACCCAGCCGTCCAGGCCATCGGTGACGGCGGCGGTGACGAAAAACGCCAGCGCGAACCAGCGCAGTGCCTCGTCCGGCCTCCCGACGGACACGGATTTGCCATAGGCGGCGGCAAGCACCGCAAACACCGGCACCATCAGGATGCGCGTGATGGTGATCTTGCTGGCAAAGGTCACGCTCCGATTCAATCAGAGGCCGCGTCCCGCCAGAAAGGAAAATTTGCGCAGCCGGGTCGGGCGGGTTTCCTCAGCTCCGCTTTTCGTAAACCCTCACCCAGTCGATTTCCATGTGGGCCGGGTAATCCTTCGGATCGGCCTTGCCCACCCAGTTGCCCCCGATCTGCATCGAAAGGATCAGGTAAAACGGCTGGTCGAAGGGCCATTGGTCCGGCCCCTTGTCGCGCTGACGCGGATAGGTGAGTGCCGGTTTCCCATCCACGGTGAAGATGATCTTTTCCGCATCCCAATCCGCGCCATAGGTCTGGTATTCGTCGCGACGGATTGGCGTGGTGGTGCCTTTGGGCGGGTTTTTCCGGGTCTTGTCGATATTGTTGGCGTAGTGGGAGTGGATGGTCTGATAGGCCTTGTCGTCGAAATTGAGATGTTCCATCAGGTCGATCTCGCCGTTATGCGGCCAGCGTCCCTTCTCGCCCATCATCCAGATGGCGGGCCACGCGCCCCTCGCGCTTTTGAAACGGGCCCTGACCAAGACCCTGCCGTGCATGAAGGAGAACTTCCCCTTGCTGGTCACGCCGCCGGTCAGATAGGCGGACTTGTCCTTGGTGGTATCCGGATTGACGATGCCGATGAGCTTCAGCGTTCCGCCGCCGATGCGGAAACACCGGGGGTCGCGCGTCATCGTGTCGTTCCAGTCCGAGGGACCGCGCTCGCAGGGCGACCACTTGGTGGAATCGATGCGCTTGCCGTCAAACTCATCGCTCCACACGAGTTTCCACCCGTCGGCCGCCCCGGCTCCCCTGAGGCCGGTCCAAACAAGACACGTCATGCCAATGACAGCTGCGGCTTTCATCATGATGAGCCGATACCGCGGATGCGGCCCGCTTCTTCCACCACTTCTCCGGCTCGTGCGATGGATGCCACGCTCAGAACAGGCATCTCTCGCTCATCCGGTTGAGCGAGCGGCGGGCGACGGGCAGGGATTCGGCGAGCAGTCCGAACAGTTCGCGCGAGCGGGCGCTGAGACCGGAGTGTCCCGCCGCGCCGCGGTAGGCATTGCGGGCGAAGGATTCGTAAAACTCCACCCCGGGCGCGCCGTGTCGCTCCGAGCGCCGGTCGAGAAACCCGGGGAACAACCCTGTTAGGACCAGGAACTGGTCGCCGGCCGCCACTTCGAGATGGAAACGCAGCACGCCGTGCGCGGAGCGGATGTGGGAAATGAAATCCACCGCATGGGTGACCCACGCCGGCATCGCGCCGGATCGCGGATCGGGACGGGCGTGGAGTTTCCCCACCAGCACGCCTGCCACGTAGTCGCTGAGTTCGGGCTGGTCGATGCCGCTGTCCAAAAAGGCGTGGTGGACGAGCACATAGAAGTAGAGCGCGGGTGAAACCGGCAGGGCGACCGGGCTTTCGAGCAGCGCGCGATGGATTTCACGGAGGTCGAGAATGGCGGTGAGCGTCGCGGTGTCCCCGCACAGGCCGGCGAATGCGGCGGAGTTTCCCTCGCGGGCAAGCAACCCTTCCATGAATGCGATGTCCGCCGGGGTGATCGCCGCCCGGGCGGAGGCAAGTCGGTGCATCATGGCTTCACCATTAGCATGGAATGTGCCACGGCATCAATCCGATTGTGAACGAGGCGCGTCCGCCTTTTTGAAGACCAGATAGGTGGGGCTGCCGCCTACTTCCACCTCCACGGTGTCTTGCCGCACCTCGCGGGCGGCACCCGCCGGAGCCGGGCCGTCCGCGAGCGGCATTTCGAATGACTCTTTCAGTGCGCCCGGGGCATTGGCGAGTTCCACGCGCCGCTTCGTATCCCCCAGGGCCGGGCTCCACGCCAACCAAACCGTTAGATCGGGTTTTCCGTCCGCGACGTATTCATGAACGCGCGCCTCTCCGGGAACATTGGCAACGATTCGCGAGAAGCGAAAATCACCAAGCACTTTACGCATGTGGGACACGGCGTGAAACGACGGCTTGGGTTTGAAATGGCGCGTCAGTCCGGAACTCGCGTGGAGGCTGGCCTTGTCCTCGTCATTGAAGAAATAGATGTAGGCGCGTTCCACCGGCATCGCGGAGAACAACAGCAGCGATCTTACCAGCCATTGCGCCTGCCGGGTGTCGGAAACGCCCTCCCACTTCGCGAAGTCCCCGGTTTTCTCCTGCGGACGGGTGGTGCTGTCATAGCCGAACTCGGTGATCCACACCGGTTTTCCGGGCATGTGGCGGTCACGCCATTCGCAAAGGTCGGTGATGTCCTTGAGATAGCGGGGCAGCGCCGGATCCTCGGGAAAACTCCGCTTCCACGTCGGCCAGCCGACAAGCTGGGCATAGCTGTGGATTGTGAGGACATCGACAAGCCCGCGGGCCCCGGCCACACAGTCCACACTCTTCTCATAGTCGCCGCTCTTGCCGGCGCTCAGGTTGCAGGTGGCTATTTTCATCCGCGGATCGCCCGCCCGAATGCCGGCCGCCATCGCCCTGAAGATCGTCGTGTAGTCCGCATCGCTCCATTTTCCGGGTTCGTTGCCGATTTCCACGGATTCGACGAGCCGCCTCGCGCCGGACGGGCCGAATTCGCGGGCGAAAGACTCGCCATAGGCGCGGGCGTCTCTTTCAAGATCAGTCCAACCATCGCGCGGAATGCTTTCAAACATCAGGCAGGCGTTGGTCGTCCAACCCGCGCGCTTCCAGGAACCATACACCGCGTTCCAATCCACCCGGTTCTTCGCGAACGGAAAGGGCGCCGGCTCGGATGTCCCGCGTCCGAGATCCCATTCGACCGGATGATAGTCGCGGACCAGGCTTGCCGCGGGTTTGTAAAGTTCCGGCTTGAACTGCACGGTATGTCCGTTGATGCCGATGAAATCCCGCATCAGCGGCCGTTCGGGTGTGGCGGCATGGCCGGAGGTGACACAGAAGCACAGCAGCAAAACCCGCGCGCACATGAGACAGGATAACGGCTGCCTGTCCGTTGATCTTTCCAGCTTCCGGGAAGCCGCCGGGACAGAAACCGCCCGAATCCGGCAATGCCAGCCGCGCGGCTGAAAGGAATCCCGCCCGCCCTACGTCCCCATGAGCGCCCGAGGCTCCAGGCATGTGGACATTCCGGGCAACCAAACCGGCGTTTGCCCGAATCACCACCGCCATGAGAATCGTCACCCTTGCCGCCGCCGCCACACCGCTTCTCGCCATCGGGCTTGCGGCCGCGTCCAAACCCGTTCCGAATCGCCCGCCGCTCAAACCGGCCAGTTTCACCCAGCTCCCGCTCGGCAGCGTGAAACCCCACGGCTGGCTCAGGCATCAGCTCGAACTCCAGCGCGACGGACTCACCGGCCATGCGCCACAGCTGCTCGATGCCGTCAGCCCGAACAGCGCCTGGCGCGGCGGCACTGGCGAAAACTGGGAAAAGGGCCCCTATTATCTCAAGGGCCTCATCTCCCTCGCCTGGGGACTTGAGGACGAGCCCATGAAACAGGAAGCCGCGAGATGGTGCAATGCCATCCTCGCCAGCCAGCGCGAGGACGGCTTTTACGGCCCGGCCAACAATGATGACTGGTGGCCGAGGATGGTCGCAAATCACCTGCTCCGTGATTTCCATGAGGCCACGGGCGATGCGCGGGTGATCCCGTTCCTCTCGAAGTACTATGCCCACATGAATTCGAATATCGCCGGCAGGCCCCTCAAGGACTGGGGCCGCTCGCGCGCCGGTGATGAGATCGAAACGGTCTTCTGGCTTTACAACCGCACCGGTGACGATGCCTTGCTGGGGCTCGCCGACAAGCTCGCGGAGCAGGCCTATCCCTGGACCGACATCCTCACCAACAACCGCTTTGTCGAAGCGGACCGCGGTTTCCAGCCGCGCCACAATGTGAACGTCCCGCAGGCGATCAAGATGCCGGCGATATACTCGATGCGCTCCGGCAAGGCCGACGATCGCAACGCCTACCGGGCCGGGATCGCCCATCTGGACCGCGACCACGGCACCGCCGCGGGCATCAACGCCGGCACCGAGTTCCTGGCGGGCAACTCCACCACCCAGGGCATCGAGTTGTGCTCGGTTGTCGAGCGCATGCTCAGCGACGCCTGCGTCACGCGCGTGACCGGAGACGCGCTTGCCGGAGACAGCCTCGAACGCATGGCATTCAACGCGCTTCCCGGTTCGCTCACCGAAAACATCCGCCAGCATGTTTACTACTGCATCCCCAATCAGGTCGTCGCCAAAAGGGGGCCCAAGGGTTTCGATCAGGACTATGCGAACGGCAGCACCCCATCACCGGTTTCGGGCTTTCCCTGCTGTTGTTATAACTTCCACATGGGCTGGCCGAAGTTTGTGCAAAATTCGTGGGCGGCCACGCCGGACGGCGGCCTGGCCGTCATCGCCCACGCCCCCACCGAGGTCTCCGCCACCGTCGGCGGGGGCGCGAGGGTGAAGCTTGTTTCGGAAACGACTTATCCTTTCGGCGAAACCGTGCGCATCCACATGTCATCTCCGGAGGGCGCGCGTTTTCCCCTTGCGCTGCGGATCCCCGGCTGGTGCGATTCGGCGAGCCTGAGCGTCAACGGCGAGCCGCAGGCCGCGCCAAAGGCCGGCGCCTTCACCACGATCACGCGCGAGTGGAAACAGGGCGACGAGATCCTGCTCACGCTGCCGATGCGCGTCCGCCTCCAGCCGGGAATCAACGGCAGCGTCTCCGTCCACCGTGGCCCCCTGGTTTTCTCGCTCGCCATCAAGCAGCGCGTCGAAGCCTTCGAGAAAGGCAGGATCGCCGGGTTCGATTCGCTCGAATTCCATCCCGAGTCGCCATGGAACTACGGCCTGGCGCTGGATGATGAAAACCCCGCCGCCACCTTCACGGTGCGAACCCGCGAGCTGCCGGACCAACCGTTTTCCCGCGAGCGCTCGCCGGTGACCATCACCGCGCGGGCGAAGCGGGTTCCGTCATGGACCATGGCGCAAAGCGGCCTTGTCGCCCACGATCCGCCGGTGAGCCCGGTGGCATCCGGCGCACCGGAGGAAACCATCACCCTGGTCCCCTTCGGCGCGGGCATGCTGCGGGTGACCAGTTTCCCCGTGATCGGAAAACCCGCGCCGCCACCTGATAACTATGCTGACAACTTCAGCGGCGGCACCTTTGACCGCTGGATCACCTACGGAGGCAGCTGGTTCATCCGCGACGGCAGGCTCAACACCGCCGCCGAATCGCACTCGGGCAGTCCCGGCGTGGCCGGAGCGAAGGCCGTGATGCCATACACCGATTTTTCAAACCTCTCTTACGAAGCCAATGTCACCGTCAGCGAGGCGGGTGACGCCGGCCTGATCTTCCGCGCCAGCGAGGCCGCCATCGGCATGGACAGCTACCGTGGGTATTACGTTGGCATCAGCGCGGAGAAAAACGAACTGGTACTCGGCAAGGCCGATCACCGCTGGATCCCGCTGAAATCCGTTCCCCTCGCCGTGAAAGCCGGGGAAGCCGTTCCCATCCGCATCGAGGCGGAGGGCCCTGTCATCCGCGTCCACGCCGGAGGTTCGGACAAACCGCTGATCGAGGCCAATGATGGCAGTTTCCGCTCCGGCATGATCGGCGTGCGCCGCTATTGCACCCGTGGCGACCGTTACTCCGCCTCGTTTTCGGACATCAGCGCCCGCAGCTTGTGAAGCGGACCAGACATGTGATAACTTCATTGCCAATGTCCGCCCGAACGCCTGGTCATCACCTTCTTGTCTGGCTGCTCCCGTGGACCGGGCTCGCGCCGTTTGCGCAGGGAAGCGGGACACCCTTTCCCAATCTCCATCAGCCCCACCCGCCGGTGGCGAGGCCCGCCGAAGGCCTGTCATGGCCCAAAGGGCAGGCGCTGCCGACATTTTCCGCCCCGGCGACCGGCCTTGACGCCATCCCCGTGCAAGAGCTTTCCAAGGACGAACAAATCACCTTCTCCGCCCTGCAAGGGTTGGTGAACCGCAAAAAACCCCGCATTCTGCTGCTGGACGCGCGGGCGGGCGAAGGCCGCGACACCTGGGCGAAGACCCCCACCGTGGACTTCGCCATCGGCAGGCTCCACTCCCGCGCCTCCCGTTACGAACTGCTCGCGAAATACTTCGGGGAAACCGCCGGAGTTATCATATACGATCCCGCGAAGAATCCGCACTACCGCAATCTCGCCGGCACCTTGGCCGGACTGCGGAACGCCCTGCCCGTCACCACCGAGGTGCTCGCCAGATTGCGGGAGGTCCGGATCGAGCCAAAGGTGGTCGAGGATCTCACCACCCTGCCTTATGCCACCCCGGTGGAGATCTACCGGCACATGCACCGCCAATACTGGCCGGAGTGCGGAAAACGCCTCATCGTCAGCGCCAAACCCCTCGACGAACGTGGGGGCGGCGATTACCACCACACCCGCGATCTCGCCGCCGCCGCCGGCGAGGCCGTGGTGTGGCTCAACACCCTCGATCCGGCCGAGCGCGACGTGCTGCGCCTCTTCCTCCGCGACATGACCGCCGGCGAGGCCATCGCCCTCGGTTGGTACACCACCGAGCGCAGCGGGATTTCCACCGCCTCCGAGTTCGGCATCGGCACGCTGCCGGCGGACTTTTTTGTCAGCTCCACGGTTTTTTCCGGCACTGATCCGCGCATCGCCATCCCACCGGTGCCGAAGATGCCGCCGTTGGAAAACAAGGTCCATATCGCCATCTTCATCAGCGATGGCGACAACATCCAATACACCCAGCACGCGATGCGCCAGGGCTGGGACCGCATCCCGGACATTCGCGGGAAGATTCCGCTCAACTGGACCATCGCCCCCGGTCTGGTGGACATCGCGCCGGGCATTCTGAACCACTACTACACGCAGGCCACGCCGAACGACTGCTTCGTGACCGGTCCCTCCGGCATGGGTTATCTCATGCCCTTCAACACGCTCGACGAACCCGGCGCGCCGGTGAGGGACAATCTAACGGATTCCGCGCGCATGGACGGCTACGCGCGGATGACGGAGACCTATCTCCAGCGCTCCGGCCTGCGTGTGATGACCATTTGGGACGACGCCACGCCCATGCAGCGCCAGTCTTACGAAAAGCATTGCCGGCATCTTTACGGAGCCACCGTGCAAAACTTCAAGGATGTTCCGGGCGTGGCCGCCAGCGTCGAAAACAGACGCCTTCGCTTCGAGAAACTGGTCATTCCCTACGCCGGTTCCCACGAGCATCTCTACGGTTCGCTCAGGCGGGGGATCTCCGCGTGGGACGGCTCCGCGCCGCACTTCCTCGCCTATCAGGTGGATGCGTGGGGCCGACTCAATCCCGAGCGGCTCGTCGAGCTGCACGAACGGTTGAACCGCGAGTTTCCCGGAAAGATTCGTTTCGTCAGGGCGGACCATTACTACAATCTCCGTCAACAGGCCGAGCGCCTGCCATATAACCTCTGCCTCTCGCCGGATACCCGCGCCAGCGCCGGAGCAGGTTCCGCGGATGCCGCCACCGACGGCACACCCGTCACCCGATGGGAATCCGCCGCACGTGGCAAACGCTGGATCTCTTTCGACTTCGGCAAACCATGCCGGATCCACCGCTACGTGATCCGCCACGCCGGATCCGCCGGTTTGCCCGCCAAACACAACACCAGGGCCTACACCGTGCAAACCAGCGGCGACGCTCGCTCATGGAAGACCCTCGAATCCCGCACGGACAACACCGCCGACGTCACCGACATCGAGTTTCCACCCCTTCGCGCCCGCCACCTCCGCATCACCGTCAACGATGCCGGCTCAAGCGCCACCGCGCGCATCGCCGAAGTGGAAATCCACGGCCATCCCGAATGACGGCACGCCGCCGGCGACCGGAGGATCGGGCGGTTCTAATGTGAAATTGAAACAAAAAACCGGCGAACAGCCCCGGTTCGGGGTCGATTCCGGGTTCAAACGACCACTCGACGGCGCGGCTTCGGCATGCTATGGTCCCGCCGCACCCCGTTCCTGCGGCCCTACCTGGCCGCCGCCTGACCGGGTGCCGCGCCACCCTTGCCGATCCCCATGTTTCGATTCGCATCCGCCCTGCTTTTCCTAACCATTCCGCTTTCCGCCCAGGTGCCCGACGCGCCTCCGGCCGGGCGTCCCGTGCTCAAGGCCCTGCCCATCGGCGGCGATGACGTTCCGGCGTCACTGCCCCGCTCCACCGTCGCGGCGAACGTCACGCCCAGCCCGGTTCCGCCGGTCATTCCGACTCCTCCGCCGGTTTCGGCCCCCACTTCCCCGGCCGCCCCCGCCACGACTCCGGATGCCATCCCGACCGCGCCGCCCGCCACGCCGAAGGAAACCGTCACTCCCATCGAATCCACCGCGGAGCCCACACCGCCCGATGTGAAACCCACGGGCGACGACGCCGTGCGCCTCCAGATTTTCCTCGATGAATCGAACTTCGGCCCCGGCGTGATCGATGGAAAACCCGGACGTTTCACCGAACTCGCCGTGTTCTCATGGAACGAGGTGAACGGGCATCCGATCAACGACTGGGTGGCCGTGAACACCGCCGCGCGCAAGGCCGTGCCCAACCCGCACGCCGTCGCCCTCGTCCCGGAAGTCGCCACCAAGTGGGTGGATCCCTCGCTGCCCGCCAAGCGCTCGCTTCAGGCCGCCAGGAAGCGCATGAGCTACCGCAGTTATGCCGAGTTCATGGCCGAGCGTTATCACTGCGACATGCCTTGCCTGATCGCGCTCAACGGAGCCGGGAAGGTTTACGGCCTCAAGCCGAAGGATTCGCTCATCGTGCCGAATGTGAAACCTTTTCTGATAGAAAAACTCACCGGCGCGCGCCACGAGGCGCGGGAGGGCCTCAGCCAGCGCCACGTCGTGGTGGACACCCGCATCAACCAGGCCCGCATCTTCGAAGCCGCGCCCGCCGCCCTCGTCGTCGCCGAGCCCGGAGCCGAACCCACCCAACCCGTCACCCGCGCCAACCGCGGACTCATCGCCTCGTTTCCCATAACTCCCGGCAAGCCGCAGTTCATCAAACTCGGCACCTGGGAGCTGCGCAACATGATCGAACTCCCGCACTGGCGCTACGACCAGCAACTGCTCGATACCGGCAAGCGCTCGAAGAACGCCCTCAACATCCCGCCCGGACCCAACAGTCCGGTCGGCATCATCTGGAACGGCCTCAGCCGCCCGGGCATCGGCATGCACGGCACATCCGATCCGGAAACCATCGGCCGCACCCGCAGCGCCGGCTGCATCCGCCTCGCCAACTGGGACGCCATCCGCCTGCCCGACCTCATCCGCCCCGGCACCACGGTGGAAATCCGCTAGCACAGGCCGTGCGAAACGATCCGGCGTGCTTCCCGTTTCCAGATCCGGTTGATCGCCGGCACCGCCCCATCAAACGAACGCGCGGAGTGGTGGCGCGGGCCGTCATGCCTGTCATTTGCGGTTGAAACTTCGTTTTCCCGTGTTCAATCCGGAAACGGCCACGCCGCAACCATGCGGCCCGGAACCCCGCATCCCCGCACGGGGTGTGCGCCCGCCGCCATCATTTGGCTTTCACTCCGGCCCGCCCTCGGGTATCGCCCGTCCGTCACGATGACCGCGCTGAAAAAACTCTCGCTCCGCCTCGTCGTCTACGGAGCCGCGTTCCTGTATCTGTTGGGCGACCTGCTCGTCTTCAACGGTCCGTTGCGCCGCCGCATCAACTTCGCCGATCCATCGACACCCGAGGCCATCGCCAAAGCCAAGTCCCAGGGCGTCGTCGCCCGCGTCTTCAACCACCGGATCACCCGTTCCCAACTTGATCGCGCCGTGGCCGAGCGCCTCTGGCTCGAAGGCAAAACCATCGAAACCTACCCGCCCGCCCAACTGAAATCCCTGCGCCTCGCCGCGCTTGACGATCTCATCGGCCACGAACTGCTGCGCGTGAAAGCCAAGGCCCACGCGCCGGATCTCAAGGTCACCAAGGAGGAAACCGACGAGCGTTTGCGCCGTCTGTTAGGCCGCTTCGAGACCCGCGATGCCATGGAGGCCTCCATGAAATCCCAGGGCATTCCCACCGAGTCCGATCTCCGCGATCGCATCGCGGCGCGCATCCAGCAGGAGAAATACGTCGAGTCCAAAGTCAAACCGCTCTCCGAGGTCACCGATGGGGAGGCCCGCCAATGGTTCGATGAAAACGCGAAGAACCTCGCCATCCCGGAGCGCGTCTCCGCCCGGCACATCTTCATCGCCACCCTCGACACACCGGCCGATGAGGCGAAGGCGAAACTCGAAACCGCCCTCGCCGATCTCAACGCGGGCAAAAAGGATTTCGCCACCCTCGCCAAGGAACTCAGCACGGACCCCGCCACCAAGGAAAACGGCGGCGCCCTCGGCTGGATGAGGCGCGACCGCCTGCCCGCCGACTTCGCAGCGCCGCTCTTCACCCTGCCCCCCGGCAAGCCCACCCTCATCCGCACCCGCCTCGGCTGGCATCTCCTCGAAATCACCGGCAGGAAACCCGCCGAAGCCCGATCCTTCGAAGACGCCAAACCCGAAATCCTCTCCGCCCTCCGCACCCTCAAACGCCGCCAGGCCGCCCAAGACTACCGCAAGGCCCTCCGCCAGTTCGAGGCGGCGAAGATCCATGTGTTTCAGGACATGATCGAGTAGGGAGGGAGAGACTCCGCCGCCCACTCCAACAGGCGCACCGCCATGATCACGAAGAGACGCCGCATTCCATCAACCGCCGCGGCGGGCGGTTCCCATTCGGCCGGTTCACAACCCGGAGATGCCGGGACCGCCCGCAGGCTGGAGACATGGTTGTAATGTTTTATCCCGCGTCAGGCCAAGGTGTTCCGAACCAATGCGCCGGCTGCGGACATATCATTCACGGCCTCCTTTTGCCAGGCATGCGGGTGAACGCCTTTTCCTCGGTGGCCTGGCCTTCGTCGCCCTGGGATTTCATCCAGGCGTCGAGGCGTTGCCTGAGATCCTCCGCCACCGGCTTGAGGGATTCATCGCCGATCAGATTGTTGCGGTTCCACGGATCGGCTTCGCAGTCGTAGAGTTCCTCGGGCGGGCGGTGCCGGAACTCCTTCACGAGCTTCGCGGCCCGCGTGTTGCCGTTCTGGCCGGCGCGAATCCAGCTTTGGAAAACCTTTCCCGGGGTGACCGCGTTCTTGAAGGTCACCTCCGGCGTGAGATTGCGGATGTAGCGGTATTTCTCGCCGCGGACACTACGGATGCCGTAGTGCCCGGGACCGCGGATGATGCCCTTCGATGTCTGCTGGGCACAGGTGAAGTCGCGGTGCCGGTCCGCCTTTCCTTCCAGCACGGACAGGAACGACATGCCATCGAGTCCCTCGGGCAGCGGCAGGCCGGCGGCTTCGAGGAAGGTGGGGACGACGTCGGTGTATTCGACGATGGCCTTGGTGGCGGTCGCGGGTTTCACCCTGCCGGGCCAGCGGACGACGCAGGCGCTGTGCAGGCCGGCGTCGTAGCAGGTCCACTTGGCGAAGGGCAGGTCGTAGCCCTGCTCGGTGAGCACGATGACGAAGGTGCTTTCTTTCAGGCCCTTGTCGTCGAGCGCGGCGAGGATCTCACCGACCTGCGAGTCGAAGCATGTGATCTCCGCGAAGTATTTCGAGAGCGCCTGGCGCGTTGCGGGCGTGTCGGCCTGGATTGGCGAGAGCCTGATCCGCTTCGGCGGATAAGCGCTGGCGTCGCCCTTGTTGTGCGGCGAGTGCGGCTCGTTCGATGCGGCGATGAGCAGGAAAGGTTTCTCCTGCTCCTTGCATTCGCCGAGGAAGGCGCGGACCGCGTCCATGTCGGGATTCCGGCCCTTGCCGGAGTATTCGAAGGGAAACACGGATTCCGGCCCGATGTGCCGTTTCCCCGAGAGGTGCGTGCGGTAGCCGCCGGCCTGGAGGTGGTGGGCGATGCTCTTCACGTGGCCGTAGGCCATCGTGTGGTTCGGCCACGCGCCGGACTTCACCGGGTGGAGACCGGTGTGGAGGTTGTGGCGTGTGGGCGAGCAGATCGGCGAACTTTGGAAGCAGCGCCCGAAGGTCATGCCTTCGGACGCGAGTTTCCTGATGTGCGGGGTCTTCGCCTGGCCGCCGTGGATCTCCAGATCGCTCCACGTGCAGTCGTCGGCGAGGATGAGGACGAAGTTCGGCTTCGCGTGCAACGACGCGATACAAAGCAAGGTTGGCAGGAACGCTTTCACGGCTTGCCGGGGAACTTGGGCTTCAGGGATTGCGCGGCGTCGAAGGCCTCGGGCGTGTCGAGCGGCACGCCGGGGTCGAGCTGGTCCTTGAGACACGCGTCGAGCGCGGCGGCGAGGCGCGCTTTGGTCGCCGCGTGGGCCGGATCGTCGGCGAGGTTGGTCATTTCAAAACGGTCCCGCCCGGTGTGATGGAGCTGCTCGCCCGGGCGGTTCACGAAGCGCTCGACGAGCATCAGGTGCCGCGGGTTGTCGGTGGCGGTGAAGACCCACGAGCCCCAGTAGGGATTGTGCTCGGTGCGGCCCATCAGGTGCTTCTCGATGTAGAGCTTTTCCGGCGAGAGGTTGCGGATGTAGCGCCACTCGCCGTCGCCGATCGAGCGGATCGGATAAGGCGGTCCTTCCGGATAGTTGTTGTGCATGCCGTACACGAACTCGCGGTGGCTGTCCTTTTCCCCGCGCAGCACGGCGGCGAAGCTGGCGCCGTCGAAGACCGCGGGGTCGGGCTTGCCGCCGGCGAGGTCGATGAAAGTCGGCAGCACGTCCGCATACTGGACCAGCGCCTTTGTCCGGCGGCCGGCCGGCACCACGCCGGGCCAGCGGGCGACGATGGACGTGTGCAGGCCGCTGTCCCAGTTGGTCCACTTGCAGCCGGGAAACTGTGCGCCCTGCTCGCTGGTGAAAAGCACCAGCGTGTCCTTGCCGCGGCCCGTCCGGTCGAGCATGTCTAACAACTCACCGACCTGGCCGTCCATGTAGGTGATCTCGGCGAGGTAGCGGGAAAAGCTCTGCCGGGTCAGCGGCGTGTCGGCCAGGTAGGGCGGCAGCTTCAGCGAGCGCGGAGGATAGGCGGAGGCGTCCCCCATCACCCACGGGGCGTGCGGCTCGGTGAGGGCGACGACCAGGCAGAACGGCTGCGCGGCATCGCGGGTGATGAATTTCCGCGCGCCGTCGAGGTTGTGGGGCAGCGTGGGGTCGCGCACGCAGTTGTCGTCGAAGCCGGGCACGCCTTCGAAGGGATAGACCTCCGCCGGCTTGATGTGGCTCTTCCCCGCGAGGCCCACTCGGTAGCCGAGATCGCCGAGGAAATGCGGAATGCTGCGGGTTTCCTGGCGGCTGGCGGACTGGTTCCACGCGCAACCGTTCCGCAACGGCAGGCGGCCGGTGTAGAACTCGGAGCGGCACGGCGAGCACATCGCCATGCCGAGGTAGGCGCGCTCGAAGACGGTGCCCTGCTTGGCGAGCGAATCGAGATGCGGCGTTTTCGCGTTCTCGCCGCCGTGGAAGGACAGGTCGCTGTAGGTGCAGTCGTCGGCGATGATGACGAGGATGTTCGGCTTCTCCGCCGCGCACAGCGGGGAGAGCAAAAGGGCGGCTAACAGGTTGATCCAGGGTTTCATGGCGTGGGTTGAGGGACGGCAAATAGGGAGTGGAGACCTTGTTGTCGCCTTGGACAGTCGGGCAATGGTCTTTGATGTCGTGGTTTTTTGTGATTCGGCTCCGGGATGGAAAGCGATATCTTGTGGCGGGGGATAATGCGAAAAATGAGCACACAAACATACAATACGAAATCCAAGTCAATGGATCACACCACGCGACAAAATTCAATAAGACCTAACACATGGCGACCCGGGGTGCAAGCCGTTGGTCGCGAGGAAAAAGACACACGATCCCCAAGCCGCCGAAGCCACAATGGAGATCCTCCGCGAACTTTTCAAGCCGCATCCCGGGCTGCCCAAATCCCGCCTGAACCGCTTTCTTATGCTGGTTCTTGGTCATCGGGCGGCGCACCGTTTCGCTCGTCCGGTTCACTGGTTTCCTGAATCACGTTGTCGGATGGGCCGCTAACCCGAACAATTGTCGCGCAGTGTAGTGTGATCGGACGGGAAATCCGGGTCAACATCACCGCTCCCGGCTCTTATGATAACATGAAACCGATTACACCTGTCCGTTTCCCGCCGCCAAGGAACACCAAAGTCCGAAGCCACCTGATCCGTTTCAACCCCGTCGGCAAGCTGGCCCCCAAGGGCAACAGGCTGATCGCGGGTTCCGTCACCTTCGACCGCCGGCCCCTGAGGGCAAACATCGTCGCGGGCGAATCGATCAACGAAATCCGGGCGGTGACTTCCGATGGCTGAACTGCAAAAATCCCGACCTCGAGCGGCGGCCGTGGTTTTCCCGATTCACTTCGGCCCTTCGTAGCCGACGTTGACCATCGTGTCCTCGCCGGGTTTGGCGGTGATGACGATGTTGATTTTCCTGCCATCGCGCTCGAACGAGAGGGTCCGGCTTTCGGTTCCATTGAAACTGGCGGAGGATTGGCTGCTGGAACCGCTGCCCGGCTTTTCCGCCCCGGCCTTGAAATGGTCTTCCAGTTGATCGGCGCTTTGCGTGGTGGTGACGCTGTAGAGACCGGAAACGTTTCCATCCCTCTCGTTCTGAACGGAGGATGTGGCGTCTTTCACATCCGGAACCCTCGGCACCCAGGACGGCAGCTTCGAGAGGTCGGCACTGCCGATTTCAGTGGTGTTTCCCGCGGCGTCCCGCATCCGGAACTTGCCTTCGGAAATGTCCTTGTAACTCATGGTGATGGTTTCCCCGCCCTTGGTGCGGATGGTCATCTCACCCTTCGCCTCGTCCTGCGAAACCATTTCAAGATCCGGCGTGAACCGCACCACCATCTCGGCGGCGGCCTTTTCCGGATTGCGCTGGAACTCGGACAGATCCCCCACCGCCTGCTTGCACCAGCCGATCAGGAGCGAAATCCCGATGATGGCGATGATCAGGATCGTGCCGCAGCCGATGCCCACCCAGCCGAGGACCGGGATGCCTTTTTTCGCCTGGGGAACCGGTGGCGCGCCTTGATTTTCATTCATGACGGGACTCCTAACGGGAAAATGCGGGAAAAACCACCGAAATCGCTCCAAGGATGGGATTGCCAGCGGGGCGGGAAGCGCTATGTTTCGCCCCCCGGTTCGGAAAAACCGGCCACTGAATCATGAATCAACCACATGTGGCTATTGTTGGCGCGACGGGTGCCGTCGGCGTGGAAATGCTCCTTTGCCTGGAACAGCGGAACTTTCCGCTCGGCAAGCTGAAGCTTCTCGCTTCGGCCCGCTCCGCAGGCAAACGGATGAAATTCCGCGGCGAGGACGTGGTGGTTGAGGAACTCACCCACGATTCGTTCGTCGGCGTGGACATCGCCCTCTTCAGCGCGGGCGGCGGGATTTCCAAGGAGTTCGGCCCCTCGGCCGCAGCCGCCGGTGCGGTGGTTATCGACAATTCGTCCGCCTTCCGCATGGATGCGGATGTGCCGCTCGTCGTGCCGGAAATCAACCCCGGCGCCGCCAAGAACCACCCGCGCAACATCATCGCGAATCCGAACTGCACCACCATCATCTCGCTGATGGCCCTCTCGCCGCTGCATGAGGAGTTCGGGCTCAAGTCGGTCATCGCCTCCAGCTATCAGGCCGTTTCCGGTTCCGGCGCGCAGGGCATCGTCGAGCTTGAGGAGCAGGTCAAAGCCATCGCCACCGGCCAGCCCTTCGAGCCCAAGGTCTATCCGCGCCAAATCGCCTTCAACGTGATCCCGCAGGTGGATGTCTTTACCGACAACGGCTACACCAAGGAGGAACTGAAAATGCTGCACGAGGGCCGCAAGATCATGGGCCTGGAAAACCTCAGGGTCTCCTGCACCTGCGTGCGCGTGCCGGTCTATCGCTCCCACTCGGTTTCCATCACCGCCGAATTTGAGAAACCCGTCGATGTCGGGGCGGCCCGCGCCGCCTACGCCGGAAAACCCGGTGTCCAGGTGAAGGACGATCCGTCTAACAAACTCTTCCCCGTGCCGCTGGACACCACCGGCAAGGACGACTGCCTCGTCGGCCGCATCCGCAGGAACCTTGTGCTCGGAAACGCGCTCGACCTCTGGGTCGTCGGCGACCAGATCCGCAAGGGCGCGGCGCTCAACGCGGTGCAGATCGCGGAGATCCTGTGAAAAGATCGCGGATCGAGAATGGTAAATCGAAGATCGTCGCCTGACATCCACAATCCTCGATCCACCATCCACGATCATGGACCTCAAAGCCTACCTCGCCGACCGCGCCGACTTGGTGGATGCGGCGATGGACGCCTGCCTTCCGGAAGCGAAGGAACGTCCATCGACCATCCACGAGGCCATGCGCTACGCGATCTTCGCGGGCGGCAAACGTCTGCGTCCTGTTTTATGCCTCGCCGCCGCGGAAGCCGGCGGCGGTGAAACGGCGGACGCGCTCGCCCCTGCCTGCGCGGTGGAACTGATGCACACCTACTCGCTTGTTCATGACGACCTCCCCGCCATGGACGATGACGACCTCCGCCGCGGACGGCCCACCTGCCACAAGGTCTATGGCGAGGGCATGGCCGTGCTTTGTGGCGACGCGCTTCTGACAGAAGCGTTTCTCGTTCTCTCCCGGGCCCCCGTCACCAAACGCTACGGCACCCGCGATTACATCGCCGAACTCGCCGAAACCGGATCCGGCAGGAAACTCATCGGCGGTCAGGTGATGGACCTTGAAGGCGAGGGCAAAAAACTCACCAAACGGGACCTTGTCCGCATTCACGGGGCGAAAACCGCAGCCCTACTCACCAGTTCCCTGCGCCTCGGCGCAATGACCGCCAACGCCACTCCGGCGAAGCTCGATGCCCTGACCGAATTCGGCCACAACCTGGGCCTCGCCTTTCAGGTCATCGACGACATCCTCGACGTCACCCAAAGCACCGAAGTCCTCGGCAAAACCGCCGGCAAGGACCAGGCCGTGGAAAAAGCCACCTACCCCGCCATCATCGGCCTCGAAGCCTCGCGCAAGGAAGCCGCCAAGCTCACCAAGGCCGCCATGGCCGCGCTCAAGCCCTTCGGTAAAAAAGCCCTGCGCCTCGAACAAATCGCCTCCCATCTGCTGAAGCGAGAGCATTGAACGTCCCCGGAAAGAGATGGCGGCCCGGAAACCCACCGGGCCGCCACTGTGGTTTCCTGACAAACCCTATTCAGGAAATCCTCAAAACCGCTCTTGAGCCGATCACCAGAGTGGACGCAATTTCATATGTGTGACAGGACTCGATGATGAGTTCGCTACTCTGAGGCGCTTACACGAATAAACACCTTCGGGTTGCCGGTCACTTCCACTGGAGCGGTAACGGTGATCGATTCAATCGGATCACCGTTGTCGGAAACGGGGGGCATCGTCGGCACGAAAGAGCTCCAACCTGCAAGGGTGGTGCTGTATTGGTAGCCGTAATCAAGTCCCGTTAACGACTGCTTCCTACGAGTGTAGGTGAATTGCCCCGTGGTTTTGTCGAGCGGAGAGGTGATCGGGTTGACCGAACTTCCGCTGTTCGGCAGGAGGCCGAAAGCGTATTCCTGCCGGTTGGCCAGCCCGTCTCCATCGGGGTCGCCCGTTGGCGTCTTGTCCGCGCCCTCATCAAAAGTGAATCCGTCGATCCAGGAGTCGTAGTCGCTGCCAGTGGCGACAAGGTTGAGCCGGGTTCCGTCCACTTCGAGTTTCCAGCCCGGGATCTCCGGAAAGAGCGAGGGAACGCCAACGAATGATGCCGCCGTCATCAGGGTGGTGGCGGCAGGTGTTCCGATGACATTGACTGTGGAGCCACCGACGAATGTGACCGTTCCCGTGGTGGAGGCGGGCGAGCCGATCTGGAGTCGAAGGGTAGCGACATCGGCAACCGTGACATCCGAGGCAAGGCTGCCAAGCAGGACGAGCGTTCCGGCATTCACCGCCGTGGCGCCGGTGTAGGTGTTGGCACCGCCGAGGGTGGTGGTTCCCGGGCCGTTCTTCGTCACTGCGATCGTGCCGACTCCGTCGCTGATAGTGGTCGACGCGACCAGTTGATTGGTATGGTTGAAGGTCACCGTTTGAGTGCCGGCCGAGCCGGAGGTGACGCTGCCGGCGAGGGTGAATGTCCCACCCGCCTGGTTGGTGGCGGCAACCGTCAGATCCTGGTTCAGAGTGACCGTTCCATTGATGGTGGAGGAGCTGTTCACATTACCGGTGCCGATCGTGTAGGTTCCGAACGTTTCCCCATTGCTCGCGCCCACCGTGATGTCTCGTGTGACGGTGTTGTTGCCGTTCACTTGAAGTCTCGGGCTCAGGTCGTAGCTGATCGAGTTGGCGCTGCCCAAGGCAATTGGAGACGTCGCATTACCAAGAGCCGATGGGTTTCCGGCGAGCAGCGTCCCGCTTTCGATGGTTGTCGTGCCGGTGTAGGTATTCGCGCCGTTGAGACTGAGGATGTTTGTGCTCAGATCGCCCAGAATGAAATTGCCCTCGCCGGCGATCACGCCGTTATAGGCGAGTTCTGCGGTTTGGTTGACGATGAAGTTGCGCCCGCTTCCGCCGGTATTGATGGTCACCGTATTCGGGGGATCGGCCGGCGTGGCGGCGGCAATGGTGCCGCTCAAGGAACCGACCGTTGTATCCATTCCCGTGGCCAGATTGAGAACCACGGCGGTTGCCGCCAAGGCGTTCTGGTTTTGGACCACCAGGGGGCCGGTCCCCAAAGTGCCGTTCGTGTCGAGCGACAAGGTGCCGGCATTGACCGTGGTGCCACCCTCGTAGGTATTCGCGCTGTTGAGAATGAGAGTGCCGGCGCCTGCCTTCCTCACCGCGCCCAAACCGTCGATCATCGGGGCAAAGTCCGTGCCCTGCGTGACGGTGTCCGTGCGGTTGAAGGCGAGCGTTCCATTGTTGAAAATCTGGCTGCTCGGGGAGAGCGAGCCCGTGGCGCCGCCATTCCCGAGCTGCAGAACGCCGGCGAAGATGAGCGTATCTCCCGTATAGGTGTTGGCGTTGGTGAGGATCGTGGCTCCGGTTCCGGCGCCCTTCATCAACTCAATGGTTCCAACGCCCCCGCCAATGACCCCGGAGACCACAATCGAGGATGTGGCGTTGTTGGAATTGTTGAACGTCACCGTTTGCATGCCGGAAGAGCCGGAGGTGATCCCGCCGCCCGCAAGATTGAATACCCTGTCGCCCTGGAGGTTGGTGGCGGAAACGATCAGATTCTGGTTCAACGTGACCGTGCCCGTGATGCCGGACGGTGTGCCGGACGCGTTGCCAGTGCCGATCATGTAGGTACCGAAGGTTTCCGCGTTGCTCGCGCCCACCACAACGTCCCTTGTGATCGTGGTCACTCCGCTCATCAGAAGCTTGGGGTTCAGGTGGTTGTCGATCGAGTTGGCATTTCCCAGAGCGATCGGCGAAGTCGCATTACCCAACGCACCGGCGTTGCCCGCGCCCAAGATGCCATCCTCAATCGTTGTCGTCCCGGTGTGGGTGTTTGCGCCCGAGAGCGCCGCCTGGCCACTGCCAGTCTTGAGGATGTTTCGCGCGCCACCGCTTTCACTTACGATTCCAGCGATGGTTACATTGCTGTTGGCGGTGGTATCCGTCGAGTGGATGGTGAGATTGTCCGCCAATGTCACGGGCGCGGTAATCTCGTCGTTCTGCGTGTTGGTGGCAGTTGTCTTGGACAACAGCGCCCCGGCCCCACCGTTGTCGAAAGTCAGATTCGCCCCGCCGCTCGCCGCAATCGTGACTTTCCAGTAGGTTTGCCCCGGGTCTCCGATGTTCAGGGTGCCCAAGGTGCGGGATGTGGTGTCGATCGTAATGGTTTTGTTATTGGAGCCGTAGTTCAGGTTGAAGTTGCCCGTGGCGCCAATCCCATCGGCGATGATATTATCGACCCATCTGCCCGGGTCGCTCCAGTTTCCCGCCCCCGACGCTGAATTGGCCCAGGTGCCGTCGTCGGCAAACGCCGATGTCGGGTAAAGGGGCGCGGCAATCGCGAGCCCGATGCCGAAGGGGAGAAGCTTGGGGGAGATACGGAGAAACGGGTTGTTTTTACGGGGATTCATAATGGTTTTTGGTGGGTTCGATGGGTTACGATTGGGGCAATGCAGCGGAGGCCTTGCAAACCGCGAAAAGCCGGACGCTGAGAGCCACTGTTCGACAAAATTCCCGTGAATCCGGCGAATCTGACAAAGAACCGCGATTATGATTCCGCACGCTCCCCTTTTTTTGTCAGGATTGGCCGCGCCGGATGAATAGGGAGTGAATATGGGCGAAGCCTTCGATCTCGAAAAAAACCTGGACGCCATCCTCGGGGGGCAGCCGGACGCCTTTTTGGGCATCGTGCGCGAATACGGACCGTCGCTGCGCACGTTTCTCGGCACGCGGCTCTTCCAGCAGCACGATCTCGATGACCTCGCGCAGGAGGTTTTCATCGTGGCTTACGAGCGGCTGCCCGCCTTCAGGCGGAGCGAGGATTTCGGCTCGTGGCTGCGCGGCATCGCGCGCAACAAGCTGCGGCACCACTACGAACGCACCTCACGGCGGGCGGGGGCGCTGGAGCTTTTCCGGCGGGACGCCGCCAGTCTCCTCGAAGCCGATCTGGACACCGCCGCCGCCTCGACGCGCGAGGCCCACCTCGGGGCCCTGCTGGGTTGCATCGGCAAATTGCCGGAGCGCATGCGCCGGGTGGTGCGGGGCTGGCTGGACCGGGAAAAAGCGCGGAACCTGGCCCGGGAAATGGCTCTTTCCGTGCCGAATATCTATCAAATCCAGCATCGGGCTTCGGCCCTGCTGCGCGACTGCATTGAAAAGGAGTTTTCCCATGGAACCTGACCTGATCGATGCCGTGACCGCCTGGCAAGGCGGCGAACTGCCGCCCGGGCGCGGAGACGCCCTGCTGGCGCGGCTGGAGCTGGACGCGGAGTTTCGCACCGCCCTCGCCAGGGAAATCTGGACGCTTTCCATGCTGCGCGTGGCCCAGGCTCCGGAGCCGCGTTGGCTGGAGTTGTGCGAAAGGCTGGGCATCTGCCACGAGCCGGCGGGCGATTCACTGCACATGATGGAAAAGGGCGTGATGGCCGCGGTCGTGCGGCGACCTTTCCACCTGGTGCAAGGCTGGTGGCGGCTGGCCGCCGTCACCGCGGCCGCGGCCGCGGTGGTGCTCGGCTTCATGCTCCTTCGGCAGAAACCGGCGGCACCCTCTCCGGCGCTTTCGCCGCTGGCCCAGGTGCTGCTGGTCGATTCGCCGCGCTGGACCACGGCGCGCCAACCGCAGCCCGGCGATTTGCTCGGACGCGAACGGGTGCGACTTCGCTCCGGGCGGGTCACCCTGCTCCTCAACAAAGGGGTGTTGCTGACGCTCGAAGGGCCGGCCGATTTGGAGCTGGCGGAACAGGATCGCGTCATCTGCCATCACGGCAAAGTCCGGACCAACGTGCCGACGGGCGCGGAGGGCTTTCGCGTCGAAACGCCGGGAGGAACGGCGATCGACCTCGGAACGCAGATGGGTGTGACGGTGGCCGACGACGGCGCCACGCAAGTGGGTGTTTTCGAGGGCTCGGTGCTGGCAGCGCTGCAACAACCGGAGCAGGACGGCGTGCGCACCCGGGTTTTGCAACCCAATGAAGCGGTGCGGATGCTCCCGGCCACCGGGGAATTCCAACCCACCGGCATGAAGGATTTCCCGGCGGCTCCCGAAATCCCGTTGCCGCCGCTGCCCCTCGCCGCCGACTATCCCGCGGCCATCCTCGCCGCCCGGCCGCGCCACTACTGGCGGCTGGACCGCGGTGGTGACGGAGGACGGATCCCGGATGAAATCCCCGGCGGCATGGCCTTGCAGCCGGTGGGCGCTGTCCGCCTGCAACCGGATGCGGGTGGACGCGTCAGTGCCCGGCTTGGCGAGGGAAAAGGTCCGAGCGGCTTCGTGGCCGAACGCCCGTGGATAATGCAGCGCAATGGTTCGGCGGTGGAAATGTGGTTCGCCACGACCGCCTGCGGGCACGCCACGCTGGCTTCATGCGCGCCCGATGCCAAAAGCTTCCGGCAATTCAGCCTGCTCGAATTTGCCACTCATTATCCGGACTTCATCGTCCCCGGGGGCCGCGCGGAAGTGAGTTCCTCACGATCTTCCGCGGCCGGCACATTGGCTTCGGGTCGCATGCGGTTCGTCATGCGCGCGACGGCCGCGAGCATGGCGGGAGTCAACCTGATCTCACAACCCGACACCCTGCCCTTTGTCTGGCATCATGTGGTCGCCCAGCGGCAGGAGCGCGAGATGACCCTCCACGTCAACGGGGTCCGCCTGGCCTCCGGCATCTGCGATGAATTCGCTCCCGAGACCCCGGGGGTTCTGCTTTTCGGCTACTCCATCGGCTATACCAGGACCGAAGCCAACGCGGGTCCGTGGCGGCAGCTTCACGGGCGGCTCGCGGAGATCGCGGTCTATGACCGCGTGCTCACTCCGGAGGAAATCCGCCGGCACGCCGCACTCGGTGGAAAGCACCCATGAGCACTCGATGGATCCAGCACTGATGCCATTCCGAGGGGATCGGTTTCCATGATCCCGGCATCGCTCATCGAAACTTCCATGGACCATTCAAAACCCTCCACCTGTCCCTCATTCCGAGTCCGCCTGCCGGATACCAGGATTTCATGATTCTCAAATCCAAGCGGAATGCGGGCCGCTTCCTGGTTCCAAGTCATTTGATAGATACTTCCCACTCCCAAGAGATTCACTTTGGGTAGATCATCCCCGACAAGCACGAACACGACCGGACGAGGTGCCATCCAATGAGAATTCGCCCGCTCCATTCGTCACCGCCTCTCCCAGACAGCTTGAAAAGCAGGAACAAGCAGACTACAGCCGCCATTGTTCAAGCAAATCCCTGCCCGGCGATTCGGACACTTTCACTATTGACAAGCATGGAAACAACAGGCTTCGGGAGATTTCAAAAGTTGCCCGGAAAAACCAACATGGCCTGTCTATCGGTAATCCCAGCCTTCGCGCGGCTGATGGCGGAGCATGGGATTGAGCTGGGGGTGGCTGGTGATGTCCATTTTCGCGGAGTTCCATTCGAAGCTCCTGCCGCTTTGCATGGCGAGGGAGCCCAGCACGGCGAGTTCGGACAGGCCGCCGCCGTAGTCGAAGTCCGAGCCGCAGGGGGTGTTCGTTTTGATTCCATGGATCCACTCCTGATAGTGGGAACCCCTGACCCGCGGGATGGTCTTTTCGATGGGGTTGGCGCGGAGTTCCGCCCAGCGGGCCTCGTCGAGCAGACGCGGGCTGTCCGCGAACAGGCCGCGGGCGTAGAGGGTGTTTTTATCGCCGACCATCAGCATGCCGCGGCTGTCCAGTTTGTATTTTTCCGAAATCCCGGGGATATGCGGTGGTTTGGAGGATCCTTGGTACCAGTATAGTTTGACCGGCGGGCGTTTGCCACGGGCGGCGAAGTGAAAGGTGACCTTCGAGTTGAAGGTGTCGTAGAGTGTCGGCTTTTGCGGCATCTCGACGTCCACCTTGTGCGGGCTTCCCAGTTCCAGCGCCCAGAACGGGGCATCAAGGGTGTGAGGCATGTTGTCACCGATGATGCCGGAGCCGAAATCCCACCATCCGCGCCAGAGTTTGGGAAGATAACTCCGGCTGAACGGCCTCGCCCTGGCAGGTCCCAACCAAAGGTCCCAGGCCAGGGTATCGGGAACGGGATGCGTCACCGGCGGGATCCGGCTCTGCACCTCGAAGAAGCCCTTCACGGGCGTGTCGGTCCATGCATGCACTTCCCTGACATCTCCCAGGACGCCGGCGTCCGTCCATTCCTTGACGAGGCGCATGCCGTCCTTCGCGTGGCCCTGATTCCCCATGATGGTGATGACTCCGGCCTTGCGCGCCGCCTGTTGGAGCAGGCGGATTTCCTCGATGCGGTGGGCCAGCGGCTTTTCGAGGAAAACGTGTTTGCCGGCTTTCAGCGCCATCATGGCGATCGGGAAGTGGCTGTGGTCGGGGGTGGCGATGGTCACGGCGTCGATCTGATCGCCCATTTTCGAAAGCATCTCCCGGAAGTCCCGGAACCGCTTGGCCGTGGGCACGAGATCAAACAGCGGAGCGGCGTATTTTTCATCCACATCGCACAAGGCGACGATGTCCTCGGAAAGACATCCCCTCACCGCGCCGGCACCCACGCCGCCGATGCCGATGCAGGCGATCCTGAGTTTGGACCCGGCGGCCGCCGATTGCCCGATGCTGAAACGCGGCAGGGCGAAGGAACCGGCGACGATGGCGGCCTGTTTGATGAAGTCTCTGCGGTGGGTGCGATGGGTTTTCATAATGTGCTGAAGTAGGGCGCTTTGGGTTTTGCCGGACCAGTCTGATGTTCCCGGGGCCGGGATGGAACCTATTGAAGAACGGGCGGACAATCCATAGATTTCACCCATAATCGCGATTGATTCATTTCTACCCATATGGGTAGTTGTGGAGGGATTGCCATGGCGGCCAGGCTGGAAACCGAATCGGAGATTGCCAACGCGCGACCATCCGGGTTGCCTTTGGCCTTCCTGATCAACCGACCCCCATGAAACCCCACCGCCGCCCATCCGCCTGCCCTTGCCTGGCAACATTGTCGGGAATGCTCGTCTGTTTTCTCGCATTCGCCGCTCCGTGCAACGCGGCAACCGGTGATGTTCGTCTTTCCCCCGGCGTGCCACTGCTTGTCCAGCCCGGCACTCCCCCTTCGGTGAAGATGGCGGTGGCGGATCTGCAGCGGGATTTGGAAAAGGTCCTCGGCCAGCCCTCGCCGGTTGTTGAAGACACGAAGGATTTGAACGGTCGCCCGGCCATCCTGATCCTCGCCGACGGCTCGAACCGGCCCGCCTGGCATGAGGAGTCGGTCACCGGTCGCGAGGCCCACGGGATTCATGTGCGCGAGATCGATGGCCGGAATTGCGTGGTGCTCGAAGGAGCGGATCCGCGGGGCGCGATCTACGCCATCTATTCGTTTTCGGACGAGTTCCTCGACATCCCGCCGCTTTGGTATTGGGCGGACTGGGTTCCAACCCGGCGCGGGTCGATCGATGTTCCCGCCGCCACGAAACGGATTTTCCCGCCCGCCCATGTGCGCTGGCGCGCGTGGTTCAACAACGACTCGGACTTTCTCGAGCCCTGGCGAAAGCGATCGCCGGAGAATGATCACGCGATGCTCGAGACCGTGCTCCGGCTGAAATACAATACCTTCGAGCTTGGCAGCGTCGCCGATCTGCGGCCGGAAGCCCCGCGCCATGCCGTGCGGCCGGATGCCGCCAAGGCCCACGCCCGCGGTCTGGTCATCACGCACCACCACACCTCGCCGCTGGGCTCCGGCCTTTCGGGCTGGGAGGCGTTCTGGAAACGCGAGGGCAAGGAGGCGCCACCGCTTTCCGTGAAGAACGTCGGAAACCTGAAAACATTCTGGCGCTATCATGTCGAGACGGCGAAGCGGGCCGGATTCGAGGTGGTATGGACCCTCGTTTTCCGGGGTGCTCGCGACATCCCGTTCTGGGAAACCTACAAGGACTCTCCGAAGGGCGACGCGGAGCGCGCGCGCGTGATCAATGAAATGTTAGAGGCGCAGGCCGCGATCGTGAAGGAAGTCACCGGCGACCCCGCGCCGGACATGCGCACGACCTTTTACAACGAAGGCACGACGCTCCTCACCGCCGGGCTCCTGCACCCGCCCGCCGAACCCGCGCTGATCTGGAACTTCGTCGCCGCACGGCGCGACCACTTCCCGACCGACTTCGTGCGCGACCTGAAGCCCGTGCCCGGCCGCCAGCTCGGCTACTACCTGAATTTCCAGTTCACCTCGACCGGCTCGCATCTCGCGCCCGCGGAGGGGCCCTGGAAAATGGCCGCCAACTACCGGACGGTTCAAGCCGCCGGAACCGAACCGCTCGCGTTCACGGTGGTGAATGCCGGCAACATCCGGGAGCATCTCGCCGAGCTGTCCGCCAACAGCGGGATGATGTGGCGGTTCAAGGAATTCGATGCCGACGCGTTCTTCAAAAGCTTTTGCGCCCGGTATTACGGAGCGGATCGCCCGGCGGAGCTTGCCCGGCTATACCGCGACTACTACCAGGCCTATTGGACGCAAAAGCAGCCGGACATCCCGGGCTTCGACCGGCAGTATATCTTCCAAGACATGCGTTACGCGCGGGCGGCTGAAATGCTGCTCAAGGACATCGCCAACAACGTCAAGCGGCCGAATCCGCTTGAGGGGCATCCGCTCGACAATCCGGACACGGGAAGCGTCGGCTATTTCCGCGTCGAGCCGCAGCCGGGAGACGCCAACCAGCTCGACGCGCTGCTTCGTGGCACCGCGGAATCCGGAAAGAAATTCGCCGCGGTCGTTACCCGCGCGAACTCCGCCCTGCCATCGACGGGTAAGGGGCGGACCCTCTTCAACGACAATCTCCTCGCTCGCGCGAAGATCATGGCCGCCCTCAACACCCTTCTTCATGAGACCGCGCTGGCCTATCAGAACCAAGGCAACCGCAACAAGGTGAGGGCACACCTCGAAGCCGCGGTCGCGGCCGCCGATGCGGTGAAAGCGGCGCTCGACGAAACCAAACACGGAGCGTTCGGCGAATGGTATGACAGTGATCGCGTCTTCGGCCTGAAGTCCCTCCGCGCGAGCCTGAAAAGAGAATCGGATCGCAAACGATAGATCCCGGCCCTTGTTCCCGTTCTCGAACTCGGAGCGCGATCGCGAAACCATCCTTAGAAATTCCCATCAAGTTTTCACAATGATCTCAAAAATTCACATTCCCTGGTTGGCGGCCTGTTGCATCACGTTGGTTGGCGGCCGGTTGCAGGCCTTTACCGCGGCGGATGCGGACGCGATTTTCGAGGCCCACACGAAGGCCTTCTACCGGGTCGAGAACGGTCGGGGCTGGCACCTCAAGAGAACCGACGGCGGCAGGGCCGATTTCTGGATGCAGGCTGAAATGTTGGAAATGGTGCTGGATGTTCACGCCCGGACCCGGAACGCGAAGGAACTCAAAATGTTTGACGAGTTGTTCCGCGGCTTCATCTCCAAACACGGCAGGACCTGGGAGCGCAACGAGTTCAACGACGACATCATGTGGATGGTCATCGCCTGCGCGAGGGCGCATCTGATCACCAAAAATCCCGAGTATCTCTCCGTGGCGAAGGAAAACTTCGATCTCTGTTATAAAAGAGCCATCTCGCCGGATCTCGGTGGCGGCTTGTGGTGGAAGACCGACAACAAAACGAAGAATGCCTGTGTGAACGGCCCGGGAGCGATCGCGGCAGTCCTGCTCGGCAGGGCGACGAAAAATCCCGCCTACACCGCAAAAGCAAAGGAGCTTTTCTTATGGCTGCGAGCTACTTTGTTCGATGCCAAGACGGGAAGGGTGGCCGATAACATCAGCAAGGAAGGAAAGCTGGCCTCGTTCGCGCTCACCTACAACCAAGGCACCTTTGTTGGCGCGGCGAACCTGTTGGGCTATCACGACGACGCCAGGCTCGCCGCTCTCTTCACCATGAACCACCTCAGCAAGGACGGCTATCTGCCGGCCGCCGGAGAAACCGGAGACGGTGGAGGCTTCAATGGAATCGGCGTAAGATGGATCGCCCTCTACATGAAGAATCGCAAGGAACAGGCCACCTTCGAACCGTGGCTGCAGAAGAACGCCGAAGCCGCATGGCAGGCCCGCCGCGCGGAAGACAATCTTTCCTGGTGCGCCTGGCCGAAACCCACACCCACAGGCGTGAGACATGCATGGGGTTGCAGCAATGCGGTCGTGATCATGCAAACGGTGCGCCCGACGGAAACGGGTAGCCCTAATTCAAGTCCATCCATACCACTTGAATAAAATCCCGGCAGCCCCCCCCCTTCCCCAATTCGCGGCACGTGGGGATGCGTTCGCCGCGCCTTCCGGAAGACTCAATTTCACTGAGGCTCGGATTATCCTCCACTGAAGCAGACCGGGGTTTCGCGCGGACGGAACCCTTCGAGCCAAAGCTTCATTTAGTGCCGGATCATCTGCCATCGCTGTTCCCTGCCGCCTCTGCCGTCTTTGCCACCGATGTAGCTCCATTGATTCGATTGCGTGCCCTGGGTTCGGCTCGGACCCGGGTTTTGGAGCATCTTGCCGCTGCGCTTGTTCAAAAAACGATAATCACCGAAAATGGTCAGCGCTGGTATCCACAGATCGTTGCCCGTTGGCCCATGGCTCCATTGAACCAGAGGCTCGCCGTTGGCGGTGGAGGATTTCCGCACGGCCACATCCTTGCCACTTCTCGCGCTGACAATCTGGGAATAACCATTGTCGGGGTGGTGGGTGAAGGTCCACAACGAGTTGGCGCCGCCTTCGAACGAACGTTGAATGATTTTCGCACCATCAGCCATGGAGTTCCCCTCGACGCCAAGAGACAGGCCGCTGGCGGTGTTTTTCAGTTCGAACCTGCCGTCGGGGCGGATGACTGTCACTTGCTGGATGACAAGCGAACCGATCGCTTTCATCGATTTCAAGTTCTCGATGGGACTGGACTTCTTCCAATTCGGCCAGCTGATGTTGTAATCCTTGCGGCGGTTTTCCCATGAGGCCTGGGCATTGTCCCTCAGCCAGGGATAATACACATCCCAAAGGCCGTTCATCCGGGCAAAGGCGCTCAATCCACGCACGAACTCCTCGCAGCCATTCGGCGTTGTAAAGATGTGATGGCGACTCCGCGTATGCTCAATGGCCGCCAACGCGTCGTCAAAGTATTGTTCGTCGCCGGTGATCTGGTAGAGCCCGTTGGCGGCCTGAATGAAGCTGCCGTGGTTGTAGATATTATCGGAAACCTTGCCAACGCACTCGATCACCTGGCCGGTGGCCGGGTAGAAAAGGTTGGCGCGCATCCAGGCGTAGGTTCGCTTGCTTCTCTCAAGGAACACGGGATCGCCCGTGGATGCGTAAAGCAGGCAACCGTTAATGACGAAGGGCGCGTTGACGAGCGTGCATTTCACTTCCCTGCCCTGCCTGATCAATATCCCACCGCCCAAGTCGTCATTCCAACCCCGGTCCCACACCTTGCGCCAACTCGCGATTGCGGCATCCAGAAACCTTTTTTCGCCGGTGATCTGATAGCCCCGGGCCAATGCCCGGGTTCCCCACATGATGTCGTCATTCCATCCGCTCGAAAGGGGGGAGCCGTGCTGATCGAGAAACGCATGGAGCAACTTGCGGAGGAGTTCGCGGCGGTCGGGAGCGAGGGTGGCGTCGTACGCATCCGCGATCGCGGTGATGCAGAACCCCTCCTCCCACATGGCGAACTTTTTCACGTTGGTGGTGCTGCCGCGGAGATATGGCAGCGAGTATTTGTAGCCGCCTTTGGGAAAATTATGGCCCTCCGTGGGTTGCTCCGTGATCAGGTAAGCATCGAGATAGCCTTGATAGACCGCGTCGGCGTTCGCGGCGGTTTGCCCGGACGCGGTGTGAATGGCGAATCCCAAGGCCGCTGTCCCCAGAACTCCGAATGCCAGACGGCGAATCCAGATGTGGTTTTCCGTTTTCGTTTTCATGTGATTCCTATGGAGACTATGGAAAAAGACTGCGCGAACCAACCGGCTCTGAGATTGGCTCCCGATTCTCTCCATTTCCGGATGGTGACGACGCGGGGATTTCGGCTCCGGAGATTGAAATCACCATGCCCGGATCCGACTTGTCGCTGCGGTCGGCTTTTTCAAGGCCGATGCGATCGATCGGTTTTCCCGGAATCGTGACGGTGTTTTCCTTGATGACAACTTGAGAGGTGATGTCATTCGCCTGTTGGCCAAGAATATCCTGCGCACGAACCTTCCGGCCCTCCATGGCAGCATCAAAGGTCAGGGTCAGCGACTTGTAGTGGCCGAAAACGCCGATTAAGCCGGTCAATTTTCCCGCGTCCAGTGTGATTTCGGCCAAGGGCGTGCCATACTTCCGGTCTTCCGGGCTGGCGCAAACGGTCCGGCCAAGAGTGGCGATGGAGACCGTGCCATTGGGGTGGCGTGAGGCGATCACAAAAGGCGATACCTCGCCGTCCACCTTCACCGTTGGAAGTGGCAGACCGCCGCGGGTGATTCTGGCTGGGGCGGAATTTTTCGACCATTTTCCAGGTTTTGTTGTCGCCCAGCCTTCACGTTCCTGGAAACACCAGCTATCCTCCAGGTTCACCTCGTCGATATTGACATTCCCGTCCACAGCGAGGGGCGGAGCGACGCGGTGCCACAGGATGCCGCGTTCCACTTCATTCAATGATCGCTTCACGTCTCGCGTCACCGGGGGGAACGCGAAATCCTGTTTGCCGTCGGGCAGATCGCCCACAAACGGATGCCGCATGACTCCGATGGTACAGCCCAAGACCGCGCCGATGACGGGTTCGTCCTCGCAGTTGATCAGGGCTTTCGCGCCCGGCTCGGCCACTTGGGTGATTCCCTTGCAGACACGTGACAGGGTCACGGGAATGGCGGTGATAACTTCAACGTCGTAGGTCCGGAAGACATCGGAAAATGGAACACAACTCCAGATCATGGCATGCTCCACATGGATGTTGGGTGCGTGCTGGCGCCCCCACTCCGTGAGCCGCCGCCAATTTCCACTCTTGGAATTCATCCCCCAGTCCACCTTCAAATACCCCCAGCCAGCCGCTCCCATCCATTTCAAGCGCTCCGCGTAGAAGTCGTGGTCGCTTGTGTCCTTGTAGGCCTTCGCCTTGTTGGCGGCGATCCAGCCGCCGACCGCTCGCCAGCCTTTGGCCTTCACGGCGTCGTTCGGTTTCCTGAATTTCTCCCGCTCGGTTCCCGATCGGGCATAGGTGGGGAAACGAACCGGGCTAAGGAGATTCGTGCCGTAGTCGTAGTTCTTGAAATCCACGTCCCAGGAATCATCCATGACGAAGTAGAGATCGCCCCGGATCCTCGGATAGAAATCCACCCAGTTCTGGTATTTCCCACGGCCGAACATGTTCTCCTCCGTCATCGCGTTCCGGAGTTTTCCCTTGGCGTAGTTCAACACGTAGCCCTGGACGTTCCACGTGCAGAAATAGTTGGGTGCGGCTCCGGGAGCGGTGGGAATCAAATTCCCCGCTTTCGGGCAGGCTGGAAGAAGCGCGCCAACGGCGAGGGACGATGCCAGGGACCTGAACGATTTTTTCACGAATGAGGGTGGATGCGATCGGGATCGCGTGATATGACGTGTTTCCTTGTGCGCCCGCCTGTGACAAATCGAGTATGGCGCGGCGTGATATCTTCTGGCGCAAGCTCAAGGATCACTCTTTCATCTCGTCCTTCGGCGTCGGGGAAGGATGAGCGATCCCAGGCCGCCAAGCAGCGCCGCACCTGGCTCGGGGATCACGACCGTGAGGGTACCGGCACCGGTGAACTGCGAACCGTTTCCGAAAAGGTCGTTAAGGCCGTCCGCTGTGTAGGTGTCCGGTGCCAGTATCGTGGTGCCGAACTTGAAGTGGTTCACTGTAACGGCTTGATCGAGATTGAGAATGTCGGGAGTGCTGTAGGTTCCCATCACAAGGGTGGCGGGGATCACATAGTCTTGGTCGAAATCCAACGTGAGGACGCCGGGAGCGGCACCGCCGCCGCCAACTTCCAGAATGCCGGTGAATCCGGAAAAGGCGGTGAGAAGGGCGCCGCCGAACCGAATGGTAGGAGTGCCGTCGGATGAGCGCAGATATAAAGTGCCGTCTCCGGTGAGGTCGGAATTGATGGTCAGGGTGTTTGTGCTTCCCAGGCCGATGATGCCGGAGGTTGTGGTGGTCAAGGTGCCAGCGAGGGTGGTGGAGTGAACCGAGCGCACTGTTGCGTTTTCAACGATGATGTTCCCGGTGTGGGTGGTTCCGGCGGTTCTCACCAGCAATTCGGTGCCGGTAACGATCTTCAGGGAGTCGCCTGCGAATGTGCTGGTGTCGTCATTCCGAATCCGTGAGGTGACCGAGGTGCCCAAGCCGGTGGGGGTGGCGGGGAACGCGCCTGTGGCAGAGGCGTTGGTCACATAGTCATTACCGGATGTCGGAGCCGAACCACCCCAGGCTCCTGTGTGATACCAATTGTCGCTCGTATTGTTCTGGGAGTTTGTCTGAATCACCGCAGCACGACTGATTGCGAGCGAGATCAAACTGAGTCCTGGGGCATGCAGGAACGTGCGACGGAAAATTCTGGGAATCATATTGAGGGACGGCTTGGGTATTTTGGGTTTCGGGGCTGCCCGGCACGGATGGCTCGCGCAGATGTTCCGGGGTCAAAGGATTTGACCATCACCCCCCTATTCATCCGCCGCGACCCATCCTGACAAAAAGAATCCGGAAAAAGAGCCATGGATTTGCCAGAAGTTCGGGACTCGCCGGAATTGGTTCGACAGCGCGGCAGCGGCATTCCGCGAGAGGCTTGCCGTCGGTTGCAAGGGCTTGGGTGTGTATGCCTTCAGATACTCGCCGCTGCCCGTCGTCCACTCCACCCAGGGCCATTCGGGTTGCGATCCTGTTGCAAAGAGGAGCCCATCCACATGTCATTCGGCTCATCCATCGACAACAAGCGCCTGAATCGCCTGAGGAATCTTGCGCGACGACTGACCTCAGCGGCCCGAATAGGCCTTGCCATTCTTATGCTGAAGACGCTGGCGCAAGCGCAAATCGCCATTCAGAACGGCAGTCCGTTGACCATCGCCCACTCGACCGGGATCGCCTTGGGCCAACCGTTCACCGTCACGGCGGGAGCCGACGTCCTGGCGGTCACTTTGGAGAGCGGAAAAACCAATCTCCCCGATGACTTGGAACGGCCAAACGCTGACCCGGACTGTCCAGACCTCCTACACGCTTACCCCCAGGCGCGGTATGGCCATCTACCACCTTTACAACCCGCTGCCGGGCACCGCGAACATCGCCGGCACCCTGGGCTCCCGCATCACGGACAAATGGGTGACGGCCCACACGCTCTGCGGTGTAAATACTGGCGTTGCGCCCATCACCGCCAGCGCGAATGCCGGAAGCGACATGGCTGGGGTGCTGGGTTGGCGTGGCGAGTGGCTCGTGGGCGGCGGTGGCGTCCCGGTTCGCCAACCTCGGCGCTTCTATCGCATTCAAGTCAAGCGATAAATGAGAATCAACTGACTGCAACGGCATTCGTTCCAGACGAGGGCCCCTGAAAAAGCCGTTGGTGGCACCACCGCCGAGCTTCGCCTGCTCCAAGCCGGACCGAAGGGAGGAATCGACATTTGGCCGCCTTTTCGCTTTCATCCGCCCTCGCTGCCAGCGGGCGCTTGCTCCTGGCTGCTCTACGGGTCAAGGTCGCTGCCCGCTGATGAAGTCGTTCACAAGATTCATCGACGGTCCAAAGTCATCTCACCATGTTCCTCATCTCCATCGCCGCGTTGAAACGCAACACCGCCATCCTCCGCGAGGTGAAGGAGGCCGCGGACTGCAAGCTCGTGCTCGCGCTCAAGGGCTTTTCCTGCTGGAAGGCCTTTCCCTTCATCAGTGACGACCTCGACGGCTGCTGCGCATCGGGCCTGTGGGAGGCACAGCTCGCCCGCGACCACTTCGGCAAACACATGGTCACCTACTCGCCCGCATACGATGAGGAGGACATCGCCGCCCTTTGCGAATTCACCCACCACCTCGACTTCAACTCGCTTTCCCAGTGGTTCCGCTTTCGCGAAACGGTCATGGCGCACCCGCGTTTCAAAAGCGGCGAACTCCTCTGCGGCCTGCGTGTGAACCCGGAATGCTCCACCGGCCGGACTCCCATCTACGACCCCTGCGTCGCCGGATCGCGCCTCGGCATCACCGCCGGCCAATTGGATGGAGTTGATCTAACAGGTCTTTCCGGCCTGCATTTCCACACGCTCTGCGAGCAAAACTCCGACGACCTGGAAACCACCCTCGCCGCCGTGGATGAAAAGTTCGGCCACCTGCTTCGCTCGCCGCAATTCACCTATCTCAACATGGGCGGCGGCCACTGGATCACCAAGCCGTTCTACGACCGCGAACGCCTCGTCCGCCTCGTCCGCAAGGCCAGGGCCGAATACGACACCGAAGTCTGGCTCGAGCCCGGCGAAGCCGTGGCCATCCACACCGGCGTCCTGCGCGCCACCGTGATGGATGTTTTCGAATCCGCCGGCCACCGCCTCGCCATCCTCAGCGTCTCCGCCACCGCCCACATGCCGGACGTCATGGAAATGCCCTACCGCCCCGATGTCTTCCTAACCGAACGGAGCGCGGACTTCAGTCCTCAGGAACAAGCCCCCGCCGCCACCCTCCCCGGCGAGACCTACCACCTTGCCGGCGAGGCCCCGTCGCCCTTCACCTATCGCCTCGGCGGACCCACCTGCCTTGCTGGAGACGTGGTCGGCGACTTCACTTTCCCCCGCGAGCTTGAGGTGGGCGACACCTTGGTCTTCGACGACATGGCCCACTACACCATGGTCAAGACCACCACCTTCAACGGCGTGAAACACCCGCCCATCGCGCTCCTCCACGAGGACGGCCGCATTGAAACCATCCGCGAGTTCTCCTATCGGGATTTCCGCGACCGGCTCTCCTGACCCAATCACGGGTGAGCCCGTTCCCCCCCCCGAGAGGCGCAAACCGAAGCGGGCAATGCGACGCCGGCGGATTTGTGGCTATTCGTGTCTTTCGGATAGCCTGATCGCGGATCGTACCCCGGGGAGGCACGACCTTATTGTCGTGCCCGACAAGGGCCCGCCAATGCCCAAACACCCAAGACTCTTCACCAAACCTGCGGCGATTCGTATCATTCCGGCTTCTCTTTGGATCCTCGCGGGTATTGATGCCGGGGCGCGGCCGTTTCTGGCGATGGCACAAACCTGAAACCGCCAGGATTTCAGGCCCCGCGCATGAGGGAAATCTCCGCGAGCGATACCATCGCGCGCAACAGATCCTCGCGCGGGCCGTCCTTGAGATCCTCCACCTTCACGGCGCGCTCCAACGTGAACCTCCCGGAGCGCGTCCGGCGCAGCGCGCTGAGATGGCCGCCACAGCCGAGCTTTTCCCCGATGTCGTGGGCGTAGGTGCGCACATAGAAACCTTTCGAGCAGTTCACGGTAAAGTCGATCTCCGGCAGCGCGATGCGGCCGACCTTATACCCCCTCACGCTGACAGGCCGCGGATCGCGTTCGATGGTCTGCCCCTTGCGCGCGAGTTTGTAAAGCGGCACGCCGTCCTTTTTGATGGCGGAAACCATCGGCGGCATCTGGTCGAAATCACCGGTGAAGGCGGCAAAGGCGGAATCGATTTGGTCCGCGCTGAATGAAGGCACTTCGCGGGTTTCCAGCACTTCGCCCTGGCGGTCCTGGGTGCTGGTCACCGCGCCCAGCGTCATGGTTCCCTCATACTCCTTGTCCTCGCTCATCAGCAGGTCCTGGATCTTGGTCGCACGGCCGATCACCAGCATCAGCAGGCCGGTGGCCATGGGATCCAGCGTGCCGCAGTGGCCGATCTTCTTGGTGTTCAGTGCGCGGCGCGCGATGGCCACGACATCGTGGGATGTCATGTCAGGCGCCTTGTCGATGAGCAGCACGCCGCTCGGATCGTTGGCTCCGATGGGATTGGGCTTCATCTGTTAGATCGGTTCGGCGTTCACTTCATCCACCCGCCGGCGGATCGCGCCCAGGACCAGCGCCTTCGCGTCCTCCAGCGGGCCTTTCATGCGGATGCCAGCGGCCAGCGCGTGGCCGCCGCCGCCGAATTCCAGCGCGATCCTGCACACGTCCAGGCGCTTGTCCTTCGAGCGCATCGAGACGCGGACCTTGCCGTCCGGCAGCTCCTCGAAGAAAACCGCGAGTTGAACGCCGCGAATCGCGCGGATCACATCGATCAGCCCCTCGCTGTCCTCGGGACGCAGCGCGAGATCGATCCGCGTGCTGTCGCGCAATTCCCAATGGGCAAGGATGCCGTCATCGCTGCGCTCCAGCGTGTTGAGCAGCGCGCGCATCAGTTCGAGGCGGCGGTACGGATGGTCGTCGTAGGTTTTCGAGTTGATGGTTCCCACATCCAGGCCACGGCGGATCAGGTCGGCCGCCATTTCATAGGTCTTGGCCGTGGTGGACGGATACTGGAACGACCCGGTGTCCGTGGAGACCGCCACATAGATCGCGTCCCGCGCCTCGGCCGGCATCGGCAGGTCCAGTGCGGTGATCAGATCGTACAGAATCTGCCCGGTGGCCGGGCTTGTGGCGTCGATCAGGTTCAGATCGCCATAGCCCGGGTTGGAAATGTGGTGGTCGATGTTGACCCAGAGTTTCGCCTTGGAGGCGGTGTGCAGCGCCTTGTCGCCGAGCCGCGGCTTGGTGGCGGTGTCCAGCGCGACCGCCACCTCGACATCCAGCACCTCATCCGGCGGCAGGGTCACCCGCTCCGATCCTGCGAGAAACGCCATGTTTTCGGGCAGTCCGTCCTCATTGATCATCCACACGGTCTTGCCCATCGCCAGCAGCGGGAAACCAAGCGCGAGTTGCGAGCCGATCGCATCGCCATCGGGCCGGACGTGGCTCATCAGGACAAACGACTGGTGGGACCGGAACACCTCTCCCAAACGGGCGAAGGTGGCATTTTCAACGGATGATGGGAGATGTTCGCTCATGGGCTCGAACCGCGGCGCGGGGCGCGGATTCTTGCCGCCGCCGCCCCGGGTGCAAGAACAAAGGGCCGGGTTTCCAGGGCCACCTCATTCCGGTACCGGAATGAGGTGGCCCTGCGGTGGACGAACAGGTTGAGTTTTCCGGTATGAATTGTAATCCTCAGCCCATGCCAACGCTGCACGAGGCCCTTTGGAATCTGACGCTCGATGAACTCCGCCGCCGGCTGAAGTTTCTCCTGCCCGGCTCGAAGGCCACGCGCAAGGCGGAGTTGGTGGACGGCATCAAGGCGGCGCTGGATGGACAGGCTTTGCCGGTGGCATTGAGGGCGCTGGACAAAACCGGTCTTCTCGCGGTGAGCGAAGCCATTTATGATCCCGAAAACCGCCACCGGCCTGTTGTTTTCCGCTCGAAACATGGGTGTGATGCCGGATTCCTTTTGAAGGATTCGCGTGGATCGGAATTTTCATCCGGCCATCAATCGCCGCAAGACTCAACGCGCCTGAATGTGTTTTTCTACCCCGAAGGCAGCCGCGAATCGCCCTTGGTTCCAAGCGATCTTGCGGCCCGCTTGCGGACCCTTTTGCCGAAACCATCCGCCGCCGGCATTCAGAGCGTCCCGGAGCCCGAGACGGATGGCGGGCTCGCGGTCCGGCATACCGAATCCGAGGCCCTTGCGGAACTCGGCGCGCTTCTTCGCTTGGCGTCCGCGGGCAAACTCGGATTCAGCGAGAAAACCGGTGTTCCGGCCAGGAACTCGCTGCCAGCCATACTGGCATCGCTGGCGGGTGGCGATTGGTTTGCTCCCGAAGTGGCGTTCATCGACAATCGCAAGTCATGGCAGCGGGAGATTGGCGCCATCAAACCCATCGGCTGGACGAGGCTGCTTCATGCCGCCGGACTCATCACCATGAAAGGATCGAAGTCCGCCCTCACTCCGCAGGGACGCCAGGCGGTGGAAAAGCCCGCGTGGGAAGTGATTGGGGAGGTGTGGCGGAGATGGATATCCAACAAGCAATACGATGAGTTCAACCGAATCGATGTCATCAAGGGGCAATCCGCGAGGGGTTCACTCACGGCAAGGGGTCCGCGCAGGTCAATGATGTTGGAAGCGCTTGGCAACTGCCCTGCGGGCGAATGGTTTTCCCATGATGCCTTTTCCCACTACATGCGGGCCGCCGGCCTGATGTTCGAGGTTTCGCCGGATCCATGGAAGTTATATATTGGCGACAGTCACTACGGAGCGTTGGGATACAGCGGTTATGGGGGCTGGGAAGTGCTTCAGGACCGCTACATGCTCTGCGTGTTGATGGAATACGCGGCGACTTTGGGACTCATCGATATCGCCTACAAGGTGCCTGAGGACGCGCGTCCGGTGGATCAATGGGGCATGGACGAATACTCGTGGCTCTCCCGCTATGATGGTTTGCAGGCATTCCGCATCAACCCGCTTGGAGCGTATGTGCTGGGCGGTGGAAAATCCGCCTTCAAACCAAGCCGGCCCGGGACGCAGGCGCGCCTCACCGTTCTGGGCAACCGCACCATTCGCGTGGCCTCCGGCAAACTCTCATCCACCGAGCGTATCCAGCTTGAAAACTGGGCGCAACCGGAGGGTGATGAGGTCTTCCGCCTCGATGAAACACTTGCGCTCGACGCGGTGGAGTCCGGACAGGATCCGGATAACTTCGCACGATTCCTCGAAGAGCGGGATGACCAACCTCTGCCGGAATCGGCCATCGCCTTCCTCCGGCAGGCTCGCGAGAATGGTCAGGCCATGCGACAGTCCGGCAGCGCGCACCTCTTCGAATGCCGGGATGCCCGCACCGCCAAAACGGTTTCCGCAAACAAAGACCTCGCCAGGCTCTGCCTCCTCGCTGGCGGAACCACCCTTGTAGTGCGTGAGGAGGATCTTGCGAAATTCCGCAGGCATGTCCGCACGCTTGGGCTTGGAATCCGATAGAACCCGAAGCTTGTCACCTCCGCCGCAGCCGCGCCGGTTTTCGGATGCGGGCAAGAAGTCCGCGGCCCCTTCCGTTTAAAGCCAGGCCCTCCATGATCCACCGACTCGCAACACTCATTCTCGCGGCCTCTTTTTCCCGGGCCGCGCCGGTTCCCATCGTCTTCGACACGGATATGGGCAATGACGCAGATGATGCGATGGCGCTCGCGATGATCCACAATCTCGAACGGCGCGGCGCATGCAAACTCCTCGCCATCACCATCACCAAGGATCATCCGAAAGCCGCCGCCTACACCGATGCGCTCAACACCTTCTACGGCCGGCCCGACATCCCGGTCGGCGTGGTGCGCGATGGCGCGACCAAAGAAGAAGGCGGTTATTTGAAGATCGCCGATGACGCGGCGAAATATCCGCACGATCTGAAAAGCGGCCTGGACGCGCCCGACGCGCTGCCATTGCTCAGGAAAACACTCGCCGCCCAGCCGGACGGTTCCGTCACGCTGTTACAGGTCGGTTTTTTCACCAACTTCGCCCGCTTGCTCGACACCCCGGCGGATGAGCATTCACCGCTCGACGGCCGTGCCCTGATCACGAAAAAGGTCAAACTGTTGAGCCTGATGGCGGGCGCTTTCCAAACCATCGGCGACCACGACAACCACTACATCGAATACAACGTCCGCGAGGATATCCCCGCCGCGCGGAAACTCGCGAAAGAATGGCCGACGCCGATCCTCTGGAGCGGCTTCGAAATCGGCATCGCCGTCGCGTATCCGCACCAATCGATTGAAAAGGACTTCGATTACGTGCCTCACCACCCGGTCAAGGAATCCTATTATCTCTACAATCCCCCGCCTCACGACCGACCGACCTGGGACCTGACCTCCGTTCTCGTCGCCATTCATCCGGATCGCGGCTACTTCACGCTGTCACCCGCCGGAGAGGTCATCGTGACCGATGACGGCTTCACCCGGTTTCAAAAGAAGGAAAACGGTCGCGACCGTTTCCTCATCCTCAACGAAACCCAAGCCGCCCGCGTACGGGAAGCCTTTGTCCAACTGACATCCGAGCCGCCCGTCCGCTGAACAACGGGGGATCATTCCTCCCGCCGCGCGGGCCACGACCCGCGGCGCCGATGGCTTGCGTCTGTTAGACACGCGACCCGGAAAGAACCGTGTTATGCCATAACGGGATTGGCGTTCTTCAAGGCGGAAAACGCCCCCCATTGGAGCACGGAGCACGGTGGCCAGGCGATGCGTTGATCCAGCGAGGCGGCGAAACGGTCGAGGAAACCGCCGTCCACGCCTGCCGCACACATGTCATCGCGAAAGAGGTCTATTTGCCGCCGCATGCGGCGGAAATTCTCCGGCAGGTGGTGTGACCAGTCTTCGTAATTGATATCGCTGAATCCGGCATCGGCCAGCCAGCCGCTCACTTCGGAAACGGTCCTGCATGTGGTGACGGCGTTCACCTGCCGGAACGCGGCCGCCCGCGCCTCGTCCACTTCCCCGGCGAGCAGGATGTCGGAAAAAACCATGACTCCCCCGGGCCGCAGGACGCGGAAAGCCCCGTTGAAAACGGCAACGGGATCCGCCGCATGGCAAATCGCTTCCTGGCTCCATGCGAGATCGAAACCCCCGCTCCAATCGCCGGGAAGGCGCTCGAACGATCCGCACCAGGTATGGATTTTCCCGGCCAGCCCGAGGTCGGCCGCCATCCGTTGGTTTTCGGCGTGATGATGTTTGCAGAGATCGACGCAGGTCACTTCGGCATGGCTTCGGGCCGCGAGATGATGGGCGGATCCGCCGGGGCCCGCGCCGAGGTCGAGGATGTGCCGCCATGGCCGGACACCCGTCCGCCGCAGCGCGATATCCATCAATCGCTCCGTCGCCAGAGTGGTGGCGTCGCCCATCGGAGTCCCCTCGGACGGATAGATGCCGTAATGGATCACCGGCATGCCATCGCCCATGACCCTGCGGTAAAATACAAATCCGGACCCCTCCGAGTATTGCTCGCGGATTCTATCGTAATGGCTGGATTCTTCATTCATTCGATTTCCCCCACATGGATGTCCGCCACCTTCGCATGCGATACAAGGCTCATCGTTTCTCCATCATAGAAGGTTCTCACGCGCCAAAGGGAGACGGTGGCGATCCGTTCGTCAAAGCGGAACTCCGGCAATGGCGGACTCACCAGCGGGCAGATGTCCGGCACGAGGTCTTCACCGGGGAAATGCGGCCGGCGCATCATGAACTTATACCACCGCCTGCCTGTCAGCCCGTTCATCGCCACAAACATCGCTTGCAGCGGTTTGATGGCGGAGTTGCGGGACGCTTCGTGTCCGCTCCGCCGTGAAGGTTCCGGTGGTACGGACCAGACGGATGGCAATTCGTCCGCCCCATCCATCGCCCGATACAGGAAATCGCGCACGGCGCGGTCTATCACCAGCCCCCACACCCCGGTGGGGGCCAATTTGCGGTCGGTGGGGATTTCAGGATCAAGACCGTCGTGCATCCCGAGGATCATCATGTGCGTGTGGATGTCCGTAAGCGCCGTATCGTGCGGGGACAACCTGGTCACCGGCAGTGAAAAAACACGTCCTGACGCGCTTGTGACCGTATAACAAAACATCCGCATCAGCGGCGTGTCCCACCAGGCCATCAGGTGGTCCGCCGAATCGCCCAACAGAGCCCATCGGCGCGGACGGCCGTTCTGTTGGCATTCCTTCAGCATGCGGCCCCTCACCCATCCCACCCATGGTGCGGCGATGATCATGCCCGCCAATGCGCCGAGCCAGTGATCCATGCCAAACACACCATCGGCCATGCCTGCCGCGATAAGCGCGAGCAGCGCGAGATGGTTTGCCACATAATGCCATGCCAACAATCCGGTCAGCCACAGCACGGCCGCGTGGAAAACAAGCGTCGCAAGCAGGATCGCGCAGGCAAGGCGGCTGTCCGCCAATGGCAGCAGCCAGGAAATCTCGATGCACCATGCCGCCGTGCAGGGGGCCACCCGCCAACGCTCCACAAATCCCGCAAACGAAAGGACGGCCTCACGATTCCTTCCCGTCCTCCACCCCCGCAACCACGCGTTCACCACCAGGCACTGCGCGCGGTTTTCCCTTATCCACGAGTGCCACCGCGGACCGAGCGCACACTTCGCCAGCGCGTGATTGACATAACTTGACGCCTGCCACGCGATGACCGCCGCGAGCATCGCGGACTCGCCAATCCCGCCGGTCCATCCGGCGGCCGCCAGCGCCGCGCTGGCCACACACAGCGAGCCGCGCATGAACTCATGGCCTAACAGATTCGAGTAACCCGGCCCGAGCCGCCACGACGCCACGGTGTATTGAAGACAACATGCGGCAAGCACCGAAGGATAAAGAAATGCGGGCGAAAACGCCACACACGTCGCGAGAGCCGTCGCCAGCGCGCGGTCTGCCATGAAAAACCGTCCGCGTTCGTCGCAGCCGAGCCGGCCAATGGCTCCCAGCGCCAGCAGGACGGCTGCGGTCACCGCGAAGATCCGCAGGGCGGGCATTCCGTCCCACGACATGCCGGCCACGGGCCAGAGCATCGCCAGGTGCAGCGGCCACCACCGTGGTTTCGCCAGCAATTCGAATGCCGCGCCCGCGCGGAGACAATCACCGGCCGCGCCGTTTCGCCAGGTCATCTGATAGACCGAAAGCGAGACCAGCCGACCCGCGATCATGATGCCGAAGACAGCCCACATCATCCGCCGGGGTTCGGGTGATCGCCCGCGTTCCACACCTCGGGATCGAGTCCGCCGAGGCGCGCCTCCCCGACGAGAGACTCGCCCCAGCCCGGAGCGAGGTTTGCCTCTATCAGAAATCCCGAGTCATCCGGCGTGACCGCGACACGCAGCCCCGAGGAGTTTCTCGAGAGCAGCAGACTGAAGTCCGGCGGCCCTCCGGGTCCGGCATCCGCGGCGGCGCGTGGCAGCAGGTTGAGCTGCAGGATGCCCTCACGCGGTCCGTCCCACACCACCATGCGGCCATTCGCCTCGGCGCTTTTTATCCGGCGGTAAACTCCGGCGGTGCGCCGCAGTCCCGGCCGTCCCGCGAGTTGTCCGAGGCTTGCCGCGAATCCGGATGGAGCCACATCACGCAAGGGCAGAAAATGATAACATCCCGCATTGCCCGTGAATTGGCGCGGCACCAGGCCGCCGCCGCGTGGATCGCACCAGACGGCAACGCCTTTCAACTGCGGCGCGATTCCCGCCAGCCGTTTGCACAGCCACGCGGCCAGGCCGAGGCGGAGATCCAATATTGATCCGGCCGTTGCCGTGACACGCCGCGCCTCGTTTGCCTGAATAACGAAGAACAAGGGCCTGCCCGCCACCCAGGGATCCGCCGGCCATTGCCACCCGCCCGGACGGCCCGCCTCGAGATAGCCCGGCGGCGTTTCGCCGGTGTCCGGCCCGGATGCCGCAAGGATTTCACGGCGGTCATGCCGCACCAATGGCGACGCTTCACCGTGCGCGCCCGCCGCACAACATCGCGCGAACCAGCCCAGTCCGGTCCCGTCCACCGCGGCGTGGGACACCCTCAGGCCAAGCACATCACCACCGCCACATCTCGTCCAGCGCAGACCGAACAAGCGCTCTGTCCCATCCTCAAACGCGGCATTCCCCGGCAGAAAACGCTTCGCCAGTTCCCGATGGGACGCGCTCCGGAGATCTTCCATCGTGAGCGGCCCGCCATCATCCACGCACTCAACGGCAGCCGGTCCGGACGCGGGATGAATCCACCAGCGGCCGTCCGTTTCATCCCGGACAAGCCTTCCTGTCAGATGCGGAAAAGCCTCCAGCCCCGCATCAACCGCATGCGACAGGAACTCCGGATCGATCCGGTGCCGGTAGCCCATCACCAGCAGCACATCGCGCTCCAAGCGGTCATCCAATGCCAACTCCAGCGGCGCGAAACACCGCGCCGAAAGAGGTTTGGGATATGGATCGGATGATTGCACGGGTTGTGTAAATGATCGATCGGGACACGGGCACAGGAATCAGGCGATGCCTGTCACCGATTGCCAGATCCGGTCGCCACCCCGACTTTCCGGCCGAAAATCCCAATGATGGCCCAAGGAAAAGCATGCGTTTTCCACGCGTCATTATCAACGCTTATTAACAGCACCCCGCGGATTTTCCATCTCAATACCCCCGGAATGCGGCTGAAGCGTTCGGCATTGTTGGTGACAAGCGGCATGGCGTGGGTGAGGGCAGGTTGCTGGAAGCGCTGTTCGGAGATCTTCCCGGAGTCAAAGCGATGGCCGCCGATCAGGGATACCGGGGAACCTTCGCCAGAGCGGTTGGAAGAATGGGGAAGGGAGGCGCATACCAGTGCCCGGCAAGGCAAGGGCTTCGAGGTGGGTCCGAAGCGCTGGGTCGTGGAACGGACCTTCGCCTGGTTCAACGGCCAGCGGAGGCTTTCCAAGGATTACGGGGACCTCACCCGCAACTCCTAAGCGATGATCCATATCGCGGCAATCGCAAGATCGCTCCGCAATCCAATCTTCAACCAAACAGGTTCTTGGCTCGTTCCGAGGAGAGCATGGGCTTCATGTTTCCTCCGTATGAGGATTTTCCCGAGGAACCTCATGGCATCACTCTTGGGTCACGCGGATGCGCACGAAAACTCTCGGGTTTTCCGCGTCTGGAGCGGGCAGTGTGTGGGAAATGGCATCGGGTTCCGAGAGATCGAGTTCTTCAAGGGGAACGTCCGTCCAGCCGCCTTCTTCGAGCGTGGTGGAAGTTTGCACGGCGAAGGCGACGTCGATCGCCGCCGGATCGCGCGGCCAAGTGATTGTGTTGTTTGCGGAAAGGCCCGGATTCGGTGTGAAACCGGGTGTGGTCACACCAAAGGGCGCTTCCATAAATTCACAAGGAGCTTGAAATCGGTGGTTTCCGGCACTGAAAATGCTTTTGTTCACCGCGATGGCCAAGCGAAATAGATATATCAAACGGGCTGAGAGCGGATTATTTGACAAATCCGACCGGCTCCAACAGGTGCAATCGATGGGCGACACCCTCAAGCTGATCAATTCGATCATGGACTGGGAGATATTTTTGCCCGTGCTGGATCGCATTCCCGCCGCCAATCCCAAGGGGCCCGGCGGTCGGCCCTCATTCCATCCGATGTATCAGATTCTCGACCGCCGCAGTTTCCATGACTTCCTCGACATCACCGAGGCCGACACCGTTCCGGACCAGAACACCATCCGCGAATTCCGCGAGAAACTCACCCGCTCCGAACTTCATGACGAACTCTTCGCCGCTTATGCTAACCGCTTGGAGGAGAAAGGCTTCATCACCCGCATGGGCAACATCGTGGACGCTTCGTTCGTCGAGGTTCCCCGTCAGCGCAACCGGCGCGGCGAGAACGAAAGCATCAAGCGCGGCGAGGTGCCGGATGGCTGGGAGCAGGATCCCAAGCGTCTCAGCCACAAGGATATGGATGCCAGATGGACGAAGAAAAACCAACAGACCTTCTACGGATACAAGAACCACGCCAACGTCGACCTGGAGAGCAAACTCATCGTCCGCGCCGAAGTGACCGATGCGTCCGTGCATGACAGTCAGGCGCTCGACTCCATCACCCGTGAAGGCGACGCCGAAACCTGGTTGGATGCCGGTTATGCCGGAGAAGCCTGCGAAACCGTTCTCGCGAGCAAAGGCATCCCGGCCAAGCTCTGTGAGAAGGGCGCGCGCAACCGCCCGCTCACTGCGAAACAGAAGCGGAGTAACAGGGCGAAGTCGCGCAAGCGTTCCCGGGTCGAGCATGTCTTCGGGTATATGACGATGAGCACGAAGGCGATGGTGAAGCGGTATATCGGCATGAAAAGAAACCGTGCATCCATCATCTTTTGCAATTTGGTATACAACATCGCCCGAACCGAACAAATCATCCGCCTGAAGTTGCTGGGTCGCAGGACACCAGGTCTTTGCTGATATACAATTAATCCGCACAAATGCGAAATCAACATCGACAACGTGACACCCGCAAAGCGAAGCAAACCCGAAAACCATGCCAAAAGTCCCATGCCTCACCCTCTCCGATCAAACAACAGCAATGAATCGCTCGCGTTCAAACCTGAAAAATGGGGTTTTTGGAAGTCCCCTTTTGAACGGGATGCGTTCCATCCCGCCGGACATCAAGGCGGCCGATGATTCTGCCGCTTTTGAGGATTCATTGAATTCTTATGTGCGAGGTGTGAGGGATGGGCGGATCTTTTTCTTCGCTTCGGTGGTGCAAGTCCGGGGGCGGAAGGCCTTGCTGAAGCCATCGGAAGCAGGCTTCCTATTTCCGCTGCCATTGCACGTCTTGGATGGCATCTGCCTTTGATTGGAGTTACTGGATCCGCTCCCTACTTGGGACAGGGGATCAAGGTTGCTGTTTTGGATACCGGAATTGATTTAAACCACCCGGATTTCTCCGGGCGTGTCGTCGCTGGGGAGAGCGCTGTCTCGTTTATTGATGGGGAAAGTGCCGGTGTCGATGGCGAGCAGGCCCTTGCGGGCGAGTTGGCGGCACTGTGTTCCTTGCCGATGCCGTAGGTGCTGAGTTGGTCGTGATGCTTTGTTAGGATTTTCTCCGAGCGCGAGCCGGTGAGGATGTCTGATAGATGTCGGATGCCGACGGGCGGGTGGCCGCTTTGTTTGACGCGGAGAATGCAGGAGAGGAATTTCTGCGCCTCGGTGGTGGCGTCCCGGCTTTCGCGGGGCGCGAGGCAGTTGTCGCAGGCCCCGCGGTTTTCCTGCGGCCAGGTTTCGCCGAAGTATCCTAACAGCCCGATGCGGCGGCAGTGGTCGCTTTCGGCGAAGTCGGCCATCCGGTCGAGCTGGAGACGGGCGCGTTCGGAGGCTTCGAGGCCGACGTGGTAGCAGACGGCGGGGATGCCGGAGTTGCGCGGCGTGGCGGCGAGTTCCTCGGAGCGCTTGCGGGACTGGGCATAGACGATGCCGGAATCGCTACCGCGGGACTTGATGAAATGCATGATGCGGGCGGCGGCGTCCCGTTTCGGCCCGACGAGGTGGTTGAGGAACCGTCATCCGGCCGGTGTCGGAGGGCCGGTCGAGCCGATCACGGGAGTGGACGATATTCTGGGGAGCATGCCCGATGACTCACGGGATTGACACGGATTTTCCGGTGGCGGCGGAGAATCGTTTTATGACATGAAGGACTTTGGCAAAGCCAAGCGCAAATGGTTCTCCACCGTTCTGCGTCCGCCTAACGGAATCCCGGGTCACGATACCTTCAACGGGCTGTTCGCGCGGCTTGACCCGGTGTCGCTCCGGAGCTTCCGCAAAGAAGCCGGATGTGCCGGACGAACAAACGCCGCCCAGCGGAAGGCAAAGTGATACATCAGTCCCTGGTTCGCCTCAAGGGCACCCGGCGCCACTGATTTTGCCGCATCCGCCGCGCCGGGCGTCCGGATCGGTCAAGACACGCGTGTTATCCTGGATTCATGACTCGTGAATCGCTCGACCGACTTCTGGACCGCATCCGCTCGACCCGCCCCGGCGACGCGGCACTTGCCCGCGAGGCGGTGGAACTCGCCGCCGGGTGGCTGGAGGCCGCGCGCGGCGAGATGAAAAACAAGGAGCGGAAACAATCCGCCCAACTCGCCCGCATGATGGAGGATCCGGCGGGCAAGGCGCTCACCTTCGCGCTGGCCGACCAGGTGTTCCGCCCGCCGACGCCCGAGCGCTCGGCCAGGCGTTTCCGCGATTTGATAGATGACTACGGCGTGCCCGCATATCTGCCCGCCATCGAGCGAGCGGGCATGAAGGCGGGTGCCCTCGCATCGGCCATTGCTCCGGGCGTGGTGATGCCGCTGGTAACGGCGAAGCTGCGCGGCGAAAGCGAGTCCGTGATCCTGCCCGGCGAGGACGCGCGTCTGCGCCCGCACCTCGGACAACGCCGCCGCGCGGGCATGAGGATGAACCTCAACCAACTTGGCGAGGCCGTCCTCGGCGAGGACGAGGCGGAGAAACGCATGCGGGCCGTGCTCGCCCGCATCGCCAGCCCGGAGTGCGACTACCTCTCGGTGAAAATCTCCGCGATCTTCTCGCAGATCCATCTCATCGCGCATCAGGAAACGCTCGCAAAACTCAAGGACCGCCTGCGCCGCCTCTTCCACGCCGCCATCGCCCATCCGGTGCCGGACGGCCAGGGCGGCTCCCGCGCCAAGTTCATCAACCTCGACATGGAGGAATACCGCGACCTCGCTCTAACAAGAGACGTGTTCGTGCAGGTGCTCGACGAACCGGAGTTTCTCAAACTTGAAGCCGGCATCGTGCTGCAAGCGTATCTACCGGACGCGTGGCCGGTGCAGAAGGAACTCAACGCCTGGGCGCGCGACCGCGTTTCGCGCGGCGGCGCGGGCATCAAGATCCGCCTCGTGAAGGGGGCCAACCTCGCCATGGAAAAGGTGGAGGCGGAAATGCACGATTGGCCGCAGGCACCCTATTCTTCCAAGGAAGAGGTGGATGCGAATTTCAAACGCATGGTCCACGAAGGCTGCAAGCCGGAGAACGCCGGATTTGTCAGAATCGGCCTCGCCAGCCACAATCTCTTCGATCTCGCCTACGCCATGGTCCTGCGTGCCCGCGAGGGAGTTGAGGATCGCGTCGAGTTCGAGATGCTCGAAGGCATGGCCAACCACCAGGCCCGCGTGGTCAACGAGGCCGCCGGAGGCCTGTTGCTCTACGCGCCCGTCGTCAGCCGCGACGACTTTCACAGCGCCATCGCCTATCTGGTGAGGCGATTGGATGAAAACACCTCGGAAGAGAACTTCCTTCACGATCTCTTCGGCATGGCTCCGGGCGATGCCTCGTGGAACTCGCAAAAGGAACGTTTCCTCCGCGCCCACACGCGCAAGGACACGGTCTTCGCCGGCGCCCGCCGCACCCAGAACCGCGCGACCGAACGCGTCGAACCGCTGCCCGCAGGCACACCTTTCCGCAACGAGGCGGATACCGACTGGTCGCTCGCCCACAACACCGCGTGGATACGCGCCAAGGTCGCGGAAATGCAAAACGCTCCTCCTGTTAGAATTCCGCTTTGCATTTGCGGCGGTGAGGAAAACCCGGCATCCGAGGCCATCGGCCGCGATCCCTCGCGCCCGGGCGTCGAGGCCTACCGCTACCCGCTGGCCGATGAGGACCAGATCGAGCGCGCGCTGCAAACCGCCGTCCTCGCGCGGGATTCGTGGCAGGCGCTCGGTTTCGAAGGCCGCGCGGCACTGCTGCGCAAGGCAGCCGCCGCCATCTCCGACAAGCGCGGTGAAATCATCGCCACCATGGCCCTGGATGCGGGCAAGGCGGTGATCGAGGCCGATGTGGAGGTTTCCGAGGCCATCGATTTCGCCAACTATTATGCGGATGGTTTCTCCGATCCCGCGTTCTTCGATGGCAGCGGCTTCGAACCCCACGGTACCATTGTCGTCACGCCGCCGTGGAATTTCCCGTTTGCGATTCCCTGCGGCGGCGTGCTCGCCGCGCTGATGGCGGGCAACACTGTCATTCTGAAACCCGCGTCCGCCACCGCGCTTACCGGCTGGATCCTCGCCCAATGCCTGTGGGACGCCGGCATTCCGAAGGAAGCTCTCCAGTTCGTCACCTGCCCGGGCGCGGTTGGCAGGAAACTGCTTGCCGACGAGCGCTGCGGCGGAGTTGTTCTAACAGGCGGCTGGGACACCGCGCGCATGTTCCTCGGCTGGAAACCGGAGATGCGCCTCTTCGCGGAAACCTCCGGCAAGAACGCGCTGATCATCACCGCCGCCGCCGATCCCGACCAAGCGGTGAAGGATCTGGTGAAGAGCGCCTTCGGCCATTCCGGCCAGAAGTGTTCCGCCGCCTCGCTCGCCATCATCGAGGCCGAGGTTTACGACAATCCCGCCTTCCTCCGCCAGCTTCGCGATGCCGCCTCCTCCCTAACAGTCGGCAGCCCGTGGAACTTCGACAGCATCGTCACCCCCACCACTGTCGAACCCGGCGAAACCCTGTTGCGCGGTCTCACCCAACTCGATGAGGGAGAAGTCTGGCTGCTCGAACCGAAGAACCTCGATGGCTACCCGCAGCTCTGGTCGCCCGGCATCCGCCTCGGCGTGAAACCGGAAAGCTGGTACCGCGGCAACGAATGCTTCGGCCCCGTGCTCGGCCTGATCCGCGCGGAGAACCTCGATCATGCCATCCGCATCCAGAACGCGTCATCCTTCGGCCTCACCGGCGGCATCCATTCGCTCGATCCGGTGGAAATCGCCACCTGGAAGGACAAGGTCGAGGTCGGCAACGCCTACATCAACCGCCCGATCACCGGCGCCATCGTCCGTCGCCAGCCATTCGGCGGCTGGAAGAACTCGTCCTTCGGCCCCGGTGCCAAGGCCGGCGGACCGAACTACTGCGCCCTCTTCGGCACCTGGAAACCCTCCGGCCTTCCGCAACGAGGCGCGCCCGTCCGCGGAGACGCCGCCGATCTGTTAGACAAACTCCGCGCCGCGCTGCCGCCCGCCGCGTCCGAGCTCCAGGCCGCGGCGTCCAGCGATGCCGCCGCGTGGCAGTCCGAGTTCGGCATCGGCCACGACCCCAGCGGGCTTTCCTGCGAGTCCAACACTTTCCGCTACCGCCCCTTCGCCGGCGGCATCGTCCGCGTGACGGCGGAAAGCACCGACGCGGATCTCGCCCGCATTCTGTTAGGAGCCGCCGCCACCGGCACGAAAGTCGAGGTTTCACTGGACCGGCCGCGCGATTTCCTCAGTGCCACCGGCATCACGCCGGTGATAGAGGATGATACCGCATTCGAAAGTCGCCTGCTCGCCCGCAAACTCCCGTGGCAGGGTCTCCGCTCGCCGGGCGCCTCCCCCTCGCTCAAGACCGCCGCCATCGAAGCCGGCCTGCGCCTGGTGGACGCCCCCGTCACCGCCAACGGCCGCATCGAACTGCTCTGGCTGCTGCGCGAACAATCGGTCTCCGAAACCCTCCACCGCTACGGCAACCTCCTGCCCACCCCGCAACAACTCGGCGTGCGGCAGGGGCCGGGAAAACGCTGATGATATCAATGCCGCTTTGGCAAAACCCATACCAACGGGGCATTGCCCTCATTTTGCCTCTTCCATCACTCGTGTTTTCCAGGCCGCGCCGACGCGGCGGCAGGCACCGAGTCCGGCCGACAGGCGGAAACTCCCCTGTCGCCGCCGCCATGCCAGGCCGACTCCGGCTCCGGCTCCCGCCATCAATCTGTTAGACCGCCGTTCACTTTCCCGCATCCTTGGGATAGCGGAAGTGGGCCTGGATTTTGAAGTCGAAGAGCACGTTTTCCCACTTCATGCGGTTGCCGGCGAGGTGGTGGACCACCCATGGCTCGGATGCGCTGGCGCCGGGGCCGGGGACGACGATGCCGATGTGGGTCTCCGCGTCGGCAAGCGACCAAACGACGATGTCGCCGGGTTGGTAGTCTTCCGGATTGCGGGTGTTGGGAAGCGCCTCGGCCTTGCGCTCGAAGAAACGCCGGAGGTTTGGCGCCAGGCGGTGATCGATGTTGGGGTCCGCGGCGCTGCGGCCGAAGAGCTGCGGGTAGGCGCGGAAATTGGCGGCCATGTCCTCGTGGACTTCCTTCTGCAGATCGATGCCGGTGCGGCGGAAGGCGCGCACGACGACGTCGGCGGCGTTGCCCTTGCCCGGAGAAACATCGCCACCGGGGTAGGGAATGCGGATGTAGTCGTTGTCAAACACCACCGGCTCGCGGGAATGGGCGAGGGCGGCGGCGGCAAGCTGGTGACCGGGGGTCTGGGAATCCCCGAGGCTGGCGATCAGGATGGCGGCCTGCTCGGTGGACACGTTTTCCTGGGTGGCCTTGAGGAAGGGAACCAGCGGCCGCCCGAACCAACAGGCGATGCCCACGGCGATCACCACGATCACCCAGCCGCCAAACACGTTCGGCCGCTTCGGCTTCCGCGGTCGCGGGCCGATGTATTCGATGGTGCTGTAGTATCCGGATCGCTGGCGGGCCATGGATGGTTTCCGCGCGGGTTTAAGCACATTCGTTGCCGAAGCGCCATGTTTTTCCCCGATATGGCCGATTTTGGCACCACATTGTCCGGATTTTTACCGACTAGACAGAACGAGCGTTACTTATTCACATTGGGGCATGACCATTTTTACCTGCGGGCGCCCCCTTCGATGGGGTGAATTGGATGTGCCGATGCTGGGCCTGGAGAGGGACTGGTTCGGAAACCGGCTCGATCCTCCCGCCGGATTCTGCCTGGTGACGGACCCGGGCCATCTGTGGTTCATCGCGCATCACCGGCGGGCGGCGGATTTGCATCCGATGGCGCGGCCGGGGATGTTTCAGGCGGAGCTTTGGAAACACGATGTGGCCGAGTTGTTTCTGGCCGATCCTGCGGGCGGGCGGTATTTCGAGTTCAATCTGGCGCCAAACGGGGCCTGGTGGTCCTGCGAGTTCACCGCGCCGCGGGTGCGGGAGGAGGAAACGGAGATCGCGATGCCGGGTGTGGCCACCTACGCGGATCTCGCGGCGGACGGCGCCTGGGTGGCGGCGATGGCCCTGCCGCTGGACTTGCTGCGCGCCCGCCTGGACTTCGGCCCGCACACCCGCGCGAACGTGACCATGATCCTCGAATCTCCGGCCCAGCGCTTCCTTTCCGCCGCGGACCTTGGCGGAGGCGATCCGGATTTCCACCTGCCGCAACGGTTTCCGACGGTGGCATTCGCGCCGCTTGCCGAATGACCGCGCATTTCCGCATTCCGCGAAGGTGTCTTTGCGTTGAACCGAAAACCTGCTAGCAACCATCACGTGATCCGCCGTTTCCAGATCGAGGACCTCGTCGTGCAGGATGCTACCGGCGTGGTGTTCCGCGCCCATGATTCGGAAACGGATCGCGCCGTGGCCATCCGGAGGTTCTTCCCCTTCGGCATCGATGGCGGCGGGCTCCATGCCGAAGAGCAAACCGCCTACGAGATCGCCGTCGGGCGGCTGGCCAGGATCCACCACCCGGCGATGCGCTCGGTGGTGAGCGGCGGCTGCGATCCGGTGGACGGGATGCCATTCATCGTCACCGAATGGGTGGAGGGCGAGGCCCTCGATGTGGTGATGGATGGCGAGACGCTTCCCGTCGAGGCCGCCACGCTGCTCATCTCCCAGGCGCTGGAGGTTTCCGAACTGCTCTCCCATGTGCTTGCCGAGGAGGCGGTGTGGGTGGAGACCGATCTCAACACGGTCGTGGTCAGCCACAAGGAAAGCGGCCGCGGTTTCACCTTTTGGATCTCGCCGCTCAAGTGGCTCGGCCCCGGCGAGAACCGCGGCCTGGAATCGATCATCACCCTGGCCGAGGAAGCGATGGGCTGGCAGGGGCGGATCGTCAACGAACAGGCCGGCCGCGGCCTCGGGGCATGGATCAAATGGCTGCGCGCCGCCGCCGCCACCACCAGCCTGCACGAGGCCCGGGAAATGCTCGCCGCCTCGGTGGGTGCGGAGCCGCCACCGCCGGCCAAGTCGCTTGTGGCCCGGGCGTCGAAACCCTTGCGGCCGGTCAAACAAGCTTCGTCGAAGGCGCCCTTGTTCGTTACCCTGGCGCTGATACTGGCTGCCGGAGCCGGCGTGGCGTGGTTCCTATCGCGCAACTCGCAGCCTGAGACAGCAGTCCGGACCGCATCCGCTGTTCCCGCGGCACCCAAGGCAGCCACGCCTCCCGCTCCGTCACCAGCTCCCGAACCGTTGAAACCCGCTCCTGCCGAGACCGCGCCGGTCACGCCGCCCACACCGGAGCCAAGTCCGGTAAAAGCCCCGGTTGTTCAAGTCCCGGCCCATGTTCCGGATGAGGTCGAGCTGTTCGACCGTCGCCTCAAGAAAATCAATGCCGAAAACGAGGAGGCCGCGAAGGCCGAACGGAAAACCGCAGCCTACCTCCTCAAGAGGCAACAAGCGGAAGTGGATGCCAACGGCGGCGTCTATTTTCCACGACATCACGAGTTGCTCATCGCTCAGGAGGACAAGGTCGCCACCGTCGAAGGCGTCGTCCGCAGCATCGATTTCTCAGGCAACCGCCACTGGATGTATCTGGTGCTCGACGACGCGGGCGATAAACTCTTCGCACGCGGCAAAATCATTCTCGCCAAGGCTCCTCCCGAGCTTGGCGAGGAAGCGATGAAGCCCCTCGTCGGCAGAAAAGTACGTCTGCGTGGCACAGTGGAAAGACAGTCGGTGGGCAGGGCCAAACGTCCGCTTGTTTTGCTGAAAACCCCCGAGTCGCTCGAAGTGCTGCCATGAGCGACTGGGTCCAGCCGGGCATTCCCGCCTTCGCGGTGGTCGGCCGCGTCAACATGGGCAAGTCCGCCGTGCTCGCCACCTTGCTGGAGATCGATGACAACGAATTGATCCGCGTCTCTCCCACGCCCGGCGAGACCACCCGCTGCCAGCCCCACCGCGTGATCTTCTCCGGCTGCGAGTGCGTGCGCTTCATCGATACCCCCGGCTTCTCGCGCCCGGTCGAGGCCATGCGGGAAATCCAGCGCATCCATGGCACCGGCACGCCGGACCTCCATGCCATCCGCCGCTTCATCGCCATGCCCGGTGACGACTTCGGCGATGAGAAACGCCTGCTCGAGCCGCTCGTCCAGGGCGCGGGCGTGCTCTATATCGCCGATCCCGCACGGCCGCTGCGCGATGACTTCCTCGCCGAGATGGAAATCCTGCGCTGGACCGGCAGGCCGCGCCTCGCACTGCTGAACCGCCGCGGCGAATCCTCCGGACCGGACGAGGAGGCGTGGAAATCCCGGCTTGGCGCCACCTTCAATCTCACCCGTACCTTCGACGCCCACCGCGCCCGCTTCGATGAACGCCTGCGCCTGCTCCGCAGCCTGCTGGAGATCGAGGAAAACCATCGGGACGCCCTCGCCACCACCATCCGCCTCGTCGAGGACGAATGGCGCACCCGCCGCGGGGATGCCGCCGAGACCATCGTCACCCTCATCGAGGACGCGCTCACGCTGCGCGTCTCCTCCACCCTCTCCGAGCGAGACATCGCCGTGCCCGAACGCCGCGCGCGCGCCGAAGGGGCGCTGGCGAAACGTTATCTAACAGATTTGGCCGCGCTCGAACACCGCTGCCTCTCGCGCCTTCTGACAATCCACCGCCACCACCTGCTCCGGGCCGATTGCGATCCATCCGGATACCATGGCATCGATCTCGAAAGCGCCGAGACATGGACCAAGTGGGGACTCGGCCGCACCCAGCTCGCCATCGCCGCCACCCTTGCGGGAGGCGCCGCCGGCCTTGCCGTGGACGCCGCCACCGGCGGTCTCACCCACGGCGCGGGCACCGTCGTCGGAGCGCTCACCGGCGGTGCCGCCGCGTGGTTCAAGGGCGGCAGCCTGCCCGATCTCAGGCTCGACCTCCGCGGCGGCGTGCGCCTGGCCGGCGGCGAGGGCAAGTCGCTCGTCGTCGGCCCGCCGGGGAATCCGAACTTCCCCTGGGTTCTGTTAGATGGCGTGCTGGTCCGCTACCGCCAGATCCTCGCCCGCGCCCACGGCCGCCGCGATTGCGGCACCCTCGAAGGCGGGACGGGCTCCGGATTCACCCGCGACTTCCCCGCCGCGCGCCGCGCCGCGCTCGCCAAATGGTTCGGCTCCTGCCTCAAGGGCTCGCCCAACCGCGCGCTGGAACCGGAGGTTTTCAAGGCCATCGTCGCCACGCTTGAGGAAATCTCCGGCAAGCCGGAATGACGCGGCGACTCCCCCGTGTCGCGCCCGGTTTCCCGAAGATGGGATCCGGGCCATTTGAAGTCTTTGCTTTTGCGATCTTTGCGTTCTTTTGCGGCTAACTCGAATGGTGCGTAGATAAGGCTGATTCCGGGGAATCAGGGCGTGGGCAGGGATCGCTCTCCGAGCGGTCCGGCGGGGGCGGTCCGCATGGAACATCCGGCTCCGAAAGACGAATCGGTCCGCCCCCCCGCCGGACGGCTGCGGAGAGCCGTCCCTGCCTCAGTCTTGCGAAATTCGGCTTATCTACGCGCCATTCGCGGCTAACTCCATTTCCGAATCCGGGATAATAATAAGACGCGTTGCCGGCGGTCTGGGTTCCCAGGCAATTGAGGGCATCAAACACCGAACTCTTCCCCAATCCATTCGCGCCGATCAAAAGTACCAGCTTGGCGCTTTCCGGCACCCCTTCGATCCTGGGATCGGTGAAGCGTTTGAAGTTCTAGAGCCGGAGGAACCGGATGCGCATGGCGTCAGTCCGCCAAAATGCCTGAATCTGACGATGGCGAATGTAACGCCCCTCCAGGGCTTGGGGTTTTCGGGAAAATCGTGGACCTGGGGCCGCGCCCCAGGCTGGTATGGATCGCCCTTTTGGGGCTGGAAAATGCGGCGGAATGGCACTGAGACCTCACCCGTGATACTCCTGCAAGCTCTTCACTGTCAGCTCCGTGCCCTTGAGCGAGCGGATGGCTTTCACGCTGGCTTCGGCGGCGGCGAGGTTGGTGGCGTGGGAGATTTTCTGGGCGATGGCGGTGGAGCGGATGAGGATCTCGTCGGCCCGGGACTCGTGGGTGGAGGGGGTGTTGATGACGAATTGGATCTCCTGGTTTTTCATCATGTCGATGACGTTGGGGCGGGCCTGCTCGAGCACCTTGTAAACGCGGTGGCAGGGGATGCCCTCGGCGGCGAGGCGCTGGTGGGTGCCGCCGGTGGAGAAGATGTTGAACCCGAGGTCCGCGAGGTCGCGGGCGACGGCGACGGCGCGGTCCTTGTCGCGATCCGAAACGGAGAGGAACACGTTGCCGGAGACGGGCAGCGGGTTGAAGGCGGAGATCTGCGATTTGGCGTAGGCCATGCCCCAGTCCGGGTCGATGCCCATGACCTCGCCGGTGGATTTCATTTCGGGGCCGAGCACGATGTCGATGCCGGGGAAGCGGTTCCATGGGAAGACGGCTTCCTTCACGGAGAAGTGCGGCGGGATGATGGTTTCGGTGTAGCCGAGCTCGGCCAGCTTGTGGCCGAGCATCACCTTGGCGGCGAGCTTGGCGAGGGAAACGCCGGTGGCCTTGCTCACAAACGGCACGGTGCGAGAGGCGCGCGGGTTGACCTCGATAACATGGAGTTGCCCATCCTTCACGGCGAACTGGATGTTCATCAGGCCGATGACGTTCAACTCGCGGGCGAGGTCCTTGGCGGCCCTAACAATTTCCGCCTTGATGTCATCCGATAGAGAGAACGCGGGGATCACGCAGGCGGAGTCGCCGGAGTGGATGCCGGCCTGCTCGATGTGCTCCATGATGGCGCCGACGACGGAGGTTTCGCCGTCGGAGATG
>CAZKQK010000011.1:0-58534 GCA_964554865.1 uncultured Luteolibacter sp. | reverse complement strand
CCCACAGGAAGCCCTGGCCGCGCAGTTCGACGGCGTATTGAAGCATGCGGTAGAAGCCGAAGAAGATCGGGATCTGGATGAACATCGGCAGGCAGCCGCCAAGCGGGTTGATGCCGTATTTCCGGTAGAGGCCCATCATCTCGGTGTTGAGCTTGTTCGGATCGTCCGGATACTTCTCGCGCAGCGCGTCCATCTCCGGCTTGAGCTTGGCCATGCGCTTCATCGTGTGGGTGGATTTGGCGTGAAGCGGCCAGATGACGATGCGCACGGTGATGGTCAGCAGGATGATGGCGAGGCCCCAGGCCCAGTTTTTGGCAAAGCCTCCGATGAAAGTGTGGTACCAGTTGAGCAGCGCGTTGAGCGGGCGGGAAACGAACCAGAACCAGCCGTATTGCATCACATCGCCCCAGCCGGTGCCGAGTTTCTCGGCGGACCAGAAGTTGTCCATGCGGCGCAGCAGGATGTTGTGCTTCGGTCCGATGAAGACGCTGTAGTGATAGGATTTGATTTCCTGCGGTTTGATTTCGGCGGCCGGGAAACGAAGGCCGGCTCGCACGGAGGTCACCGGTTTGGCTCCATTCGCGAGCGCCACCTGCGTGGGTTTTCCCCACACGGAGGCGATCATCGGCTCCTTGGGCCGCAATACGGTGGCGAAGAACTGGTTGGTCACGCCCGCATACTGGATGGCGCCGTCATTGGGGCTGTTGATCAGGCTTTGTGCCGAGGAAAACCAGCCGCCGGCGAACGAACTGGCATCGGTGAAATGCATGCTGTTGTCCTCGCGCCAGAAGAAGCCGGTCTGCTGCGCCCATTCCGCCTGATAGAGCGGAGCCGCCTCGCCCATGAACAGGCTCCATTGGTTGAGATTCTGCGCGGTGGCGGCGGTGTTTTCGATCCGCACATCGAGATCAATGAGATAGGCCGCGCCGGGATCCTTGCTCTCATTGAGCGTGAAGGTTTTCCTCACCACCAGGCCTGATGCCAGCCTGGCGATGTAAACCGCCTTCTTTCCCTCCTCGGAATCTTCCTTCCTGTAGGCGTAAGGGGTGTTTTCCAGCGCTTCGCCGGGCCCTGCGATTCCGCCGATGGGACCGGAGCCGAAGCGGTTGGCGCGCACGCGGCTGGTCTTGCTGCCGACTTCGAATTCATTTTGAAACTCGGCGTATTTGATGCCTCCGCCGATGTTGGAGAGGGTGTAGGCCACCTTGTCGTTTTTCAGTTCCACCAACTCCTCCTCGGTGGGCGGCGGCGGGGTTTCGACTACCAGTCCGGTGTCCGCTGGCTGGGGAGTCTCGGTGGCGGCCCTTGCTTTTTGAAGATCTTCGTTGCGCCTCTTCTCTTCAAGGACGCGCTTCTGGTTTTCTCCGGAGTAATGGAAGTTGAGGGCGAGGAGTGCCCCGCAGACGGCGAGGACAACCCATGTTTTTCGATCGTACATGATGCGTGGGGAAAGGGCGTGGGGAAAGGGATTAGGAACGGTGTTCTCCGGGCGGGTGATTGCAGTCGCAGCGGTGCGCCCCGGAGTTTCCGGCCGGCGGGACGGGGTCATAACCACTGCCACCCCATGGATGACAGCGGAAAATCCGGCAAATTCCATGCCACGAGCCGCGGAAAGGCCCGTGGATCCCGACCGCCTGCAGGAAATAATTCGAGCAACTCGGCGAATACCGGCACCCGGCGGCCGGACCGGCGGCGAATTTCAACATCGGATTCAGAATCCGCTGATAGAAACGGATCGTCCATCGGATCAGGGTGCTGAGAACACTGGAGATCACGGCGAGGCCTCGGGGCGGGGGACCAGTCCGAGCCGGCGTGCCTGGCGCAGCCAGTCGGCTTCGAGTTCCGCGAAGGTGGCTTTCGCCGCTCCCCGGAGCGCGATGGTCACCAGATAGCGCTTTGTTTCCACGAAGCCGGGCGCGTGGGCCTGCACCAGCGCGCGGAAACGACGGCGCAGCAGGCTGCGATCGTGCGCCTTGCCACTGCGGCGTGTGGTGATGAATCCGGTCATCAGAAAAGGCAGATCGGGATCGGCCAGCGTGCTTAAAATGACAAACCGGCCGGCTTTCGCCTGGCCGGTTTTCTTGACCCGTGCGAATTCCGCGCGGGACTTCATGCTGCATTTCCGAGGGAGGCGCATGGATGGGACGCGCGTGGCATCCGCTGCGGCGGGGCCGTGTGAAATCAGCCGTGCTGCGTGGTGTGGCGCTTGAAGGGAATCTCCACTCCCTTGGGAACCAGACGCTTGCGGCCCTTCTGACGGCGGCGGCGCAGGATGTCGCGGCCGGCCTTGGTGGCCATGCGGGCGCGGAATCCGAATTGCTGCTTGCGGGTGCGCTTGGAGGGCTGGTAGGTGCGTTTGCTCATGGCTTCTGGCCTTTCTGAAAGGTTCGTGTTTTCCCGGCCGCCGGGCGGGTCGGGGCGCGAACTCTAGTGGCGGCCCGCTCCTTGTCAATCCGGCAGTGGTGGAAATTTTCGTCCCAAGGTCATTCCCGCCCGCGTCGGGTTTCTCCGGGAATCCAATTTGCCATGCAATCCCGCGCCGGATCCCTCCGTATCCGGCCGGATGCGCCTTTTGTGTCTCAGCCTTGCGATCCTGCCGCACGCGGCCCGTGCCGATGGCCAGCCCGGGTCATTCGGGAGCGTCCGCGGCATTTTGGAAACCCGCTGCCTCGAGTGCCATCACCCCGGCAAGGCCAAGGCGGATCTGGAAATGCACACCCGGGAGGCCATGATCCGCGGAGGCGAGTCCGGTGCCGCCTTGAAACCCGGAGACTCCGACGCCTCGGACATCCTGATCCGTTCCAAGCTGCCCGCCGACGATTCCGACCGCATGCCGCCGAAAAAAAGCGGCGATCCGCTCTCTCCCCAGGAAATCGAAGCCCTCACCGCCTGGATCGAGGCCGATGCGCCATGGCCCGATGGCGAGGAACTCCGGCCGATGGCAAAAACCGCGCTACCCCGTTGGGACGCCGCGCCGGATCCGGACATCGCCGCCGTGGAAATCCACCCCAAGGAAATCCGCCTCGAAACCGCCGCCGATTTCCACCGCGCCATCGCCATCGTCCGCATGAAGGACGAGTCCACCCACGATGTCACCCACCTCGCGAAGTGGTCGCTCGACGATCCCGCCGTCGCCACCCTCGAAGCCACTACCCTCACCCCGAAGAAGGACGGGACAACCATCCTCCGCCTCGAATACCGGAGCCTCAAGGCGGAGATTCCGGTCACCGTCATGGACGCGGAGAAACCCCGGCCCGTTTCGTTCCAGCTCGATGTCATGCCCGTGCTCACCGCCTCCGGGTGCAACACCGGCTCCTGCCACGGCTCCGCGCGCGGCCAGGATGGATTCCATCTCTCGCTCTACGGCTTCGATCCCAAGGGCGACCACTTCCGGCTCACCAACGAAATGGCCGGTCGCCGCATCAACACCGCGCTCCCGGAGGAATCCCTGCTCGTCACCAAATCCATCGGCGCCGTCCCCCACACCGGCGGCAAGCTCATCGAGCCCGGCAGCGCATCCCACCACACCCTCGTCGAGTGGATCAAAAACGGCGCGCCCTATGATGCGGACGACATTCCACAGCCGACATCCATCGAGGTGCTGCCGAAACAATTCGTCCTCTCCGGCGAGGATGTCCGGGTGCCCATGACCGTTCGCGCCACCTATTCCGATGGCACCGACCGCGATGTCACCCCGCTCACCACTTTCACCACCTCGAATGACAACTCGGTCGCCATCGGCAAAACCGACGGCCTCGCCGTATCCACGAATCGCGGCGAGGCCTTCCTGCTCGCCCGTTTCCACACCTTCACCGAGGGCAGCCAGGCCATCGTCGTGCCGAAGGATCTTCCCTACGCCCGCCCGCAACTTGAGGAGCATAACTTCATCGACACCCTCGTCCATGCGAAGCTCAACAAACTCCGCATCGTTCCCTCCGAAGTCGCCGATGACGAAACCTTCCTCCGCCGCGTTTATCTCGACCTCGTGGGCCTGCCGCCGACGATTGGGGAGCGCGCCCGCTTCCTCGGGGACAAGCGCCCGGACAAGCGCGCCGCATTGGTCGATGAACTGCTCGGGCGCAAGGAATTCACCGAGATATGGGTGATGAAATGGGCGGAACTCCTCCAGATCCGCACCTTCGACAACGGCCCGCAGCAGGTATCCTACAAGGCGGCGCTCAACTATTACCAATGGCTGCGCGAACGCATCGCTTCCGGCGCGCCCTTCAACGAGATCATCCGCCAGATCCTCTCCGCCAAGGGCGGCACCTTCTCATCGCCCGCCACCAACTACTTCCAGATCGAGCAGGACGTGATGAAGCTCACGGAAAACACCGCCCAGGTCTTCATGGGCACGCGCATCCAGTGCGCCCAGTGCCACAATCATCCCTTCGACCGCTGGACCATGGACGACTACTACGGCTTCGTCTCGTTCTTCGCCCAGGTGAAACGCAAACCCGCCGAAGACCCGCGCGAGCGCATCGTCTTCGACGGCGGCGGGGAGACGCAGCATCCCGTCACCAGGCGGAACATGAAACCCAGGTTCCTCGGCGGCCCCGCGCCGGATCTCAAAAACACCTCCCGCCGCGAGGCCCTCGCCCAGTGGCTCGCATCCAACGACAATCCCTGGTTTGCCAAAAACGTCGTCAATGTCATGTGGGCGCACTTCTTCGGCATCGGCATCGTCGATCCCGTGGACGACGTCCGCATCTCAAATCCGCCATCCAATCCCGAGCTGCTCGATGAACTCGCAAAACGATTCGTTTCACATGACTACGACCTGAAGAAAATCGTCCGCGACATCTGCACGTCCCGCACCTATCAACTCTCCACCCGTACCAACGGGACCAACGCCACGGACACCAGCAACTTCTCCCGCGCCATCGTCCGCCGCGTCCGTGCCGAAGTGCTGCTGGACTGCATCTCGCAGGTGACGAAGACGCCCAACAAGTTCAAGGGCCTGCCGCTCGGAGCCCGCGCCGTGCAGATCGCCGATGGCAATACCAGCAACTACTTCCTCACCACCTTCGGTCGCGCCACCCGCGCCACCGTCTGTTCCTGCGAGGTGAAGATGGAGCCGAACCTCTCCCAGGCGCTCCACCTGCTCAATGGCGAGACCACCCAGCAGCGCATCCGCCAGGGCAAGGTGGTCGAGACCATGATCGCCGAAAAGAAGGAGCCTATGGAAATCATCCGCACGCTCTATCTCGGCGTCCTCAGCCGCGAGCCCACGGACATGGAGATGGAAAAACTCCTCGCCGCCGTGCCGGATCCGAAAGGGCCCGCCAAGGTCCGCGAGGCGCTCGAAGACATCTTCTGGGCCCTGCTGAACTCGAAGGAATTCATCTTCAACCACTGACCTTTGGCAACGGCAGGCCCTTTTCCCTATTCCGCCACACGGTGTAAGTTGTGGGGAACGCCCACCGTTTACTGCCGAATTCCGGATCATGATCCCCACCCGCCCGCTTGCCGTTCTTGTCGCCACGCTGCTCGCGGTTTCCTGCGGGAAATCCCCGCACACCGCGTCCGTGCCATCTTCCGCTGCGGACAATGGGGCGAAACTCTCGTTCAACACCCACATCCAGCCGATTCTTTCGGAAAACTGTTATCATTGCCACGGACCGGACTCCGGCACCCGCGAGCCGAAGAAATCCCCGCTGCGCCTCGACCGCCCCGAGTTCGCCTTCGAGCCGCGCGAGGACGGCACGCCGGTCATCGTCAAGGGCGATCCCGCCGCCTCCCTGCTGGTCAAACTGATGCGGACCCCGGATCCGGACCTCATCATGCCTCCGCCCAAGTCCCACAAGAAGCTGGATGAGGAGCACATCGCCACCATCGAGCGTTGGATCGCCCAGGGAGCCGAGTACGAGGAGCACTGGTCATTCATTCCTCCCAAGCGTCCGCCCGTCCCGGCGGCGGCCGAATCCGCGGCCGACCGCAATCCGGTGGACGCCTTCATCCGGGAAAAACTCGCCGAAAAGGGCCTTCAACCACAGGCGGAGGACAACCCGCGCGCGCTCATCCGCCGGGCTTCGCTCGATCTGACGGGCCTGCTGCCGGATCCCGCCGATGTCGAGGCCTTTGCCGCGAATCCCACCGATGAGGCCTATCGCGCCCATCTCGACAAACTCTTCGCCACCACCGCCTACGCCGAGCACCGCGCCCGCTACTGGCTCGACTACTCGCGTTATGCCGATACCCACGGCCTCCACTTCGACAATGTCCGCGCCATCTGGCCCTATCGCGACTACGTCGTCCGCTCCTTCGCCGCGCACAAGCCCTATGATGACTTCGTGCGCGAGCAACTCGCCGGCGATCTCATCCCGGCCACCGGCGCGGACACCTGGATCGCCACCGGTTACATCCGCTGCAATGTCTCCACCAACGAGGGCGGCACCATTCCGGAGGAAATCCACGTCGCCAACACCCGTGACCGCGCCGAGGCCTTCGGCGCCGCCTTCCTCGGCCTGACCGTCGGCTGCGCGTCCTGCCACGATCACAAGTTCGATCCCGTGTCCCAGAAGGATTTCTTCTCGCTGGCCGCCTTCTTCAACAACACCTCCGAAAAACCGTGGGATGAAAACCTCGCCGAGACCCGCCCGGTCCTGCGCCTCCCCGCCGATGACAAGCGCGCCGAATTCGATTCCCTGATCGCCGCCCGCTCGCAGGCCGCCGCAAAGTACGATGAACACCGTAAAAAAGCCGCCGCCCGCTTCCGTGAGGCTCTCGCCGCCAACAAGGGACCGCAAGCCGTTCCGGCCGATTCCCTCGAACTCCGCCTGCGTCTTGACGAGGGCAAGGGCGACGCCGTGAAAAACTCCGCGCCCGGCGCGAAAACCGCGGCTTACCAAGCCACTGTCAACCCGCTCGTCTGGGGTGAATCCGTTTGGCTCTGGCCGGCCGCCCGCGTCGATATCGCCGGTGAACTTGTCATGCCGGACCAGGGCGATTTCGAGGCCGACCACGGATTCACCGCCGCCTCATGGATCAACCTGCGCATGAAAACCGGCAATGCCACCACCGGCAATGGCGCGATCCTGTCACGCATGGGCCGCCCCGGCGATCTCGCCCACCGCGGTTGGGATGTCTTCATCAATGGCGACAGGCTCGTCGTCCACATCATCCACCAGTGGCCGAACCATGCCATCCGCGCCGATGTCGGCGGCATCCCGCGCGGCGAATGGGTCCACGTCGGATTCACCTACGATGGATCCCGTAGCGCCAAGGGACTGAAACTTTTCGTCAACGGTCAGCCACGCGCCGCCAACATCACCCACGACTCGCTCCAGCCCGGTCAAACGATCCGCAACGAACTCCCGTTCCAGCTCGGCCGCCGCTTTGGCAATGACGCCCTGCTGCGCGAGACATCCTATCAGGACATCCGCCTCTATCGCCGCGCCCTCGCCGACGCCGAGTTCGCCCGCCTGCCATTCGAGGACAGTGCGGCGGAAATCATCGCCGCGAAACCCGATCCGGACACATGGTCGCCGGTTGATCGTTTCAATGTCCTCGAACGCCACTTCATTCCCCGCGATCCGGAAGCCGCCGCGCTTGAACGCGAAATGGCCGCGCTCGATGCGAAGATCGAAGCCCTCGGCAAGGATGGCACGCCCACGCTCATCGCCACCGAGCGCAAGGCGCCCGGCCATGCCTGGATTCTGGATCGCGGCGTTTACACCGCCCGCCGCGAACTCGTCACGCCCGCCACCCCGGATTTCATGCCGCTTTCCGCACAGGGCGGCAGCCGCCTCGACCTCGCCGAATGGCTCTTCGCCGCGGAAAACCCGCTCTTCGCCCGCGTCACCGTCAACCGCATCTGGCAGGAAATCTTCGGCGTCGGCCTGGTGGATACCGCCGACGACTTCGGAATCATGGGCGCGCGCCCCACCCATCCGGAACTGCTTGATTGGCTCGCCGTCGAGTTCCGGGAGTCCGGCTGGAACCTGAAACATATCTATCAACTCCTTCTTGCCTCCCACACCTATCGTCAGAGCCGGCGCGTGACGCCGGAACTCCTCGCGGCGGACCCGTCCAACCGCCTGCTCTCGCGCGGCCCGCGCTTCCGCATGGATGCCGAGGTGCTGCGGGATACCGCCCTCCAGGTTTCCGGACTGCTTGTGTCCAGGATCGGCGGGCCGCCGGTGAAACCCTATCAGCCGCCCGGCGTCTGGGAAGCGGTCTCAATGCCGGAGTCGAACACGCTCAAATACCGGCAGGACAAGGGCGAGTCCCTCTACCGCCGCTCTTTGTATATCTTCTGGAAACGCTTCGCCCCGCCGCCATCCCTTGAAACCTTCGACGCCCAGGCACGCGAGGTGGTTTGCATCCGCCGCGCCCGCACCAACACCCCGCTCCAGGCGCTCGTCAGCATGAATGACCCGCAATTCTTCGAAGCCGCCCGCAAACTCGCCGAACGCGCCGTCCTCCACTCGAAGGAAACCGGCGCCCGCCTCGATTTCCTCGCCCGCAACCTGATCGCCCGCCCGCTTGAGGCCCGCGAGGCCTCCATTCTCCGCGATTCCCACCAGCGCTTCGCCTCCCACTACCAATCCAAACCCGACGAGGCCCGCGCCATGCTCGGCACCGGCGAGGCCCCGGCCGATCCCGCCATCGACCCCGTCGAAACCGCCACCTGGACCATGCTCGCCAACCAGTTCCTCAACCTCGACGAAACCCTGACGAAGTAGTCATCCGTTGTTCTTCATCCAACATCCACGATCTCCATCTCCCATGCACCACCTCTGCTCCGATCATTGCGGTGAAGGCCCTTCGGTTCTTGATCTTCCCGTTCCGCAGTCGCTGAAAGCCGAATGGGCGACGCTTGCCTCGCGGCGGCAGTTTCTCACCCGCGCCGGGAAGTCGCTGGCATGGGCCGGTCTGGCTTCGCTCTTCGGCCGGGGTTCCGCAGCCATGGCGGCCGGAGGTGCCGCACCGCTGCTTCCCCACTACGCGCCCAAGGCCAAGCGCGCCATCTATCTTTTCATGGCGGGAGCCCCGTCGCAGCTTGAGACATGGGATTACAAGCCGGAACTCGCGAAACGTTTCGATCAGGATCTGCCCGAGTCCGTTCGCGGCGGCCAGGTGCTCACCGGCATGACCGCATCCCAAACCCGCTTCCCCGTCGCACCCTCGGTCTTCAGGTTCAATCGACACGGCCAGGCGGGCCACTGGGTGAGCGAACTGCTTCCCCACACCGCCAAGGTGGCGGATGAGTTCGCGGTCATCCGTTCGCTCCACACCGAGGCCATCAACCACGAGCCCGCCATCCTGCTCATCAACTCCGGCAACATGGTTCCCGGAAAACCGTCCATCGGCTCGTGGATCTCCTACGGCCTAGGCTCGATGAACGAGGACCTGCCCACCTTCGTCGTCCTCACCTCCAAGCTTCCGCTGTTCCAGAACATCCAGGCGCTCTCGTCCCGCCTCTGGTCCGCCGGTTTCCTCTCGCCGGAACACGCCGGCGTGGCCCTCCGCTCCGGTGGCGACCCCGTCATCCACCTCTCCAATCCCAAGGGCGTGCCATCGGACATCCGCCGCGCGATGATCGATGGGGTCAATGCCATCAACCGCGAGTTGCACGACCGCATCGGCGATCCGGAAACCAACGCCCGCATCGCCCAATACGAAATGGCATTCCGCATGCAAACCTCCGTGCCCGACCTCACCGATCTCTCCGGCGAGCCGCAGTCGGTATGGGACATGTACGGACCCAAGGCAAAGGAACCGGGCACCTACGCCTACAATTGCCTCATGGCCCGCCGCCTCGCCGAACGCGGAGTGCGCTTCACCCAGATTTTCCACCGCGGCTGGGACACCCATGGCGATCTGCCGAACCGTATGAAAATCCTCTGCGAGGACATCGATCGCCCCACCGCCGCCCTCATCGCCGATCTGAAACAACGCGGCCTGTTGGATGACACCCTCGTCGTCTGGGGCGGCGAGTTCGGCCGCACCGTTTACTCGCAGGGCGGCCTCTCACAAACCAACTACGGCCGCGACCACCACCCGCGCTGCTTCTCCATGTGGATGGCCGGCGGCGGTGTCAGGAAGGGCGCGGTCTATGGCGAAACGGACGATTATTCCTATAATATCGTCAAGGATCCCATGCACATTCGCGATCTCAACGCGACCATTCTCCATCTCCTCGGAGTCGATCACGAGCGCTTGTCCTTCAAGTTCCAGGGGCTTGACCAACGCCTTACCGGCGTCGAACCCGCCAAGGTCGTCAGGGATATTCTCGCGTGATCCGTCCGCATGGGCGGACGTTTGTTCGCGCTTTGGGCCCTTGCGTGAAATGAGTTTCCTTACCGGATGAGGGACTTGGAGAAAACAGGAGGGAATTTTCGTTGTCCGCCGATGCGGGTCCGTCCAGCCTTTGATCCCGATGAAACGGATTGTTCCCATATTGCCGGTCTGCTTGCTTCCGATGATTCCGGCTATGATTTCCGCGAAAGAACCATCTCCGTCCGATGGATCGCATCGCAAGGTGAAAGTCGCGGCGATCCAATGCTCGTCGGATCTTGGCGCGCTGGAGGCGAACCGGGCGAAGCTTGCTTTTCTGGTGGAAAAAGCCGCCACCGAAGGCGCGAAAATCGTCGTGCTGCCGGAGACCGCGATCACCGGATATCTGTCGCAGGATTTGAAAACCAACTGGCATGTGTCCGGACGGCCACTGGATCCGAAGTACCGCGGGAAGAACCCGGAACCGTTTGCCGAGACCGTCCCGGGTCCGTCCACGGAACAATTCGGAGCGTTGGCGAAGCGCCTCGGAATCTATCTGACGATACCGTTTATCGAAGTGGAAAAGACCGGGGACGGCGTCCGTTACTTCAATACGGTGTGCCTGGCCTCGTCGAAAGGCGAAATCGTCGCACATTACCGCAAGTTGACGCCGTGGCCGCTGCCCGAGCAGTCTTGGGCGACGCCCGGCGACCGTGGACTGGCGGTGGCCGAGACCGAGTTCGGCCGTGTCGGTCTCGCGATCTGTTTCGACATTCACACGATTCTCGAAAAATACCGTAAGGAGAAACTCTGGGCGTTGCTGTATCCGATCGCATGGGTGGACAAGAGCCATCCGGCCGATTGGTTCTGGCATTCGCTGCCGGAACGGCTCGCGAACTTCGACCATCACGTCATAGGCGCGAACTGGAGCGTGGACGAGCGCCAGAAGTGGAGGGGATATGGATTCTCGACGATTTACACCTCCGGCGGCAAGGTGGCGGCCACAGGGAAATCGCTGCGCGGCGATGAAATCGTTTACGCGGAGCTGGAGACGGCGCGCGCCGAACCGTGAACCCCTGCAGCTAGCGGGCGGATGTGGCGGGGGGCACGGGCCTGTCCTTCATCCTGCGGCGCATGGCCATGAGCATCCTCTCCCGGGAGAAAACCAAAAAGCGGGGAATCAAGGGCAAGCGGCGCAACGCCTCATGGGACCACTCATACCTCATTCAGCTTCTGGATTTTTCGATGCGTTGGCCCTGCCCAATTTTCCCGCCCTCCGGTCCGGCCCAATGGCTCTTTCAGGGGTCTCCCGCAGAAAGCGAATTCCCAGCAGGCACCTCAAGGCGCATGAAGCGGACGGGCGCTTCCTCCAACGGTTGGTCCTCCCTGACGCGCCAGATTTGAATCCCGCCGGAGGAGGAAACCAACACCGGCTCGCTTGTCAACGGAGCCCAGGTTTTCAAATCGCTGCTGCCCATGCACCGGAAAGAAAGCCCGCTGCCCTCGGCAATGCCATACTCGTAAGCCAGCCAGGTCTGGCCGCCATCTTCCAGAGTCACCAGGCGAATCGGCGGCTGCGCGTTCGCCACCGAGGGATCGGTTCCTAGCAGAATCTCGATGGCGTTGGGGATGCCATCCCCATCCGGATCGGCGTCGAATCCCGTGATCCCCGGATTGCCGTGACCTTCATAGACACCTCCCGTGGCGGCAAGCGCGATTTTCACCGCCTCTTCGTTCGATTCGATGACATTCTGAATCGTGACAGGATATACCCTGGCCGATGAAAGGGCGGGAAAACCACTGTCGGTGGCGATGATCTGCAGATGATAGATCGCCCGGCTTTCGTAGTCGATCATGCCCGACACGCTGATATCGCCGGTGACCGGATCAATCGAAAAAGCCCCGGCGATGTTTCCGCTGCCAATGTGGTAGCTGACGGTCTGCCCGGCATCAGGATCGGTAGCCTCAATACGGCCCACATGAGTGCCGGCGGCGACATTCTCACTGACGGACAATACCGGCTGCCCGGTGGCAAAGACCGGCACTCTGTTGACCGCGTTGGTGATCGCAACGGATTGCATGCCGGAGCTGTTCGCGAATGTCCCCTCGGCCACCGGCTCCCCCCAGGAAACCCCGTCCTCGCTGCAATAGACGCGGTATGATCTGATGCGGCCATTGGTATTTCCATCCTGACGGGGCAGGCACCTCAAACCGAAAAAGGTCCTGGCTCTTCCCATGTCGATGACAAGCTCATGGGGAAACGGCGGCGTTCCCTCGCTCCAGGCGCTGTGCCAGTAGGTGTTCTGATCGTTGTCGATCGCGCGGCTTGCCCTCCCGTCTTCCGCACTGGTTTCCTCGGTGGAGGCGGAGGCCTGCCACCCGCTGCGGCTGAGCGGCTGGCCTGCGGCGTCCACCAGATTCAATTCCGCCAGACTGGAAAAGGGTCCGTTGTGGGAGGAAAGGGAAACCAGCTTCACATAGCGGTTGAAAGGTGAATCCAGATCGACCGTCTGCAAGCCGGCGTTGTTCGGGAACTCACCCGCCGCCACCGGCGATTCCCACGAGACGCCGTCGTCGCTGACGAAGAACGCGTAAGATCTGATCCGCCCGTTGCTATTGCCGTCCTGGCGCGGAAGACAGGTGAAACCGTAAAACGACCGCGCGCTGCCCAAATCAATCACCAGTTCATGAGGAAAAGGAACCGTTCCCCCGCTGTAAACGCTGTGCCAGAAAGTCCCCGTCTGGTTGTCGATGGCCCTCCCTGCGGGAGTGCTCGCTTCCTGAGTGGATGCGGTGGCCTTCCATCCCGTGCGGTCGAGCGGCTGACCGTTGGAATCCAGCAGATTGAATTCCGCCAGGCTCGTGAAGGTTTGCCCGTTGTGGGACGAATACGAAACCAGCTTCACGTAGCGGCGCGCGGAAGAATCGAAAATCGTCCAATCGATATCGACCGTCGCGGAACGTCCCGCCGCATCCCGAACGCCGACCCGGGCGACAAAATGCCCGGCGCTGGACGGAGCCCCGGTGATGATTCCGCTCGCGGCATCGATTTCCAGCCCCGCAGGCAATGCGAGGCCGGACCATGTGAACGGCCCCTGGCCACTGACGGACAGGGCCACTGACAGAGCACGGTGAATCGGATGAACCAGCGGAGCCTGTGCGGCAATGATCGGAGCATCACCATCGGACGAAGGAGCTTCCGGTTCGAGATCGTCGATCGATTTCAGATATTCGACCAATTGCGCGATCTCCGCCGGGCTGCGATGGAAAAGGCCGCCATGTTTTCCTGATAGATCCTTGTCTACGAGCACCTCGGTCAGCGTCGCGGCGGATCCATCGTGCAGATACGGAGCCGTTTTCCAGACGCCGCGAAGAGTCGGGGTATCGAGACCATCCAGTTCCAGCCCCAACCTCGTACCGGACGCGTCCGTCAGGGTTCCGACATCATGCCGGGCAAACGCCTGGCTGTCCGCGAAAGCCGTCCCACCATGACAGGACGCGCAATTCTCCTGTCTGAAAATCTCCCGTCCCTGCACCGCATCGGGAGTCAAACTCCCGTCACCGGCACGGTGAGGGCTCACGCCCACGCTTGTCAGCGACCGGATGTAGGACGCCAATGCGTCGAGATCATCCGAGAGTCCCGTCTTGCTCTCACCCAGGGGGTGCGGGCGTGATCCCTGATGGAAATCCTCGTCACTCAAGAGACCGGAACCCTGCGAGAACTCCCGGATTTGCCCTTCGAAATCCTGGCCTTCGTCGAAATTCCCGGTCCAGTGGATCGCTCCGTGACCGACGCCCCTGCCGTTCAGGTCGATCGTATTCCGAAGTCCTTCTCCCAGATTCGTGAAATCCCAGACCCGTCCGTCGTGGCTGCCATCGAGATGGCAGCTCGCGCAACTCATGTATCCTTCCTGCGCAAGGCGGGGGTCCGTGGTGTCGTAGAAGAGCTGCTTTCCTCGCAGCACCTCGGGTGGGAGTGATTCGCTGGAAACCGTGGCGACCTTCGCGATCTGGGGCGCGGTTCCGCAAACCGCTCCGCAAGCCACGGTCGAGCGGAATACCGTTACGGAACGGTCCATGAAGTTATGGATATAGATCCGCGAGCCATCCGGATGAATTGCCAACCCGTCGGGAGCCAGTCCACCGGATGCGAATGTGTAGTTGCTGGTTGGATTGTAGGCGTCCACCGCCCATACGGTCGAAGATCCGCTGGTAGTGAAAAACACCATATTGCCCAGCGGGCTGAAGGCGGCGGCGGTGGCGAAATCGCTGTTGTCGAAATCGAGGGTATTCGCCGGAATCTCCGCGCGGGTGTCCAGATCCAGATTGGCCGCCATCGAGCGGACGGAATGTTCGAAGGTCAGAGGCAGCCCGTCCCGTTTCAGTCCACGGAAAATATTGTCTTTCTTGGATGGCACGAACGCCTGGCTGTAATCCGGAGAAATCGTCACCGCCGCGAGATAGTTGGGAATTCCCCGGCCATTGTGCAATCCGTCCTCCCGCATCACGGGTGGCAGGGCCACATCCGGCTCCGCGGTGAAAGTCGCCAGATCCACCGGCACCAACACGCCTCCCTGATCCGGGGAAATGAAACGGGACACCCACAAAGTGCCGCGCACCGGATCCAGCGAGAGGCTTCTCGGCCACGGCCCTACCGGAATTTTCGCCAAAATCTGCCCGGTGGATTCGCTGATCTTCGCAACCTGGCCCAGTGATTCCAATGCCACGTAAACGAAACCCGCATCCGGATCCACCACCAGCCCATGAGGCTGCGATCCATAAGGCAGCCCATGCGTATGGCTCACCGCTCCGGTGACACGGTCGATCACGCTGAGGGACGCCGAATTTTTATTGGCAACCCAAAGCCGGTCCTGCGATCCCAATGCAACCGCCACCGGTCGATTCCCCACCGGGATTTCATGGATTCTTTCCAGCAGCTCCGAATCCATTCCCGAGACGGAATCATGATCCGGATTCACGTTCCAAACCACCGGGCGGTCGGGATCCACAAGAATGGTGGACTGGACTTTCGGTTTTTGCACCGGGAGCAGCCCGTGCACGATCTGCACACCGTTGATCGATGGCGCATAGCTTGTTCCGGCAATGCGGGTTCTGACAGATATGGAATGATTCCCTTTCAAGGTATAGGTATGCGCCGCGCTGGTCGCGGCTGAAAACGCGGTATCCCCGGAGCCGTCGCCGAAATTCCACGAGTGTTCCAAGGACAGGCCGCTCATGTTTGTCACCGTCAGCGCGAACTGGGCCTGCTGGCCCACCGCAACCGGCGTCGTCGGTTGGACGCTCACCTTGAAGTCGGTGATCTGGCTTCCCGTGGAAAAGCGGCTCACCAGCGTTTCCGCAGCCACCGCGTTTCCCGCCTGATCCTTCACCCCTCCCGCTTTCAAGACGACGTCATAGGTGGAATTCAACTCCAGCGGCGCGTTTGGAGCGAAGTTCACGATTCCCATCATCGTCGAGTAACTTCCCTCCACCAACTCGCCGGTTTCCAGTCTTCTCACTTCCAGAGTGGTGCTATCCACCGACTTGGGATCCACCCAATCCGAAAAGGAAATCCCGACCCTCGAAAGCACGTTCTGCCCGACGGCACCATCCGCCGGAGAGGTGAACAGCGGCACCGGCGGGGAAGTGTCCTGCTCTGTCCCCGAAATGCCGATGATGATCTTACGGTCGTTGTTGTGATCGCTGCACACCGCCAGAAGGTTGCCAAGCGGACTGAGAAACGCGTGATCATCGATCAACCCGGAATCCACCCTCGATACGAAGCTCGCGGTATTCCCATTCAGGCGCCATCGGGTTCCCCCGGGATAGTGGCCGACGAAAATATCGCCATCCTTGCCGAATCCATATTCAGGCCGGTCAAATTCGGGAGTGGCGAGAATGGTCTCACCGATATTGGAAGGGTCCGAGAAATCATAACCCGCCAGAGGAGACGCCGCATTGTAGAAGGAGGATCCATAAACAAAACCGTGGTAGCCGAATGGCCCGCCAAACGCCCCGATCTGCACCGGAGTGGCCGGATTGGAGATATCGAACACCCTGGCCTGGAACTCATTCTGGGTGGCGGCCTCGCACATGATCAGTATGTTGCCAATCGGCCACGCCGCCCGCAGGGTGAGGTTCCCGAGCGCCGCGCGGCTGACATGAGCGAGCTGGAACGGGTTGGCGATGTCGCTGGTATCGATGACATAAAGCCCCTGCGCCCCGGTGGGTGCGAACAGATAACGGCTCCCCTGCCATCCCGGAGCGAACGAAAAGCCGTCGTAATTGCTGGGATTGGTAACTCCGGGAAAGGAATAGCGCGAAACGATCTCCGGTTTGGTGTCGGAATCTCCGTCATAGAGTGGAGACGCGTCGAAGATACAAAATCCCGCCGAGCCGTCGCGCCGCTCGGCGATCATGAACAGATCACCCGATGTCGATAGATGATGCTGCTCCGCCCAATCACCGACATAATCCTGTTCTCCCGCGGTATGATAGCGCTCGTTGTCGTCTCTCGAATCGAAAACATTCACGGGGTTGGCGGGATCGCTCACATCATAAAATGCGAACGCTCCGGCTCCCTGCCCTCCTCCGTGATCGGCGCTCAGGGGGACGAACATATACCCGCGATGCAGGGCCAGCGCGGACACCGCCTTTCCGGGATCGATCATCGAAACAATGGTCCCCACCTGTTCCGGGGTATAAGGCACGTTCGGGATTCCGGGACCTTCCGCCGCGACCGCCGGCAGGCAGCCCGCCAGCCATTGCAATATCCCGAGAAAGACAAGGCGTGAACGCGAATTCCCGGCAAACCGGTTTACGCTGCTCGCAGCCGATCGATTCGGATCAGGATGAGTTGCCGGGTGGGAATAAGGTTTTGATATCATGGGTTTTGGTGGCGCCACCATCAACGGCGTGGAATCCGCCGCGATGGAGCGAGGTAACCGTGATCGAAAGTGTCTTCAACCCCGGTGTTGGAAACAGATGTTCCCGGGGCTGAACCCGGGAACACTACTACCGCTTTCATATGAAAGCCAAGTACCCAAGTAGGTAGATTCACGGGATGACAGAACCCGTGGATGGCGGGAAGCGGCCCCGCCCCATACCGTGGAATCAGTGACGACGACGGCGCATCGCGAGCGCGAGCCCCAAGGCGCAAAGCGCCGTGGATCCGGTTTCCGGCACAGCCGTGACATCCGCCCAGGTGGTTCCGAAACGGATGGCATCAATTTCACCCTTGGCATTGCCTCCACCGCCATTCAGCCACAACAACAGATGGGTGGCCTCCATATCCGAGTCGAAGCTGTCGCTTGCGGACCATGTGACCAGCGATGGATCCTGCTCGATCGTGTCGCCCGGCGCGTAGCGCTTGATATCGATCAGGTCCGCCCCGGTCGAGCTGATCGTGATACGGCCTACAAGAAGCCCGTAGCCATTCACGCTACCAGCGGCCTCATGGACCCGGATGCCGTATGGCCCCGCCTCGTCACCCAGGGTTCCGTAGGAAATGTATGCCGCGTTACCCGCACCGTCCGTGGGGCCGCCAATAGAAGTCGCCTCATCCCAGGAAAAGCCCGCTCCGACGAACTCCGAAGAGCCGCCCGCGCCGGAAGCAAGTCCGATTCCCATTGCCGAGTTGCCTTCGTTATTCAGCCGGACGCTGAAATACAGCGTCTGATCCGTAGCGAAGCTGATCGTGCTCGCGAGCGCGCGAGTGGCGTAGATGCTCGTGCTCCAACTACCGGTCATGTGCCAAAGACCTCCGTCCTGACCGTTGCTGAAAGATGGGCCGGGAAGCCCCGGGTCCCCTCCAACCACGTTGAAATTGTTGGCGACCATAATATTCTGGTTCTCGCCATTGATTGCCCACAGGCCGGTCATCCCGGTACTGGCGCTGCTATCTCCCAACCCGTTCAGCGTCTGATCCCCACCGGCGATCGCGTCGAACAATTCCTGCACGATGATCGCACCGGAGGCGGGAACGGCTAACAGAATGGCGATACTTGCGACAGCACCACTGATGGATGGAGGGGAGGATTTTATTATGGATTTCATGCTATGGTCTTGGTTTTTTCTTCGATTCAGGAAATATGGAAATTCCCGAACGGATCGAAGTTATCATTGGAGGGAAGCCGCGCCTAGCTACCCGAATAAGTAGTTTTCATCACATCTCCGCCAGATCGGATTTCGATGGCATATCAGCGGCCATCCCTCTCTTGATTCGCCTTGATCATTGCCCCGGCGGGCGAACCGCCTGCATGATCACGACCGCATTGCTGCAGCCCCACGAATGCCGGGGTCCCGGCGGCGTCTGCTCCGGCCAGGCGCACCAGGAAAGATTGTCTTCCGCACGGCGGGCCTGCCATGCGGCTGCCGCGTTCTTTTGCAACCAGGCCTCGAAAACGGCCTGTTCCCGGCGATCCTTCATATAGCGCGCGATCCACCGCACTCCGATGCCGTTGAAGCCGCCTCCGTCGCCGGTTTCCCCGTAGGCGGGCAAATACCCGTCCTTGCAGAGCTCGTTCATGGTATAAGTGGCGGCCAGGCGCGCGTCGTCGTTATAGCCCAACAGATTGGCCGCGCCGACAAAGGTTCCCTGATTGTAGGTCCACGACATGTGATTGATTTTCTTGTTGATGTCGATGTTATCGGAGACCCGGCCCGTCTTCGGATCGAACAAGGTGGCGCGTTCCCAGAGGAAAAGCTCCCTGGCCTTGGTGAAGTAGGAGGTCTCACCCGTCGCCCGGCCAAGCAGAACCGCGGCGATGGCTCCCGGACCGTTCACACAGGCGTTCTTCGTCTGATTATCGGTCCGCCACCACAAGCCGCCGCCAAGATCCGAGGAAATGGCCCGCTCGTAACACATGTCGAAGTTTTCTTTGGCCGCGGAGAGATAATCGGGATTTTTGGTGACCAGATGCGCCCTCGCACAGGCGATGCCCATCCACATGATGTCGTCGTTGTACTCGTTTTTCTCCCAGGTCGTCCCGTGGGCGGCGATGAATCCGCGAAACAGTTCGGCGAACATTTCGAGCTCCTTCGGGCTGCGCGTCCGGGCATAAACGTCCAGCACCATCTCCAACATTTCGGCCTGCATCCAGAAATCCGCCTTGCCGCCGTCCGTCGTCTTGGTGTGCCAGCCTACACCATTCTCCACCCGGTAAAAGGCCTTGGTGTGAGCCTCGAAAATCGCGTCGGCATCCGCCGTAGTGAACGCCCGGACCGGACCGGCTGCCATTGAGCAGCAGAACACCGCGATACAGGAAAGATGAATCATCATGGATGATGCCGGTAACGGGCGACTTGAGGCTGATGCGGTTTTCATGGATCGATGGATTATGGAATTCCCCGGCATCCCGGCAGCCGGGCAGCTCTTGAAAAGGGGGAATGATGAGATCCGAGAGTTACCCGAGGCCCGTCCCTATTACCAATGACGATGTATCTCCAGCCGTATTTCTACCCAAAAGGGTAGCAGGCGATCCATCACCTGTTTTCCCTTATCCGGCTATTCGGTCGGACCACGGAATTTAAGCGCGGCTTCCGTCCGGGAATGCACATGCAGTTTGGCATAGATATGTTTCAAATGCCACCGGACGGCTTCGACCGAAACGTGCAGCCGTCCGGCGATTTCCTTGTTGGTGAGTCCGAACGCCACAAGTTCGAGCACGGACTTCTCCCGGGAGGTGAGATTTTCGACATCTTTCGAAACCGATGACTGGTTCCTGAAATACTGGATCACCTTGCGGGCGATTTCCCCGCTCATCGGCGCCCCGCCCTTTCCGACGTCCCGGATGGCGGTCAGCACCTGCTCGGGGGCGGAGCGTTTCAATAAATAACCGGAAGCCCCGGCCCGCAAGGCGCTGAAAATCCTGTCTGGATCCTCATACACCGTCACCATGATCACGAGCACGCTGGGAAGCAGCTTCTTCAATTGTTCGACGCACTCGATGCCGGACATCGCGGGTAGCTGGATGTCCATGAGGACCACTTCGGGCGCGTGGCGCGGCAGAACCCGCAAGGCTTCTTCCGCGGTCTCGCAGGTTGCCACACATACATATTCGTTGGAGAGCTCGATGATGGTCTTGAGTCCTTCCCGAGTCGTCCGGCTGTCTTCAACTATGGCAATCTTGATCATGTGGGTTCTGGTTTCAGTGAAATTTTGAATTGGATGGTGGTCCCGCGCCCCGGACAGGTTTCGATCGTGCAGGTGCCGCCGAGGCCACGGATCCGCTCCTCCATGTTGCGGAGGCCGTCGCTTCCCGGCAGATCGACGGAGGAATCGAATCCACTCCCGTCATCGGCCACGAAAATCATCAGGCTGCCCGTCTTCACCACGATGGTGAGATGCACCGTCTTCGCACCCGAGTGCCGCACGATGTTGTTAAGGGCCTCCTTGAAGGCGAGAAAGATTCCATGACGCATTCTGGAATCGATGGGATCCGTGGTGATCGCGTCGTCGATCTTCAGACGGCAATCGATTCCGGCCAATGTCAGGAAGCGCTGGGCGAAGAGGGAGAAATACCCGGCCAGATCCGCAGCCGAATCGTAACGCGGGTTCACCGCCCAGACGATTTCGTCAAGGCCGGTCACCAGCTTGCAACACAGGTCGTTGAGTTGATCGAGGTAGCCGTTCTTCGTCTCCTTCGGAATGGCCGGATTCTTCATGAGCGAGCTCAGGATGCCCGCTTCGGTGAGGCCCGAACCCAGCTCATCGTGCAGATCCTTCGCCATGCGGCTGCGCTCCTGTTCCATCGCGCGGTGACGCTCGACGAATCCGCGGGCCTCGATCTCCAGCGCGAGCTCGCTGGTACGTCTGGCGACGGTGCGCCGCAGCAGCGTGACCCAGGATGCGGCCAGTACCAGCCCCACGGAAAGAGCCCCCACCAACGCGATCGTGTGAAGTCTGGTCCACCATGGTCCGCGCCTGATGATCCTGATGTCCGCGGGACTATGGAGGCGCATTTCAAACGAGTCCGAGTTCGACAAAGTCCGGTCGGACCTCGCGCTGATGTAAACGCCCGTCAGGCTCAGGATGCTGTCCTTTTCGATATTCTGCGCAGCCGTCGCGCCGGAAGGGACGAACGCGATGAAGTGGCTGGATCCCGCGCGCATTTCCAGCACGCGTTCATCCATCCGCACGGTATCGTTGAGCAATGTTCCCTCCACCTCCACGAACGTGGAATCCAGCCCGGCATCGGGTAGATTGGCCGCGGGAACCCTGGTTGGCGCGGGCAATGGGGATGCGCCGGTCTTGCGAACACTGGCTTCGAACAATGTCGGGGAAGGCCCGCCGAGCTGGGGGAACCCGGAAACCTCCACCTCGTCACCGGGGGACAATTCCGGGAATTCACGCGTAGAAGCGTGGAAACCGCTCGTCCCATCAAACAGGAAAAGCTCCGGCAGCCTCGAATAGAGAAGCTGCCCCTTCATCCTGACCCGCCTGAGAGCGGTCGGATGGGAGGTGAACAACAGGAGTTCGGAAGGCTCGATGAGCGGCGCGGAAAATGGAGGATCGGACGCTCTTTTGTCAACCGACATTCCAGCATTCCCTAACATCAATTCGCCGGACTGGACGCTGCCTGTCTTGGTATCCCATATCGCACGGTAAACACCGCGCAGCCTGACCACGCTCCCCACGAGGGACTGGAGTTCCTCCGCTGACATGTTCCGGACCGGCAATGGATAGAGCCAGGAATCGAGAATGCCTGCCTTGCCACTGCGGGTCAGCAGCTTGATTTCGGAGTTTGAAACCTCAAGGATCACGCCCTCGATCTCCACCATCTCGGCATCGAGACTGCCGCTGGCCAGTTGCTGCTGCGTGGGCTTCACTCCCCGGGGAAGCGGGGCGTTACCGATACAGGCCGCGCGATTCGCATGGATCACCGGTGAGAAATCACCCGGGCCGGTGACGCCTTCGATTTTCCATAGCTCCGCCGGTTGCGGAGAATTCCCGGACGCCGGAGATTCATAGTGGACGAATACCCCGCCAGTGGCATCCTGCAGCACCAGGCTTCTCGGGGTCACCATCGTCACGACTCCCTGGATTTCCGCATGATAAGGCTTCGCCGCGTCATCGCGCTGGAGCTGCCGGATCTCGACTACCTGGGTCAGGATTTTTTCCTCGCCCTGTTCGTCTGATAGAGTTTCGATCTGCGTCCTGTCGATCGCCACGATACCGGAATTCCTTTTCAGCCCCGCGACCCTGACACGCTGGTGGAGCAGGGCGGCGGGGTCCGTTTCGCATCCATCGACCAATGTCACCTGAAATGTTTTGGAGCGGTCGGCCACCTCCAGTTCCAGCCGGCCACCGACCCTCGCCGCGAAATTCACCACGCCTTCAAACACCACCCATTGGTTGACGATTCCGGCATCAAGGGCGCTCGAGAGCGGATCGGTTGCGAGGGATCGCGTTCCGCCATCCGGCGAAATCCGGCACATGACGGGGGTATCGGCCACGAAGAGGCGGGATCCGTCGTCAGAGGTCAGGTGGAACGTATAGCTGCCTTCCTCGGGAATGCGGATGAAGCCGGTGAAAACGAGCGCGGCCATTTCGGGGCGCGCCCTGACACCCACATCAAGATCCGGAACTTTCCCCCGCGCTACGGGTTCGAGCATGGGAAAGTCAGGCAGGAACAGGAAGCGATCCGCCACATAGGACCGGTATTCCAGTCCGGGCTTGAATCCACCCTCCTCCGCATCGCGGTGCCAGAGTGATTCCACCGGCACCTTCTGGCGGGGCATGCCTTCCCGTTCGAATTCCAGCTCCAGGATGGCATCGGAAACTCCATTGAACCACTCGACGCGGAAAGGACGCATGCCCTCCCGCAGGAAGAGCGTTCCCGAAGCCGTCATGGCGGAATGAGTCCCGTCGAGATTCACCAACGGAGCCGTTCCCAGCCGGAGGGCATGGGGGCCGCGGCTGATCTGGCAGTTGACCGCATCGATGACAACGGAATCTCCCGGGCGCAGGTCCGGCGGCAGCGATGGCAGTTCAAGCAAATCCGTGGCGGTCCCGTCATCCAGCGCGACAAGGCCGCGACGGGCGCTGAAAGCGCGGACGACGCCTTCCAGCCGGAACGTCAGGGTGGGCCATTCCCTCTCCAACGCCGCTTCGCGCAATTTGGCGAGGGAGAGCGCCGGTGCTTCATTCGACGGCTCCGCGGAGGCCGTCAAAAGGCAGCCCGTCCATGCGAGGATCGCGAAGACGAAGAGGATTGGCGTGATTTGTCTGCGACGGTGACCGGATGCCATGATCTGGGAATGCTCCGCGAACCGTGCGCCATGCCCTGTGGGAATGCCAGACCGAAGCCGCACCATCACTGCGCGGCGGACACCCATGAAGGAAAATCACCTAACATCCTGACCATGCGCTGTCCGGTCCCGGGATCGTCCGGGACGACCACGACTTCCCGCCGGTGACGCCGGGAGTGGCGCCGACACCCACCAGATTGGCCGGTGCCGTGATCCGGGTGTCCGGGCCGGCGTTTTTCCGCAATTCTCCGATCGCCAGCATCAGGGCCAGCTTCGCATGGGAGCGGGCGACGGACATCGCGTTTTCCCGCACCGGGGAGCGCAGCGAAATACTCGACAAAGTCGGCAAGCCCAAGGCGACGACCGCCAGAAGGACCATCAACGACAGATTCGGGTTTTTGGGATTTTGGTTTCATGTGGTTGGGAGAACCAGTCTCCTGTTGCGACACTTCAGGAAAGCATCGGGGTTTATTGGATCTCGGAGATGGACAGAGTAAATACAGGCGATCGAACCGCACATCCTAGCGGCCAGGACGTATTTCTCAAGCTCCCCGAGTGGGTAGAAACATCAGCCTATCTGGAGATGCGGAATTCATCGGAAAATGGCGGCATTAGGGACAGTTTGCCGAAATGAGACGACTTCCCCCACCCGCAGTTGCCTGAACCACCGCGATTTCGGAATGGTTGCAAATTCAGGCACGGATGGATCCACCCATTGGTGGTTGTGGAGATGACGGAAAAACAAGGGTGCTCACAGCCCTCTTGGCTGTGAGCACCCGGCAATCCATCAATTCGGAGTCACTTCAAGGCGGACGAAGAGTTTTCCTTCGCCGGTTGGCAGGGTGAATTCGACGCTGGTGCCGTTATCCACGATGCCCTCTGTCTGTGGAGTCCAGATGTCGAGATCCGGCGAGGTGTAAATGGCGTAGGTTCCGCTGTATGTCGCGCTTTTCGGCCAGACGATCTTGCCGTCCTGCACTCCGGGGTTTGCCGTGAAGCCAGATCCGGAAGCGCCCATGAAGTACTCCACGCCATTTGGAACTCCGTCAAAATCATGATCATCGGAGACCGTCTGACCGGGGGCGTTGGCATCGAGCCAGTCGCTGAACATATCACTGTCACCGCCGGAAACGGCGAGCGAGAGCACTCCACTGGACTCGGTGAAGGTCCAGGTCTGGTTATCACCCACCTCCATGGTGTGGACATCGGCGTTTTCGGTGAAACCGTCGATGGTGAAGGTTTCTCCAAACTCCATGGTGGCCGTATCCACCAGGGTCCAGGTGTTGCCATTCGCGATGGCGGCACCGTCCAGAACCAGGGTGAAACCGCCGTTGATCGTAGCGGTGCCGGGACCGGTGATCTTGTTGTTCACGCCGTTGGCACCGATGACGAATGTCAGCCCCGCGTTTGGAGCCAGCGTTACCCCGCCTTCATTCACGGTGGTGTTGCCGGTGTAGGCGTTGACAGCGGTCAGGGTGACGGTGCTTGCCAGGGTCTTGGTGACGCCGAACGAACCGCCCGATTGCGAGATCACGTTAGAGATATTGAAATCGAACGATCTTTCCCCGCCCAAATAACTATCAGCCGTGAGAGTGACCGGTCCGGTCCATGTCACACCGGTGAAATCAGCGCCGAGCGAACCTCCGTTGAGGGTGATCGGGTTGTTCTGGCTGCTGGGGGTCGTGCCGCCGCTCAGGGCCCATGCGGACAAGCCCCCGTTGCTGTTCACCGTGATCGGCACTCCGCTGATTCCGTTGTCATTTGACTCGAAACCGAACACTCCTCCGTCAATCACGAGGGCGGCGAGAGTATTGCCCGCCCCATTTGCCGGAGCGCGATACCAGACGCGGTCGGTGCCGGCCTTGGTGAGGGTGTAATCGCCTGTGATCGTGATGGGTTCGCTACCGGTCCCAAGCTCCCAGGCAACGCCGCTGTTGTTGCTGCCGATGGTCGCGTCTCCGGTGAGGATCAGATTTCCCCGGAGGAGGCCGTCCCCCGTCAGGGCGAAGCCCGCGACACCGGTGCCGGCAATGGAGATCGTTTCGCCAACCGGAGTGCCGTTGCCGTTGGTATTGAACGTCGCTCCGGGGTGGACGATGATGCCGTTGTCGGTGGTGCCGAACAAACCGGGAGACACATTGTTCACCGGCATCGAGAGCGTGCCAGCCTCGACCACGACAGGACCAGTGAAGGTGCTGTTCCCCGCAAGCGTCAGCTCGCCGGAGCCGCGTTTGACCAGTTGGCCCGATCCCGCGATCGCATGGGAATCGGTGCGCGGAGTGCTGACGTTGAACGCAAGCGTGGCGTTGTTGGTGATGGCGGTGTCACCGAGAATGCCGCTGTCGCCGATCTGGAGGGTGCCGCCGTTGATCGTGGTGGTTCCCGTGTAGCTGTTGAAATTCGACAGCGTGGTGGTTCCCTCATTGTTCTTGATCAGACTGGCGCTGCCGGAGATGCCGCCGAAGCCCGTCAGGATGTAGTCGATCGAAGCATCAAATTCAACGGTGGCGGGGACGACATTGGTACTCAGCGAGACCGTGGTATTGGCCGATCCGGCATCGGTGAATCTCACCTTGTCAAAAGGATAGAACCTGCTCGTCTGGCTGTCGGAAACGGTTTGCCAGTTCGAAGTGCCGTTCTCGTCCCAGACGTTGTTCACATTGCCGATCCAGATGATGGAGTCGGCCTTGACGACGGAGAGATCCACGCGGGAATCCCCGGTGTTGTTCACCAAGGCGAATTCCAGGTGCGGGTTGCCCGAGGAAACAAGCGGCAGGTTGGCATTGCCGGCGCCCAGGCCAATGCCGCCGACGGAACCGCTGTATTCGATCAAGGGAATGACATCACCCGCCTGAAGACTGCCGGAAGGAGTGATGGAGATCACGGATTGGCCGCTCACACTGAACCCGTTCGAATCCGTGACGACCAGCCTGTCCGACAAGGCCGTGCTGACACGGAAATTCGCGGTGCCGCCGTTGAGATCGAGGCCCGCCACCGTGCCGGTTCCAACAGAGTTCGGAGTTCCCGCGCTGATGGTGCCGTCGGAATTCGCCTTGAAGCTCGATGCGGTGAAGGGAGTGGAGCCGATATACAACGAACCCGAGTTCACCATGGTGTCACCGGAACGCGCACCACCGCCTGTCAGGACCAGCACCCCGTCACCCCACCACCCTCCCCGCTGCTCAAGAGAGCCTGTTCCTGAAATCGTGTTGGGAACGACGACCTCGCCGAAACGATTGAAGACGAGGGCGCTGTTGTTGTTGATGATGATTTCGCCCGTGCCGATCCTTCCATCGCCGCCGCCGTCACCGATCATCAGCGTGCCTTCGTTGATGGTGGTCGTGCCGGAATAAATCGCGGTGCCGCCGATGCCCGTGGGCGGGTTGTTGAGGCAAAGCGTCCCGGGGCCGTTCTTGATCAGGTTCGGATTTGTGAAATTGTAGGCGGAGTTGTTGATGCTGCCGTTGATTTGCAGGTCAATGCCGCTGGTGGTCGCGCCGGATGCGACCGTGAACGTGGTGTTGGGCTGGCGCAGGCCGACATTCACTCCGTAATCAATCACCGAAGTATCGGCTGACGCCAAGCTGGTGACCGAGGTACCGCCGCCGAAGAGATCGAAGTTGCCGTTGTGAGCGCCATTGCCCCGGATGACGTAGCCGCCGGTCAGGGTGAGGGCGAGGTTGTTGAACGTCTGGTTCCCGTCGGCGTTGTTGATCTCAAGCCAGCCGAAATTGCTGACGTTGATCGCGCTCACCTGATCGGTACCGCCGCTGTAGCCGGTGGCGTCGCCCGCCGACAACCTCAGGGTACCGCCGTTGACGTTCACCGTGCCACGGATCGAGCCACCACCGCCACCGCCGCCGGTGAGATCGAGCACCGCATCGCTGTTGATGGTGGTGCCGCCGGTGTAGGCCTGCCTGGCGGAAAACGTGGTGACACCGCCACCGAGGGTGACGGCACCGAGGAAGGTGTTCGCACTTGTGAGAGTGAGGTTTCCGTCACCCGTTTTGCTTATTCCCGTCGTGCCGCCGATCACGTTGGCCCCTCCACCGGAGAAGGTGTAATCGCTACCGTACGAATTGTTGACCGTGATCGATCCGGGAGCGATCACCCCGATGATATTGACCGTTCCGGCTCCCGTATCGCCAAACGTGACATTGTCCGACTGGAAGTATCTGTCGTCGGCAACCCCGTTTTTCCAGTTATAGGTTGTCACATCCCAGTCCCTGTTGATCAGGCCGCCGTTCCAGACGATGTCCGCACCGTCGATATTGAGGGTGATGACGCCGGCAACATCGGTATCGAAAGACGCATCACCACGGAAACTTCCAGCATCTTCGAGCGACAGGTTGGTAGCGTCTCCCGTGAGAGTGCCGTCATAGGTCAGAACCGTTACCTCGCCACCGAGACCGCTTGCGCGGACGGTGGTGGAGCCGGCGAGGGTGAGATCTCCGGCGACATGCAAGGCTCCCGGAATGACGTTGATCACATCGGCTGCGGAAGCTCCGTTGAGAGTCAGGTTTCCCCCGAAACTGCCGGTTCCCTGGAGGATGCCGATATCGTGCGTATGATCCCCGGCGATGGTGCCGTTGTTGATCAAGGTCGTGTCTGCCGCCTTGATCACCTCGCCACCGAAGTGGGTGCCGGTGGCAATGGTCAGCGAACCCTGACTCAGCGTCGTCGTGCCGGTGTAGGCCGACGCGTTCCCGGCAAGGGTGATGGCGCCATTGGCCCCCTCCGCCGTGCTGTTGATTTCCAGCGGCACGTTGCCACCATATAAGTCGCCGCTGATCGTGCCGGCTCCCGTGCCGCCGATGCGCGCGCCGCCGGCGGCGATGGTGACATTGCCGGAAATCGTATTGTTGTTGAAACGGATGGCACCGTAGTTCGTCGTGCCCTCGGTCTGGCCGATGCCCGCGATGGTGAAATCATTGGCATAAACCCCGCCCGCCGCATTCAGCCAGACCTGTCCGCCGGAAGTGACCTCCACCGCGCCGGCACCCAAGCCGGCGGCATTATCGATCTGCAAGCGGCTGTCGTTGACGGTGGTTCCGCCACTGTAGGTATTGGCGGCGGTGAAACGCAGATTGTTCATGCCGCTCTTGGTGACCGCGAGGGATCTGCTTTCATCGAAATCAACGATCGGAGTCCGTACCTGATGATCAACGGTGGTGAAAGCACCCGTGGTCACGATTCCATCGGCATCGACGGAAGCCAGCAAGAGCTCGCCCGAACTGGACGCGAGCCGTCCGATAGTCGCCGCCGCACCGTTGTCCCGGATCCAGAAACCTCCCGCAGTGCTCAGCCCCACACTGCCTGTGGCGACGTCCAGCAGGACATTGTTGTCCGTGCGGATGTCCCTCTGCGTGCGGATCGATTGGGCAGTGACCGTCGAATCCGGAGTGGCCGGAGCGATCCTCAACTCACCCGCCTTAATGTTCAACAGGCCTCCGCCCAAGGTGGAGCCGGTGAAGATCAGGTTCCCGCCGCCCTCCTTCGTGAGATCGAAGGCTCCGGTGACATTGCCATTGAGAGTCAGTTGGTTTCCGTTGTTCCAGATCTGATCCGCTCCGAGAACAATGTGATTGCTGATGGTGAGCTGCTCCCACAGCACCTGGCTGATCCCCGAGGCCCCCAAGGTAATGGGCGAACCTGTCAAAGCCAAGGCTCCGACGGAATCCTCATGGCGCAGGCCCAACCACGATACCGGCGACGAAATGGTGAGGGTGCCGCCACGGGACTCCTGGTTCCCGCCCGTTTCCGGGTCACCGTCCGTTTTCCAAGCGGCGATATCGGCTGCACCGGGCATGACGTCTCCATACCAGTTGGTGGCGGTGGTCACCTCCGCTGTCGAAGCTGCGGTGGTTTTGTAGGAAATCTCCGCTGCGGACGCGCTGCCGGAGAGCACGATCATGGCGGTGAGACTTGTGCCGAAAATACGGGAGGACTGGAGGCTTGAATGTTTGGGTTTCATACAATGATACGGTTTGGTTTGTACCGGTTTGGGTTTTCGTCGGGCCCGACACCTAGCCGCGATCCCCCCCCCGGATCCAAGCAAGATTCACCTGCAAACGATTTACTACCTAAACGGGTAACCGGCCAAGCAAAGGCCCCGGGCAATGCCCGGGATATGCATAAGTCCGGTGACGCCATCCGCGGTCCGGTGTGGCTCGCCTGTCTCGCCCGCGATCCCCAAGGGCGCTTCGCCACCGATGCCTGCAGCTGGCTGGCCGCAGTGGTCTTCGGCCCAGGTGACCTCGGCGAAGCTTTGCGACACCAGCCCGAACGACTCGACCTCCAACCCACGCGCGAGGTGAGGGTCGTGTGTCCCATTCCGCAGGTGCGGGCCTTTCATTTCCCGGAAGCTCCGATCCCCGGCGGTTACAAGCGGATGACTCCCCTGGGGTCGTCGGTGGCGTTGAAGCCGGGCACGATGACGCGGGATGGCCTTGATGCCTTCATCCGGCAGGAGATTGCGGATGGAGTCCGCGGCGGCTTTGATTTTGCGGTATTTGCCGCTGGATTTGGCGTCCGATCTGAGTTCGAGGCGGTTGAGGGTGCTTTTGCCGCCAAGGCCTTGCCGCGATCCCGCTGGTGGCGGCGGGTCTCGCCGGGCAGGGAATGCTCGACGAAGCGCTCGTCGCGGGTGCCGCTGAAACAGCGGGCGGGCTTGTCGCGGAGGCTGGGGTGGCGATCCGCCTCGCGAAGCGGCAGCACGCCGCCGTCGCCGGAAAGATGGCCGCCGCTGAAATCCGCCTTCACGCGGCGCGAACCAAGGGCTTGAAATCCGAAAGTTTGTTGACAACACACTGTCATCGGCCGTCCGGGGCTTGGTTGGTAGCGCATTGGTTTGCGCAAACAACGCTTTACATGCCTGACACCCGGCGGTCGATATTCTTTTGTGATAAATGCGGGCTAGTGGGCGGATGTGGCGGGGGGCGGCACGGGTCTGTCCTTCATCCTGCGGTCCGCGAACTTCTGCACGAAGACATAACACACGGGAATGAGGAACAGGCCGATGACGGTGGAGATCGTCATGCCGTAAACCACGCCGGTGCCCATGGTGCTGCGGGAGGCGGCGCCGGAACCGGTGGCGAGCATCAGCGGCACGCAGCCGAGGATGAAGGCGAAGGAGGTCATCAGGATCGGACGCAGGCGGAGCTTCGCGCCCTCGATGGCGGCGTCGATGGTGGGCACGCCCTCGTCGCGTTTCATCTTGGCGAACTCGACGATGAGGATGGCGTTCTTCGCCGCGAGGCCGATGAGCATGACGAGGCCGACCTGGGCATACACGTTCATGTCGAACTTGCGGACCAACAGACCGACCATCGTGCCGAGGATGACCGTCGGCGTGGCCAGCAGAACGGCGAAGGGAAGAGACCAGCTTTCATACTGGGCGGCTAACAGAAGGAACACGAAGAGCACGGCCATGCCGAAAATGATCGGGGCCTGGCCTTCGGATTTCTTTTCCTGAAGCGTGAGGCCGGACCATTCGTAGCCGGTTTCCGAGGGCATTTCCTTCATCACCTCCTCGATGGCCTTGATCGCCTGGCCCGAGCTGTAGCCCGGCGCGGTGGCGCCGATGACTTCGGCGGAGTTGTAGAGGTTGAAGCGGGTGACCAGGTTGGGGCCGGACATCTTGCTGACCGTCACCAGCGTGCTGAGCGGGATCATCTGGCCGTCGTTGTTTCTCACGTAGAATTTCCCGATGTCGTCCGGCTTGCTGGTGAACTCGGGCTCGGCCTGGAGGAAGACCTTGTAAACCTTGCCGAATTTCACAAAATCGTTGACGTAAAGGCCGCTCAGATAGGTCTGGAGGGTGGCGAACACGCTGTCCACAGGCACGTTGAGCGTGCGGGCCTTTTCGCGGTCGAGCTCCACTTTCACCTGCGGCGTGGCGGGATTGAAGGTGGTGTTCAGGCGGGCGATTTCAGGGCGTTTCGCCACAGCTTCCTGCAATTGTTTCACATAACCGGCTAGATCATCGATGGTGCCGCCGGAGCGGTCCTGAAGCTGCATGGTGAAGCCGGAAACGTTGCCGTAGCCGGGCAGCGGCGGCGGGCCGAAGGCGAACGCGCGCGCTCCGGGGATGGCGGCGAATTTCTTCGTCCATTCGGCCGCGAGCGCCTTGGCATGCAAGTGCGGCTCGTGGCGCTCCTCCCATGGCTTGAGGCCGACGAACATAAGCGCGGCGTTGGGAACGTTGAGCGAGTTGAGGATGTTCATGCCGGCCAGGCCGACGGCGGATTGCACGCCTTCGGTTTTGCCGACGATTTCCTCGATCTGTTTCAGCACCTCGTCGGTGCGCTGGAGCGAGGCTCCTTCCGGCAGTTCGACGGCCACAAACAGATAGCCCTTGTCCTCGTCCGGAATGAATCCGCCCGGCACGTGTTTGCCGATGCGGTTGATGCCGACCATCACCAGCACCAGCATCACCATGGAAAGCGTCGCCTTGCGCACCAGACCGCCGACGATCGCTCCGTAACGCGCGATGATCCAATCGAAGGCGGCGTTGAATTTCTTGAAGAACCAGGCGATGGGGCCTTTTCCGGGCGTCGGTTCGCGCAGCAGCATGGCCGAGAGCGCCGGGCTGAGCGTGAGCGCGTTGATCACGGAAAATACGACGGCCACCGCGATGGTCAGCGCGAACTGTTGATAGAGCTGGCCGGTCACCCCGCCCATGAAGGCGACGGGCACGAACACCGCGCACAGCACCAGGCCGATGGCGACCACCGGGCCGGATACCTCCTGCATCGCCTTGCGCGTGGCCTCCTTCGGCTTCATCCCGTGCTCGATGTGGTGCTGCACCGCCTCGACGACGACGATGGCGTCGTCCACCACGATGCCGATGGCGAGCACCAGGCCGAACATGGTGAGCACGTTCACGCTGAAGCCTAACACCGGGAACATGATGAAGGCCCCCAACAGCGAAACCGGCACCGTACACATCGGGATGATCGTCGCGCGGAAGCTCTGCAGGAAGATATACACAACGACCAGCACCAGGACCACCGCCTCGAAGAGCGTGTGGACGATCGCGTCCATCGAGGCCTTGATCGGCAGCGTCGAGTCCAGCGCGACCTCATAGTTCATGTCCGCCGGGAACTTGGCCTTCGCTTTTTCGAGGATGTCCTTGACGTTGCCCGCGGTTTCGAGCGCGTTGGCTCCGGGCGCCAGATAGATGGCGAAAGCGCCGGCCGGGGACTTGTTGAGGCGGGCGCGGAGGTCGTAGGTCTGGGCCCCGAGTTCCACGCGGGCCACGTCCTTGATTTTCACCTGCGAGCCGTCGCTGTTGGAGCGGATGATGACTTCCTCGAACTCCTTGGGATCCTTGAGCAGGCCGAGGGCGCGCACGTTGTACTGGCCTTCCTGGCCCGGCGGCGCGGGCTCCGCGCCGATCCGTCCCGCGGGCGACTGGGCGTTCTGCTCGTTGAGCGCGTTCTTGATATCCGTGGGCGTGATGCCGAGCGAGGCGAGTTTGTCCGGCTGGAGCCACATCCGCATCGTGTAGTCCTGCGCGGTGAAGTTCTTCACGTCGCCGACGCCGCGCACGCGCTTGATGGCGTCCACCAGATTGAGGTCGCAGTAGTTGCTGAGGAAAATCGCGTCATAGGTGCCCTTCGGCGACGAGAGGCCGATGACCATCAGGATGTCGGGCGACGAGCGGTTGACGACGATGCCCTCGCGTTTCACCGCTTCCGGGAGCTGGGCCTCGGCCTGGCTCACGCGGTTCTGGGTGTTGACCTGCATGATGTCCACGTCCGTGCCGACGTCGAAATAGACGTTGAGCGTCATTTTGCCGTCGTTGGCGTTGAACGACTGCATGTAGAGCAGCTTGTCCACGCCGTTGACCTTGGTCTCGATGGGCGTGGCGACGGATTCCATGACCGCCTCCGCAGCCGCGCCGCGATAGGTCGTGGTGGCCTGGATCATGGTGGGGCTGACGTTCGGGTATTCCGAAATCGGCAGCCGCGAGAGCGAGATGGCGCCAACGATGACCGTGAGGATGGCAATAACCATCGCCACGATGGGACGGCGGATGAAGAAGTCGGCCATGGTTGTGTTATTCCTTGGCTGGTTTTCCAGACGCCTTCGACACCGCGGCGGCGGTGATGGCATTCACCGGAGTGCCCTCGCGGAGCTTGTTGATGCCCTCCACGACGATCTTCTCGCCCGCCTTGAGTCCTTCGGGGATGATGAACACTCCGCCCACCTGCTCGCCGGCCGTCACCGCCCGCTGGGTGACCTTGCCGTCACCGCCGGCCACCCACACGAATGTCTTGCCCTGGAGTTCGACGATGGCGCGCTCGGGCACGGTGACGCAGTCCGGCCGCGTGCCGATGTTCACCCGCACCCTGGCGAACATGCCGGGACGCAGCAGCTTGTCCTTGTTCGGAAACTCGGCGCGCACCCGCAAGGTGCCGGTCTTCACGTCCACCGCGCGGTCGATGAAGACAAAACGCCCCCCGTCCGGATGCTCCTTGCCGTTGGGCAGAATCAGCGTGAGCGGCAGTTTTTCGATCTCGGAACCCGTTTTCTCGCTCTTTTCCCTGGCCCGCAGGTAGTCCACCTCGCTCACGTTGCAGTAGAACCAGATGGGATCGAGGGTGGAAATCGTGGCCATCAGCGTGGGTTCTCCCTTGCCGACCAATTCGCCGATGGAAACCTGCCTCGAGCCGATCAGGCCGGTGGTCGGCGCCGTGATGTCGCAATACCCCAGATCGAGCTGCGCGGACTCCACGCGCGCCCTGGCGGTCACGATGCCCGCCTTGCCGACTTCGACGGAGGCCTCGGCATGGTCCAGATCCTGCTTGGGAATCGCGTTTTTCGCATAAAGCGGAGCCAGCCTCGCCACGTCCTTCTCATACTTGTTCAACGCGGCGCTGGCTTCCGCCAACGCGCCATTCGCCGCGGACAAGCGTTCCATGAACGGCTTTTTGTCGAGTTGGAACAGCAGCGCCCCCTGCTTCACCTCGCTTCCTTCGAGAAACAGCATCTTGTCCACGAATCCTTCGACGCGCGCCCGCACCTCCACGTTCTGGGGCGAATCCAACTGCCCGATCAACATCGTGGTCAGCGGCACTCCGGAGGTCTTCAACTCCATCACCTCCACCACGGGTGGCGGCGGCGCGGCGGCCTCGGGTTTCCCGCAGTTCGCAAGCATGCAGAGGGCCGCGCATCCGGGAATGAGGCAAACCGATGAAACCCGGAACCGGGACCAGCCCGCGTTTCCGGATCTCATCCTCCGCCATCCCGCCACACCGCCCTGCTCCGGAATCTCGTTTTGGTAGTGGAACACGCATTTTCGCTATCGAATCCGCCGATCGGTGTCAATCCCGCAAGCCGCATTCCCGGGCGGAATTCCGAAAGCCTGCGCGCGGCCGACCGTTTGGCTTGCAAAATCAGACATTTCCGGCAAAACCCAAGCCGATGCGACCGCTTGTCCTCATTTTCGGTTCTGTTCTCGCAAGTTCCTGTGTCCTCGGTCCTCAACCCGGTTCACCCGACGCGAAGGTCCCCGCCTCGATCCGTGGGGACGGCGCGCCTCACGGGAAATCCTTCGGTGACAAATCCTGGCGCAAGGTGTTCACCGATTCCACCCTGCGCTCGCTCATCGAACGGGCCCTTGCAAACAATCCGGACCTGGTCGCCGCCACCTACCGCATCGAACAAGCGCGTGCCCAAGCCGTCGCAACGCGCTCCAACTGGTTCCCCAAACTCGACGGCAGCGCCGGCGGCTCCGCCCGATACGCCTCGGAAAACGCCGGCCAGGTCGCCCGCGGCGGCGACCGCGCCTCCGAGTCCTACGATCTCACCGCCAGCCTCAGCTGGGAGTTCGATCTCTGGGGCGGCATCCGCCGCAGCAACGAGGCCGCCCGCTCCCGCCTTCTCACCGCCGAATACCAGCGCGACGCGGTGCGGACCAGCCTCGTCGCCGCCGTCGCCTCCGCCTACGTCGAACTGAAGAATCTCGACGAACGGCTCGCCATCTCCAAACGCACCGCCGACAGCCGCCGCGCCTCGCTCGAACTCGTCACCGCCCGTCGGGACGGCGGCGTCAGTTCCGACCTCGAAGTCGGCCAGGCCGAGGCCCTGTTAGGCCAGGCGCACACCGCGATCCCGATCACCGAGCAGGCCATCGCCGCCAAGGAAAACGAAATCCGCTCGCTGCTGGGCGAGCACCCCGGCGGCGTGGCGCGCGGCGGCAGCCTGGACAAGCTGGATTCCTCCCTGCGGATCGCCGGCGGCCTGCCCGCCTCCCTCATGAGCCGCCGCCCGGACATCGCCGCGGCGGACCATGCCTATCAGGCGGCTGTCGCGGAAATCGGCGTGGCCGAGGCCCTGCGCCTGCCCTCGCTCGTCCTCACCGGCAGCGGCGGCGTCATCAGCGGCGAACTCGACAACCTGCTCCAGGGCAGGTCCGGAGCCTACACCATCGGCCCGCGCCTGGCCGGGCCGATCTTCGACGCCGGCCTCGGCAAGGCCCGCGTGGAGGCCGCCAGGGCCCGCGCCGGAGAAGCCCTCGCCGATCACGACAAGGCCGCCAAACAGGCTTTCCGCGAGGCGGCGGACGCCATCAATGCCCATGTCAAAACCGGCGAGATCATCACCGAGCAGGACCGCCTGGTGGAATCCAACCGCAAGGTCGCCCGCGTTGCGAACGACCGCTTCACCGGCGGCGCGTCGAGTTATCTCGAAGTGCTGGACGCCGAGCGCAGCCTCTTCACGTCCGAACTCGAACTCGCCGACGCCCGCCGCGACCGCCTGCTCGCCGTCGTCCAGGCATACCGCGCGCTGGGCGGCGGGTGGAAATGATCCGCGAATGCTCAAGCTCCTTTTGCTGCTTTTCGTGCTCATCACGCTTTGCGTGGGTATTCACGGGCTCGGCATGATCCTGGGGTTGCGCTGGCTGCGCCGCGCCGGACCGGGCTCCCGGCACCATCACCACACGCTGCCGGAAATGTTCTGGATTCTGGTGCGCGTGGTTTACGGCCTGCTACTGCTCCATTTGCTCCAGATTCTGGTTTGGGCGGCGTGTTATCATTGGAACGGTTGCTTTGCCGACTTCTCCACCTGTTTCTATTACTCGGCCACCAGTTACTCCACCGCCGGTTACGGTGATGTGAATCCGCCGGGAAACTGGCGTATTCTCGGCTCGATCGAGGCCGTCACCGGAGTTCTCATGTTCGGCTGGAGCGCCGGGGTGTTGTTCGCCGTGGTCAACCATCTGTTGGGCCGTTTCAGGCAAGTCCGCCATCCTGATCCGACTTCGGAATAATCTCCGGTTCCCACCCATCCGCCAGCCCCTGTGAACGAGCCACCCGTCCCGACCCGCCGCCAGTCGTTCCGGCGCTTGCTTGGCGTGATCCGGAATTTCCTGAAATCCCCGGTCGGCGGCAAGGCCCGCCTCATGTTGGCCGTGCTGCTGGTGCTGATGCTCGGCATCAATGGATTGAATGTCGCAAACAGCTATGTCGGGCGCTATTTCATGTCCGCCATCGAAAACCGGGATTCCGCGGGGTTTGTCCGCTTCGCCTGGTTCTATGTCGCGGTTTTCGCCGTGTCCACCATCGCGGGCGCGCTTTTCCGGTTCACCGAGGAGCGCCTCGGCCTCTTGTGGCGTGAATGGCTCACCCGCCGCATCACGGGCATCTACATCGACCGGCGGCTTTACCTGCGCTTTGCCGCGGATCATGCGGTCAGCAACCCGGACCAGCGCATGACGGAGGATGTCAGGCAACTGACCACCACCACGCTTTCATTCCTGCTGATGATGCTCAACGGAACGATGACCGTGCTCTCGTTTTCCGGTGTGCTGTGGACGATCAGCCCCAACCTGTTCATGATCGCCGTGATTTACGCGCTCGGCGGTTCGGCCCTCACCATCCTGCTGGGAAGGCCCCTGATCAGGCTGAACTACCGCCAGTCCGACTTCGAGGCCAACTTCCGCTCGGAACTCATCCGCCTCCGGGATGATGGCGGCGAAATCGCGGCGTCCGGCGGCGAGCCCGAGGTTCGCGAGCGCTTGAACGCCGGCATCGACAGACTGGTCTCGAACCTCCGCCGCATCATCATGGTGAACCGCAATCTCAGCTTCTTCACCACCGGCTACAATTATCTCATCCAGTTGATACCGGTGCTCATCGTCGCGCCGATGTTCATCCATGGCCAGGTTGAGTTCGGCGTCATCGGCCAATCCGCGATGGCTTTCGCCACCTTGCTGGGCGCGTTCTCCCTCGTTGTCACCCAGTTCCAGGCGATTTCGCTATACGCCTCCGTGGTCGTGCGACTCGGCGAGTTTGTCAGACATGCGGAAAACCCCGGGGGCGGGACTCCCTCGCCCTGATCGCCCGTGTCCGTCTTTTGCGTTGCCAAAACCCATATGAACAATACCGCATCCCCGGTTTTTCCCCATCGCGCGGCCGGCCCGTCCGGCCTGGGCGTGGAGCTGAACTCCAACGGCTCCGTCCGCAGGATGGACTGCGGGGATATCATGATAAACAATTTCCTCGGAAACGAGGCCGAGGGAGGTCCCGTGAACGTCTGGCTGCGGAGCACCGGCGAAACCGTGGAGTCGATCCCGCTGATCGGTCCGGGCAGCCCCGCCTCTTATCAACTCAACGAACGGGGCATGACCGCCTGCGGAGCATGGGGCGATCTGACATTCCGCCTGCGGCTGGTGCTGGCGGAATCCGCCACGGCATGGTTTTGGCATGTGGAACTGGAGAACAAGGGGCCTGCCACGGTGGCCTGCGATCTCATCCTCACCCAGGACATCGCCATCGCCCGCTATGGCGCGGTGCGGCTCAATGAGTATTATGTGAGCCAATACGTGGACCACACCCCGCTCGATCACCCGCGGGCCGGAGTGGCGGTGGCTTCCAGGCAGAATCAATCGATGGGCGGCCGCTGCCCGTGGACCGTCATCGGCTCGCTTGGCAAAGCCGTTTCGTTTTCAACCGACGCCCTGCAGTTCCACGGTCTCGCCACCCGCGCGGGAGGCCGGCCGCCCGGCTTGCAAAACGGCTTGCCCGGCAAACGGATGCAGCACGAGCATTCGATGGTCGCCATCCAGGACGAGGCCATTCCGCTTGAGCCCGGGAAGAAATCGCGGCGCGGTTTTTTCGGATGGTTTGAGGCGGACAAATCCACAGCCACGTCCGTGGATGACACCGCCATGATCGATGCCGCACTGTCCCTGCCGGAGGCCGCCTGCCCTCCATGGCCGGAGGTCGCGGTTGCCGAAGTGCCCGCGCCCGGTCTTTTTTCCTCGGCTCCGTTGTTGGGCGTGGAGGAGTTGGATGAATCATGCCTCGGTTCCGGCCTCCGCCATGCGGAACGCGAGAACGGTCGCCTCCTCTCCTGTTTCACCGGTGAGCGCACCCATGTGGTGCTCAAGGCGAAAGAGCTTGGCGTGCTCCGTCCCCACGGCCATCTCCTGCGTTCCGGAGGATCGCTCTCCCCCGACGAGGCCGCGCTGACCTCCACCGTCTGGATGAACGGGGTGTTCCACTCGATGGTCACGCAGGGCCATGTGAGCATCAACCGCTTCCTGTCCACCTGCCACGGTTATCTCGGATTCTTCCGCAGCCACGGACAAAGGGTTTTCATCGAGATCGACGGCTCATGGCATCTGTTGGGGGTTCCCTCGGCGTTTGAAGTGAATCCGGATTCCTGCCGCTGGATATACAAACACCGGGGCGGCCTGATCGAGGTGCTTTCCTCCGCGCCGGACCACGCGCACGAGCTTCGGCTTGCCATATCGGTTTTGGAAGGACATCCCGCGAGATTCCTCATCTCCCACCACACCGCCCTCAATGGTGACGATGGCAGCGCCTCCATCCCGGCAACATATGAAATGCGTGGAAACGCGGTGTTTGTCCGCGCGATTCCCGGAAGTGACGTGGGCCACCGTTTTCCCCGGGGCGGATTTGTCATTGAGCCTGCCGCGGATACGCGCGTGGAGCGAATCGGTGGTGATGAGCTGTTGTTCGCGGACGCCGTTTCGCGCGGCCAGCCGTATGTCTGCCTCGTGACCGAAACCGCACCCTCGGCGGGACTGGTCATTCGCGGCGAACTCGTCGGGCCCGCCGCCGAAGAACCCGGCGGGTTGTGGGATGACATCGGCTCCGGCCTCCGGATCACCGCGCCACAGGCGGGGCCGCTGGCACCGGCGGCGGAACGTCTTGCGGAGATATTCCCCTGGTTCATTCACAATTCCCTCGTTCATTATCTGTCTCCGCGCGGTCTGGAACAATACTCCGGCGGCGGCTGGGGCACCCGCGATGTCTGCCAGGGACCGGTGGAGTTGTTGCTCGCGCTCGGCCGCTTCGAACCGATCCGGGACCTGTTATGCCGGGTGTTCCGCCAACAAAACCCCGACGGCGATTGGCCGCAGTGGTTCATGTTCTTCGAACGCGAGCGGAACATCCGGCCGGGTGATTCGCATGGCGATATCGTTTATTGGCCGTTGCTCGCCCTCGCCCAATATCTATCAGCCACCGGCGATGCCGGCCTGTTGGATGAAACGCTGCCATATTTCCAGCCGGATGGGGGGGCCGCGGAAACGGCGAGCGTCCGCCGGCATGTCGAACGCGCCCTTGCCCTGATTCAACGCCGGGTCGTCAGTGGCACCGTGCTCGCCGCATACGGTCATGGCGATTGGAACGACTCCCTGCAGCCCGCCAGGCCCGACATGCGCGAGCGGCTCTGTAGCTCGTGGACGGTGACCCTCAGCCATCAGACGTTCACGGCGCTCGCCGCCGCTTTCAGGCAAACGGGAATCACCGGTCGTGCCGCCGAACTGGAGTCCATGGCAGACGGGATTCTCGATCAATTCCAGCGTTTGCTCGTCGTGGACGGCGTGGTGGCCGGTCTCGCCTATTTCCATGAGGGAGGGAAAACCGACCACCTGCTCCATCCGCGCGATGCGACCACCGGCTTGTCCTACAGCCTGCTGCCGATGATCCACGCGATCATCAACGACATGTTCACTCCCGCGCAGGCGGAAACCCATCTCGCGTTGATCCGCGATCATCTGCTGGGCCCGGACGGCGCCCACCTGTTCGACCGGCCGCTGGCTTATCACGGCGGCTTGCAGACCCATTTCCAACGTGCGGAAAGCGCCAGCTACTTCGGGCGGGAAATCGGCATCATGTACATGCACGCCCATCTCCGTTATTGCGAGGCGCTCGCCCGTTTCGGTTCCGCGGATGCGTTCTTCCACGCGCTCGGCCAGCTCAACCCGATCGCCATCCGTGAGCTGGTTCCTTCCGCCGCGCCACGTCAGGCGAATTGTTATCACTCGAGTTCCGACCCCGCTTTCGCCGACCGCTATGAGGCCCTCGACGATTATGACAAGGTGAAGAGCGGCGAAGTGGCTCTGGAAGGCGGTTGGCGCGTCTATTCCAGTGGTCCCGGCATCGGCGTGCGATTGATCATGCGGTGTTTTCTCGGATTGCGTCCGGAGCATGCCTCCCTGATCGTGGACCCGGTTGTCCCGCCTCAACTCGACGGCCTGACCGCATGCCTGAATCTCGCCGGACATCCGCTCGAAGTGGTTTACCGCACCGGGAAAAACGGGCGTGGACCGGTTTCCATCGACCTCAATGGCAAGCCGCTTGATTTCACCCGCGAGTCCAACGCATACCGCCTTGCCGGCGTGCGCATTCCGATGGAATCGTGGATTGCCTGCCTGACAGGGGAAAAGGACCGCCTCACGATCTCACTGGAGTGACAACTTCAGGACCGGCGCAATGGAACCATGACGAATGGGGAGCGGCCCGGATGTTCGTTTCGCCGGCCCGGGCCGCTATTGCAGATGAAGCTCCGCGGCGAAGGGCAGGCCGGCCACCGCCACGGCGGCACCGGCTTCGTCGATGGACGCGCGGGCTCCCCTTTGGCCCTTCACGGAGGCGATTCGTTTCCCCTCTGGCAGAGGTGGGCTGATGGTCAAACCTCCCGCCGGCATGGTGATGTTCCCGCCGATCTCCACATGGATGCGATCGCCGCCGTTCGCGTGGATGCGGAAATCCAACGGTCCGAAGCGGGTGGGCAGATTGCCAACGGAGAAGCCGTTTTCCTCTGAAATCCAGGCCCATGGCATGCCGGAGGCGAGTATCAGGGAATCGGAAACCTCGCGTTCGGCGGCGATCATGGATGAGAGCGCGAGAATGTATTCCGCGGCGATCCATGTGTGCGGCACGTCGCCAAGATGGCCTGGCGAAAGGGGATCCCGCCAGGTGATCTCGGGCCACTGGTTCCATTCGCGCGGGCGGCGGTCCGCAAGGAAGAACTCCAGCAACTCGTTTGCCGTGTCCCGTTTTCCCAAACGGACGAAGGCGCCGATGATCCGGATTTCATAGGCGGTGTAGTTGTTCCATTGCATTTCCCCGCGGTGCTTGCGGTGGAACCCATCGAGATAGGTGGCGAGCATCGCGTGCAGCGGGCCCTCAGGCAGCGCGTCCGCGAAGTCGAGCATCGCGATCGCGTTTGAGGTCGCGGTGGGATCGAAGTCCGCCCATTCGACGGAGCCCGGAATGTAGGCGAGTCGCTTTGTGGCGATGACCGTCCCGATGGAACGTAGCGCCGCGGCCTGGAAACGCGCGGCTTCGCATCTCCAGCGATGGGCTTCTCCGCCGAGGCCGGCTGATACAGCCAGGTCCGCCGCGGCCTCCAGACCGCGGATGCCCCAGAAATCATCCCAGTAGGAGTGCACGGGATGAGCCAGGTAACCTTCATGGCTGGCGGATTCGGGCAACAGACCGAAGAAAACCGGGTGTTCGCCGGATTCGAATTCCTCTGTCATGCGCAGCCCGCGCAAGTTGATAAGAAATTCCGCCGCCAGTTTCACATGCGGCAGCATCTTGTGCAGGAAGCGGGAGCCGGCGCCAACACGCATGACCTCGCGGATCCCCCACAGGAACTGGCCATGGCTGTCGTGCTCGACCAGCCGGTCGATGCCATCGCGATCCACCACGCAGGGAACGAATCCGTCATCGCGCTGGAACGGCGCATACCAGGTGAGGAAATCACGGAGCGGCTCGGGCAGTCCGGATTTGGCGAGGGCCGCGCCCATGATCACACCGTCCCTCACCCAGGAACGGGTGTAACGGCGCGGTCCCGGCCGGATGGCCGCTCCATCGCGATTGATCAGGATGTGGGCGGCGGCCGTGCGGAAGCAATCGAAAGCCGGAACCGCGCGCGCGGGAACCTCCCAGGTGACAGCCCCGAGTTTTCTTCTCCAGCGTGACAGCGCGTTCCTCCGCGCGTTTTTGCGGAGCTTGTGCGTTTTGCCGAAGTAGGGAACGGAAACCGTGACTTCGAGATCCGCGTCGCCGGCCGGCAGGTCCCAGGCCATGGCGGCGGAGGCGAGACCGGATTCGTCCTCCACTTCCCCATGTGGGGGCATTCCGCCGTTTGTTAGAAATTCGGGCACACCGCCTTCTTCGAACGACGCGGCGCCGAGATTGGCGGGCTCCGGTGTCGTGGAAATCATGCGGTCATCCACGCGCAGCCCGCCGTCCCGCCGTGCGACCCGCCGGATGGTGCCGCGGCCGCCAAGATTGCGGAACGCCTGCCACGGCGGGTTCACCTGAAACGGTCGCACCGCCACGATCAGGCGCGTCCCTTCGGGGGATTCCGCACGTTTCAGCCGATAAGTGACACGGAGCGTGAGATCATCACCGCGGCCATCCACCCATGGCAGGATATCGAGGCGCAGTCCTTGCGCGCGCCAGGTGACGCGCGGCAGGGGAGAGCCGCCTTTCTCCAAGGCGCGGCTGGTTTCCACATCCGCCCATGTGACGGGTCCGGCGCCTGTCAGAACGAAAGGCTCCAGCGAAAATCCCCCCTCATCCACTTCCACCATTCCCTCCTCATTGATCAGCGCGCGGCGTTTCCCTTCCGGTGTGCCGACCGGCGTCCAGTAGGATTGCTCGCGGTACCAATAGCGGGGAAACCAGCCGCGCGGATAGTCGGCGGCGACGGAGTGGATGAACTCGTTCGGGGTGGCGGAAAACGCGTCCGGCTTCAAATGAACCGCACGCAATGCGGCGCATGCGGCGTTGTCGAAGCTGATCCGCAGATATCGCGCCTCTCCACCTTGCGCGGGGATGTGGCTTTTGGCGCCGAGCGCGCCTTGTCCCTTGTGAAGGAGTTGCCAACTTTCCGAATCGTTGGAGATTTCCACCACATAAGCGCGCGGCGGCAGGTTCGCCGGCCATTCGACCACCAACCCGCCGAAACGCAGGACTCTTCCGAAGTCCATGGACCACCATGGACTGGCATCATCCGGGCCGGCGCACCATGCGCTCCGGAGATCGGCGTCGAAGGCCGCTTCGGGCGGATGGCCATCCCGGTGGCTGGAGGCCCGGATGGATCGGGGCCAGTGGAGGGTTTGGTCCTCCAGGGTGGCGCGGGAGAGTTCGAGTGTTCCCTTGCCGCCGGGACCCGCGGCAATGACGAACTCCACCGCCTCCACTCCGGATGGCGCTCCTCCTCCGGCGGGTCCCCATGCGAATGGCAATTCCCGCTCGTGGATGTGGCAGTTGGTCCAATCCCGCGGGATTTCGAAGGCTTGGCGCAGGTGCCGCCAAACGTTGGCTCCTCCGGGGGCTGCCACCTTGCATTCGAAATGATTGGGCGGTCCTTCACCTCGCAGTCGGAATCCGATTTCGAACGTGTCCGGCAACAGGAAACCGATCACCCGCCTCATCGCCACAAATCCGCCGCCACCGTGGAAATCGTAATCCAGGCGCACGCCGGGATTGCCGTCCCCGTCCCTGATTGAGGTAAGCCACCCCCGGGCTTGGCCGGAGGCGAACACCTGCCACTTGGCGGGATCTTCAAACAGGGAGAAAAACGGGTGGTCGGGCATGGCGGTGGAGGCGCTTCGGGCGAATGCGCCTTTTCCGGGGCTTTGCACCTTGCGGACCGCGCCTCGTCAGGGCCGCTCATGGGGTGGAAAGCGGGATGTCCGAGCCGGCATGTCACATCGCATCCACGATTTCGGCAAGCATTTGCAGGCCTTTTGGCTGGACGATGCCCATGCCCTTGCCCGGCAGGAACCAGACTCCCTGGCCTGCATCACGGCAATAGACGATCTCCGCGCCCTCGGGCGTTTCCGCACGGAAGAATTTCGCGGAGGCGTTTTGTTTGAGAAACTCGTTGAAGCGCTCGCACCAGGGATCGGTCACCACGGGGAAGCGCTCCACACCGAGTTCCCTCAACTCCTCGATTGTCGCACGGCGGACGGTTTCGCGCACCGCCGCGCGGCGGTTTTCCATCGGGTCATCGGGCCAGTCGTCGTAGCTCATGATGCTTGCCGGGGTTTTTTGCTCATGGGGTGGTTTTCACCGGAATGGGATTGGCGGGGGGCACCTCGCGCTTGAGTTCCGGCGCCTTGGGCGGGGCGCCGGCGGGGGCGGGCTCGGGCATGCGGACCATCATCCAGTTCTGCACGCGGTCCTTGCCGAAGTGGACGGCCACGGTACTGACGTCCTGCGTGAGGTTGGCAAGGGTGGTGGCATAGACGGTCTCGACGTTCTCACCGATGCGCCATGCGACGTTCTGCGTTTCCTTGTCGACCTTGCCGGCGATCGGTTTCTTGTCTCCGGTAAGCGTGCTTTCATAACCACCGCTGACCATGCCGTCCTTGCTGATCGAGATTTGGAAGAACATGACGGGATCGCCTTTTTCCTCCTGCGCGAGGGCGAACACGCCCAATGGCATCCACTCGGCGGGCTTGTTCCCGGCGTCCGGTGGAAGGGGTGGCGGCGGTTGATCGACGCTGGTGGCGAGTTCCCTGACAGGTTCGTTGTATTGCTCCGCGGGCACCGGCTTGTTGTCCACATAGACGGTTTCCTTCTCCTGCACCACGGTGGTGCCGTAGTCGATGTAAACCGGCTGCGGCGGCGGAGCGGCGGCATAGACGAAACCGGTGGCCACGGCCCAGGTGACGGGGCGCCACCACCACCATGGATTCACCGGGTAGTGGCCGATGTAACCGTGGCCATATCCCCAGCCACAACCGCCCCACCAGTGATCGTCGAAGCAATCATCGTAAAAGTCGCGGCAGTCATCCCATATCTCATCCGCGCGGTCGAAACGGTAGTCCCACATGTCCTCGCGGTGTTTCTGCCAGTCCTCGCGGTTCTGGTTTCTCCATTCCTGGCGGTCGTTGCGGGCGCTTTCCAGATTGTTCCAGCGGTCCTCGCGGTTCTTGCTGAAATCCTCGCGGCGTTGCTGGCGGCTCTGGTCGCGCTGCTGCCACGACTCGTTGCGGTTTTCCACGCGCTGGTTCCAGTTCTCGTTGCGGTTTTGCGAGCGCTCGCTCCAGTTGGAGCGTTCCTGCGGGCGTTCGGCCGGCCGCCGGTCGCCAGGCTGGCCGCGGTCACCGCCGCCGATGGAGGGACGCGAGGATGGCAGTTGGGATGGCCTGTTGGCCAATGCGCCACCTCCGGCGGCCGATCCGACTCCAAGGAAATTCCCGACATCACCGCGACTCGGGCGATTGGCCGTGCCAGCTCCGGGACGATCCGCTCCGCCGGGCCGCGAGGATGGCAATTGGGACGGACGGTTCACACTTCCGGCACCGGGGCGCGAGCCCGAGGGAAGTTGGGAGGCGCTGTTGCCCGGTGAGGGCCGGTTCACCCCGGAAGGCCGTTGGGCCGGGGATGACGGAACACGCCCTCCCGACGGCCGCGATACGGCTCCAGTCGATGGGCGAGACACGGAACCACCCGAAGGACGCGAAACCGATCCTGTCGATGGCCGTGATATCGAGCCCGTCGATGGCCTTGAAACGGAGCCCGAAGACGGTCGCGAGTATCCGCCGCCGGATGATGGACGGGAGGAGTTGCCTCCGGAGGGCCTCGAGTAGCTGCTGCGCGAAGGACTGCCGCCGCGCGAGAAACTTGAGCCTCCGCCGCCCCCGCCGCGCGAAAAGCTGCCGCCTCCACGCCCACCCCCGCCACCACCCCGGCCGCCGCCGCGGGCGTCCGCGATGGGCGTGGTGTGGATGAGCATGGCCAGCACGGCCATGACCGTTAGGTGAAATGTGAACCGGGCTTTCATGGTCTCATTCTCCTTTCACGCGTTTGATTTCGATGCGTCCGATGCCCGGCTGGGGATCACCGTCGAGCGTGCGGTTGCCGGATTCCCAGAAAAACGTGTCGTCGCTCACCTTGGTGATGGTGTTGTCCGCGGCGGTGCGGCTGCCATCGGCGGCATAGCCGGTCTCGCGTGCCAGCCAGCGCGCGCCCTCGCGGGTCCAGCGCGCCTCCGAATGGCCGCCCTGGTCGTCGAAGGTCCACGAGCGGATGCCGCTCTCGACCGGATCCCAGCCGATGACCTGCCAGCCTTCGAGCACGGGATCGTCGCCGCGTTTCACCGTCACGCTGCGGGTGATGAAACTCCCGCCGCGCGCCCACTCATATTTGCTGAGGATGGTCAGGCCGGACTCCTTGTCGGTTTCCTGCCAGGTTCCGACCAGCCATGATAGCTCGGCCAGGCGTTCGGCCGGTGTGATTTCCGGCGCCGGGGTTTCGATGAGTTGGCTGATCTTCCACTGGCCATCCTTTTTGACGTGCACGGCGGTGTAGAGCGCCTCGGCCTCGTCGCCGTTGGTGAAAACCACGACCGAGGAGCCTTTTTCCACGGCCACATCCGGCGAGAGCGCCTTGACCGAATCCACACGGATCGAAAGTTTCGCTCCCTTGTTGCTGCGGAAGGCGTCGCGCAGGCACGCCTCGATGGACGCGCGTCCGCCATAGCTGCGCCCGTCGTCGGACGTGTATTCGGCGTCCTCGGCGAAGAAGGCGGCGAGCGCCGCGGCGTCACCCTTTGCATAGGCATCCTCGTAGGCTTTGGCTTGGGTGAGGACCGCTTTTACCTCGGCGGGGATCCCGGCCGGAGCCGCCGACTCCTCACCATGAACGGCGGCGGCTGTCAGCAAGGCGACAATAAACAGGCTGGTAAGCTTGGTTTTCATGGCATTTCGGACGTGTTGAAACTGACACGGGTCCAATCAATCAGGGATGTCCGCGATCGTCCATAAGACCAAGGTCCGACGATCCCGTGCAAGCGGCATTCCGGAAGCTTGACCCCGTGCGGCCACCGACACATCATTCCCCACCTTCGCCCGAAGTTTATGATTTCCGAGTTCCCGGCCGCTTTGTTCCCTGGGTTGCTTCCGCAACAGCGCGACGCGCTGGTTTGCGTGGTGGACGACGAAAAGGCTGTCAGGGATTGTCTGGAGCGCCTGCTGCGATCCGCCGGTTTCCGTGTCGAAACCTACCCTTCCGCAGCCGCCTACCTCCGTCGTGTCCCGCATGACGGGCCGGTTTGCCTGGTTCTTGATGTGAACATGCCGCAAATGGATGGCTTCGGCCTCCAACAGGCGCTGGCCGGGCGCTGCGAGGAGATTGTTTTTCTAACCGGTCATGGCGACGTGCCCATGTGCGCCAAAGGCATGAAGGCCGGTGCCGCCGACTTCCTCCTCAAACCGATGGACGATGAGATCCTCTTGGCCGCGGTCCATCACGCGCTCGACCGGGCGCGACGCCATGGCCGCAACAACGTCGAGCGGGATGCCGCGCGCGCGCGCCTGCGCACGCTCACCCCGCGTGAAAACGAAGTCATGCAACAGGTGATCGCCGGCATGCTCAACAAGCAGATCGCCGCCCGTCTCGGCATCGCGGAGAAAACCGTCAAGATCCACCGCGGCCGGATGATGAGGAAAGCCGGTGTTGTTTCGGTGCCGGATTTGATGAGGCTGATCGAAACCGCGGGCCGCTTGCCCGATCAACATCCGCAGCCGGTCACGCCATGAAACTTCCGCAAGATCCATCAGCCGTTTTATCCGCCGGCGGAGATACGGCTGACGGCAAACTGGCATCCGCGCTGGGATTGCAAAGACTGCTTGCCGACATTTCCTCGCGTTTCCTCGCCAATTCCGATTCGGATACAGGCGAAATCATCAAGTCCTCCCAGCGGATGATCTGCGAAACGCTTGGCCTGGACCGCTCGACCCTCTGGTTGTTTTCCGATGACCGCACGGAGATGGCTTTGTCACAATATTGGCAAGGTCCGGGAAGCCCCCCCTTGCGGCGGAATTTCGTGACACGGGGAAACCTCCCTTGGGCGGACAGGCAAATCCGGGAAGGGAAACCCATTCGTTTCTCAAGCCTGGCGGATCTGCCGCCCGAGGCCTCCAGGGACCGTGAGACCCTCAGCCAGCACGGGACAAAGTCGAATGTCACCTTCCCCCTCCTCACCCATGGAGAGGTTTTCGGCGCGCTCGCCTTTGCCAGTCTGAAAACCGAACGGCAATGGACCGACGACGAGATCGACAGTCTTGAGCTGATCGCCCGGATCTTCAGCCATGTCATCGGCCAGCGCCGCGCCGAGGAACGTGCCGAGCAATTCCGCGACGAACTCCGGCGCACCGCACGCGCCTCGGAGCTGGGGGAACTCGCCGCCGCCCTGGCCCATGAGATCAACCAGCCGCTCACCACCATTCTCGGAAACGCCCAGGCCGCCCGGCGTTTCATCACCCAGGGCGCCGCCGATCCCCGGGAAATCCTCGCCATTCTCGATGACATCATCCGTGCCGACAAGCGTGCCGCCGAGGTGGTCCGGAACCTCAGGGAGATGCTCGGGGACAAGCCGGTGCGCCACGAGTCGATCCGCTTCAACGAGCTGGTGGCCGAGTCATGCGCCCTGTTCACCGGAGAGTCGTCGAATGGCGATGTCGAACTGGTCTTCGATCCCGGCCAACTCCCGCCCCGCGTCCGCCTGGCGCGGGTGAAGATCCAGCAACTCCTCGCAAACCTCATCGCCAATGCCGCCCATGCCATGGCGGCGACACCGCGGGATCGCCGCCGGATTCTCATCCAGACACGCTGTGATGGCGGTGCGATCCTCCTGCGCGTCCGCGATCACGGTCACGGCATCCCGCCGGAGCACCTTGACCGGATCTTCGAGCCCTTCCACACCACCTGTGACAACGGACTCGGGATAGGCCTCGCCATTTGCCGCCGCATCGCCGAGGCCCACGGCGGCTCCATCAGCGCCGCCAACCACGAATCCGGCGGCGCGGTATTCACCATCTCGCTGCCACTCCGGCAAGCCGATGGAATGGGACCATGGTCCGATGAAACCCGCGGCCCTTTCGCTTGATTCCGCCGTGGCGCGCCATGCAGTCTGCGGACAGTCGGAACCGACCCGAACAACCCCCGCCCGTCATGATCAAACCCAAACTGTTGAAACAATTCCTGGTCGAGCCCGGCGCCGAGGTAAGCCTCAGGGACTATGTGACCGACTGGACCGATACCGATGCGGCGAAGGAACTCGGCAAGGACGCCATCAAGGAGCGTGCCGCGGAGATTCTCGATGAAAGCCGCAAACGGCTCACCGCCGCCCAGGACCTGCTCTATGCGGCGGACACCCACTCGGTGCTCATCATCCTCCAGGCGATGGACGCCGCCGGCAAGGACGGCACCATCCGCCACGTCATGGCGGGAGTGAACCCGCAGGGCTGCCAGGTTTTCAGTTTCAAGAAACCCTCGGCCGAGGAACTCGACCACAACTTCCTGTGGAGATATATGAAATCCCTGCCGGAGCGGGGACGCATCGGCATCTTCAACCGCTCCTACTACGAGGACGTGCTCGTGGTGAAAGTCCACCCCGAGTGGCTCGGGCCCGGCGCACCCGCCGATCCGGACGAGAAGTTCTGGCACAAGCGTTATGAGGACATCAACAACTTCGAGAAACATCTCGTCCGCAACGGCACGCTGATCCTCAAGTTCTTCCTCCACGTTTCCAAGGACGAGCAGAAACGCCGTTTCCTCGAACGCCTCACCAATCCGGAAAAGCACTGGAAATTCTCCGAGGCCGACATCGCCGAACGCGAACACTGGAAATCCTACCGCAAGGCCTTCGAGGACGCGCTCACCGCCACCAGCACCAAACGCGCGCCATGGCATGTCATCCCCGCTGACCGCAAATACGTCGCCCGCGCCCTCGTCGCCGACATCGTCGTCACCGCCATTCAGAATCTCGGCCTCGAATATCCGAAGGTGGATGACGAGAAAATGAAACGCCTCGCCGAAGCCCGCCAGAAGCTGGAAAAGGAGCACGGAGACTGAAATCGGATCATTCAACCCGAAAACAAGAATTGAACCACGGATTACGGGATTTCACGGATCTTGAAGGGATTGTGCGTTTCACCTTCAGCACGGTCTGGTGATTTCCCCAATCCGTGAAATCCGGGTAATCCGTGGTCAAAATCCATTGTGATGGCCCCGCAACTTCGGAATCCGGGTTCAGTCCTCCAGTTTTTCCACGACATAGAACCGGACCCCTTGGGTGATCGCTTCGGGATCGTTGAAGTTCACGGGGGTCACGCCCGGATTTCCGGGCACGACCGCGAGTTCCTGCCAGTCCCGGACGTTTCCGAGGTCGGAGCCGCCTTTGACCCGGTAGTTTCCGGCCGATTGCGATGAAAAGGACAGAAACACGCTCCCGGTGTCCCGATCCGTCACCAGCGAGGTGATTCCAAATTCGACGCCCTGAACCGGCGGCTGGACGACCGGATAACGGTGCCCGGATTTCGCGGTGATCGTGACAGGCAGAAGGTCGCCCGTTTCCGGGTCGAGCACCTCGATGCTGAGCAGTTCAAGGGTCACCGTAGCATCCGCCTCACTCTCTGAAGCCTCTCCAGAAATGCCGCCCGCACTGGACATCACGTCGAGAGTCGCGCTCAACCCGAAGGGCTGGCCCGAATACCACGAAGCGTTCTCGATGGTTACCAATTGTTGAGGCTGGGTTCCCATAAAGTCGATTTCCTCCCGATAGGGATGTTTGCTTATGCCACCTATGCCGGCACCAAACCCGACACCGTAGCACTGCCAAGTGTAGCTCGCGGCACCGCCGGTGGCGCTCCCATCGTCATGATAGGAAATCATGCCGGAAACCCTCCAATTCTCACGGTAATGAACGAAATCAGGCAGCGGCGTGTTCCCTTTCCCCCGGATGGTGATTTCATCCATGAAAGAAACCTGCATGTTTCCACCAGAATTCATATACAATCCGCCTCCCGCCGTTTGCCGTTCCAACGCACCTGACGATGCCCGGAGATATCCGAAACGGCTGTATGTGTGGCACGCCTTGCCTGTCGGCGCGAAGCTCGCACTGTCAGACAGCACGCCGTTTGCGGATTCCTTAACGCGGGTTGTATTGACGAACGATTGTTCGACTCCATTCAGCATATACACACCTCCATAGCCTATGGATGTGGACAGATACGGAGCCTCCTGGCCCTCCGATTTCATCGCGGATCCGAAATAGGCGGCGGCGAGGACGGCCATGAACGCGCTTCCGAGAACCGGGAGCCTTTCGTTGCCGCACGGCAGGCTGCCCGGTCCTCGGGCCGGACGGGAAGAGGGGAGTTTGATGGTGGATTTCATGGTGGTGGTTGGGAGTGGGGACGCTTCGATCGACCGCAGGTTTCATCCGTCGTCAATCCGGGGCTTCCGCTTGTCCGGGGACGGGAACGACCCGATAAAACCGCGAGGGAGAGGCGCCTGATGGCGGATCAACCAGATTCACGATGCTCACACGCCTCGATCCGGTCAATTTCCAGATCATCCCAGGAAACGAGGTTGTCGCTTCCCTGCACGAGATAGCCCGCGCCTTCCTCCGACGCGAACGAAAGGAACACGTCCATCGTCTCCCGGTTCACGGAAAACGCCGTGATCCCGCCGTTGGCTTCGCCTTTCGGCGGCCGGGCGACCGGATAGACATGGCCCGAGGAGGCGCTCACCCTCGCGGAAAGAAGCTCCCCGGAACCCGAATCGATGATTTCAACGCTCAACAGCTTCAGGGAAACGGTGGAACTCCCCCTGATGACGCCGGTCGAGAGAGGAAGGCCAAGAGATGAGGCTGAATCGTACAGCGCGGCGGCCTGGGCCTTGAGCGTCGCCCCGAGCTTGAAGACCGGATCGCCTTCCAAAAACGAGAAAGCCCCCGCCTGCTTCACGATGATTCGCGAAGGCGGCTCTCCCGAGGAAACAGGATGGGCATCATACGTTCCCCTTCTCAAAGCCCCATGAAGGGTATTGCCCGGCCAGATGTCACAATAAAAGTCCATGGACCCGCGCCACAAGGTTCCCGAGTCCGTTCCGGGATCGGGAACCACGAGGGCGAGACTTCCTTCCAGCTTCCAGGTGGTTCTCATTTCGACCCAAAAAGGCTGCTCCGGTCCGTTCAGCCGGACCACAAGGTCATCCTCGAAACCCACCATGGAGACACCCATGAAATCCGACCACAGGTAGGGGATGCTTGTGACGTCGTAAGTGGAAAAGGAACTGGCCGAGGCGGCAAGGCGGCCATACCTGGCGGTGGCCTCCAATCCGCCCGTGAGTCCGAACGTCATGACTTCGGCGTCCTCCAGCACCCGGGTTGTCGTGCTGTTTTTCGTCCGGTTCACATCGCCGGCAAGAATGTTGCCGCCGGAACTGTCCCCGCTGCCGCCACCGCCTTCGAGGCGGGTGTTCAGGCCGTGCTCCGCCTTGGCGGCATGGCATGGCCGCCGCGAACCACACCACGGCCAGAAGAGGTTTCCGGGTTTTACGGCGATTCGGGGAATGGATTGCATTCATGAGATTGTGTTGGGTGCTCATGGAGGTGAAGGGGCGGGGGATGGTTCGATTGGAAGATGGATCGCGGGGCATCGGGATCATGGTGAAGGAATCGTGACTTCGATCCTGCCGAAGCAGGCCGGCATCACGGACGGGTCGGCGGGTTCCTCGTAGATCACGCGCCGCCAGTTCGCGTCGATGGGGATGATGGTGGGCAAGTCGCTGAGCGGGAGCCAATCCCCCGCATCCAGGCTCGTGCTTTTCTTCGGCGTGTAGCTCAGCCCGCTGCCGATGCGCTCGACGAATTCGAAGCGGAGGATGCCGGAGGAACCTTCGCCGGTCCGGCTGATGAACGGCAGACCGGCGTTTCCTCCGCTGGTCATGGTGCTGGAGTCCGGCCCGGCGAGGTTCATGTTGAAGGCGTATTTGAGCAGATTCTCCACGCCGTCGCCGAAGGGGGTGGCGTTCGGTTCCGCGTCGGGGCCGGTCAATCCGGCGGCGGCAATCGCTGCGGCAAGTGATGGGGATGCTCCGTCTCCGCTCAGTGGACCGACATGGAAAAGGTAGGCTGCGCCGGAGTTTGTCGCGATTCCGTCTTCATTGATTGCCGAAACCACGGCGGTACCTCCGGACAAGGCTACGCCGAATCCAAAATAATCGGAAGGGTCCGGGTTGGAAGCTTTGAGATAAGCCAGTTGCCCCCAACTTGATCCCGTCCGCGAGAATAGGTAAGCTGCTCCTGAATCCTCCTTGGACTGCGGAAGATACGAACCATCCACTCCGCTTGATCCGCCATCCTCCATGAACGCGCCAACCAGCGCGCCATTCCCACTGAGTGCCACCGACAGGCCGAAATAATGATCGTTTCCGGGGTTGGCGGCCTTGATATAGGCTTGCTGCGACCAGACACCGCCGGTCCGGACGAACACATAAGCGGCGCCGACAGAGTCGCCGCCGTTCGCGTCGCTTCCTCCGATCCCGCTGGACAGGCTGTCTTCAAACGGTGCTCCAACCAGCACGGTATCGCCCGAGATGGCCACCGACCAACCCATCAAATCCAAGGGATCGGCGTTGGAGGCTTTCAAGTAGGCCTCATGGGTCCAAACGCCGCTCGATCTCCTGAAAACATAGGCTGCCCCGGCATCTTCGGCCCCGTTGTTGGTGGGGTTCTGATTGATGGCGCGCGACGAGCTGTCTTCGCCGGGCGCACCTATGGCCGCAGCTTCCCCGGAAATTGCCACCGCGAATCCGAATTGATCGTAGTCTCCGGGAGAAGGCGCAGTCAGGGTTTGCCCGAGTGTCCAGGCGGACCCGGCGCGATTGTAAACGAGGACCGCGCCACGAGTATTGAAAGCCTGGGTCTCCTCCGGGCTTCCCACCAGCAGCGTGTTGCCGTCGATCGCCACCGAATACCCGAACTTGAACATGGAGCGCCGGATTTCCGCTTGCTGCGTCCAGCTTGATCCGGTCCGCTGGAACACGTAAACCGCTCCACCACCAAAGGGTGCGCCCACCGCGATGGTATCGCCCGAGATCGCAACCGACCAACCAAACCATTCGTTTGCAACCGGAGTGACTGCCTTCAGGTAGGCTTGCTGGCTCCAGGTGCCATCGGCAGCCTTCACAAAGACATAGGCCGCGCCTGAATTGGTTGCCGCATTGATATCCTTCATGGGCGCACCGACCACCACCGTATCGTCCGATACCGCTACGGAAACTCCGGTGAGAGGGTATGCACCAATCCCGCCTTCATTGACAGCACCTCCAAAATTGTCGCCTGTCCCTGCATTCGATGCCTTCAAGTATGCGCGCTGCGCGATGGCCAGGGGCCATTCACCAACGCCGATGAGCGAGATATCAAACGGGTTTTCATTGGCGTCATTGCTCGTCACACGCAGCGTGGTGCCCCGGTTGCCCGCCGCGGCGGGCGTGAATCTCACTTCGAAGGTCGTGCTCGCGCCGGGGGCCAGGTTTGTCGCCGGGGCCTGGGTTAGAGTGAAGTCGCCAGCATCGCCGCCATCGAAGTTTGCGACGATGCTGTCAAGCCCGGCCGTGCCGGTGTTGCGCACCGTGAAGACCCGGCTGGTGTTTGCCCCGACGTTGACAGTCCCGAAGCCAATGCTTGACACACCATCCGTCAGGTCGGTCCCGGAAGGCTGTTCGATGGCAATTTCGGGTGACACAACCACCGGGGCGAAGCCATCGGCCTGCGAGCCGACCCTCACCACCCCGCCTTCTTCGTCGCGGAAGCGGCCGTAGAAGGTGCCGTTCACGTTGTCCCTCACCAGGGGATACTGTTGCAGCATGGTGTTGGCGGCGAGACCCACCATGCTGTTGTCGGTCGTGATGATGCCGGTGGTGCCCGTCGTACCGTTTCCCCAGGTCACGGCGCCCGCGTTGCTTAAAATGCCATTGTCCCAGTTGTGGCTGCGGACGAGGTAGTTGCCATTGGTGAGGGTGGTGATGGCCAGGCCGCCGATGTTGTCGTTCGCGGTGCTTCCGACGAGGCTGTTGGAGGCACTCACTGGTCCACTGGTCCCCGTGGCGCCGTCGCCCCAGGTCACGGCGCCGGCATTGGCCACCGCGCCATTGCCCCAAGCGCTGCTGGCCACGAGATAGTTGCCGTTCTGCAATGTGAACACTCCGTCAAGCCCGATGCCGTCGCTCGTCGCACTGCCAACGAGGCTGTTGAGGGAACTCACTTCACCGCTGATGCCGGTGGTGCCGTTCCCCCAGGTTACCGCCCCTGCGCCGGTGGCGGCTCCGTTGTTCCAGCTTTGGCTGCGCACGAGGTAGTGACCGTTGTTCAAGGGGGTCACACCGCCGCCACCGACGACGTCATTCGTCGTGCTGCCCACGAGGCTGTTGGCCGAACTGATCGTGCCGCTGACGCCGGTGGTGCCGTTGCCCCAGGTGGCCGCTCCCCTCGAGCCGTTCCAGCCGTTGCTCAAGACCACATAGTTGCCGTTGACCAACGGAACAACGTTGGTCGCGCTCACTTGTTCGAGCGGCGAGCCGCCGACGAGGCTGTTTGAAGGACTCACCGCGCCGACGGTCCCGCCGGTGCCGCTGCCCCAGGTGGCCGCCCCTGCATTGATCATCCCGCCATTGTCCCAGAGGCTGCTGCGGACGACGTAGTTGCCGTTGATCAGGAGGCGTGCCACGCCATTGCTGCCGACCTGGTCGCTGGCGGTGCTGCCGACGAGGCTGTTGGCCGCGCTGACCGTGCCGGTCGTTCCGGTCGCGCCATTGCCCCAGGTCACCGCGCCTGCCATGCTGATCGTTCCATTGCGCCAATTCGGGCTGATGACCACGTAGTTGCCATTGGTCAGAACCGTCACGCCGCCGCTGCTCACCCGGTCGAGCGACGAGCTGCCTACCAAACTGTTGCTGGCACTGACCGTTCCTGTGCGACCCGTCGTGCCATTGCACCACGTGGCGGAGCCCCTTTGCACATTCCAAGTGAAGCTGATGACGACATAGTGGCCGTTGCCCAGTTGTATCGGATCCTCGCTGCCGATCTGGTCAGCGTTGAGGCTGCCCACCAAGCTGTTGGACGCGCTGACATTCCCCTTGACGCCCGCGGTGCCGCTGCCCCAGGTCACCGCGCCCCTATGACTGTTCCAATACCTGCTACGGACCAGATAGTTGCCATTGGCCAATGCCGTCATCCCTACGCCGACCTCGTCGTTGCTGAGACTCCCCACGAGGCTGTTCGCCGCGCTGATCGTGCCGCTGATCCCGGTGGTGCCGCTGCCCCAGGTTGCCGCTCCCGCATCAGTCGCGCCGCCGTTGTCCCATGATCGGCTGCCCACGACGTAATTTCCATTCGCCAGCGGGGTCACTTGGCCGATCCGGTCGTTGGCGGTGCTGCCGACGAGGCTGTTGGCCGGACCGACCACACCGCTGACGCCACTGGCGCCGCTGCCCCAGGTGACGGCACCCGCATCGGTCGCGCCGCCGTTATCCCACGATTGGCTGCTGACCACGTAATTGCCATTGGCGAGGAACCAAATACCGTTCTGGCCGATCCGGTCATCGGTGGTGCTGCCGACGAGACTGTTGGCGGCACTCACCGGGCCGGTCACCCCGCTGGTGCCGCTGCCCCAGGTCACCGCACCCGCATTGACCGCCTCACCGTTGTCCCAAAACCCGCTATACACCAGATAGTTGCCGTTGCTCAACGCGTGCACGGCGTCGCCGATGAAGTCCATCGCCTGGCTGCCGACGAGGCTGTTGGCGGCGCTGACCACCCCGCTGATGCCGGTGGTGCCGTTGCCCAAGGTCACCGCGCCCGCGTTCTGAACCGCGCCATTGCGCCAATTTCTGCTGCTGACCACGAAGTTGCCATTGGTCAGTGCCGTCACCCCGGTGGATCCCACCGCATCGCCGGGTGTCGAGCCGCGCAATTCGCTGATCAGGGCGCCGGTGGCCCCGTTGAAAAGGTATACCGCACCGGTGTCCGTTCCGTTGCTGTCATCGAAGGGCGAGGTGATCACGACATTTCCCGTGCTCAGAACCACAACGGAATCGCCAAAGCGATTCCCGGCGCCCGGGTGTGGATCGACAAACCGCTCGAATGGCGGGCCGGCAAAAGCGAGTTGCGGGAGCGCGGCTGCAACGATCGGAAGGAGACGGCGGAAAATCGGATGGTTCATGAGTTTGAATGATGGAATTGGAGAATGAGAATCTTGTGTGGGCGATTGCGGGGAGGTTCTGTTATTGGGAACGATTTATGGCCGGAAGTGTTACAGGCGAATATCCGAAGTTCACTGCCTGCCGGATTTGGCGCGGGATGCCAGGGAATTGCTTTTGGGGTGAAGGCCGTTGAAGGAGCTGGTGGCCGGACCGGAGGCGGGGAAAAAGGGGTTGATCACGAGGGAGGTGAGAATTTTGACGGCTTTCAAGCGATTTCGATTTGAGAACTCAATTTGCGGTTCGCGGGTGCGGGGACTCAAGTTGCCGCGAATGAGAGGAATTGCGGCTCATTGATGGGCAGGTTCCATTCTTCACAGGGAGAAACGGCAAAATCGGATTTCCGTTACAGGTGCCGCGAAGATTTTCCGGTAAATAAAGTGACAGCGAAAGTTACAACTCACAAAGGGACATGGAAATTAACAAATAATATTTTTGCCGTCCTCCGGCCACTGACCCGTGACTCCGGCCATGAGACGCGCGAGTTATATCGATCTGAATCCGGTTTGCGCGGGGATGGTGAAAAATCCGGAGGAATACCGCTGGAGCAGCCACGGCGAGGCGATCGGTGGCGGAACGATGTGGCCTTGGAGTATCGGAAGATCCTGTTGGCCGGGGCGGTGATCGGGTCGAGGGAGTTCGTCAACGCGGCGTTCCAAGGGGCTCGGGAGCGAATGGCGCGTAGATAAGCCGAATTTCGCAAGACTGAGGCAGGGACGGCTCTC
>CAZKQK010000010.1:0-61197 GCA_964554865.1 uncultured Luteolibacter sp. | reverse complement strand
CCTCGAACATGGCCTCGCATTCGTGGGGGTTGAGGCCGAGGGAGGAGAGCATGTAAACGAGCGAGTCGGCGTGGATGTTTTCCTCGTGGGCATGGCGGCCGAGGACGAGCTTGAGCTCGGGGGCGGTGACGACTTCGCGAACGACGTGGAGGATGTTGTCGCCGACGATGCCTTCGGCGGCGGAGAAGTAGCCGATGCCCATTTTGACGATCCAGCGCTCGACGTCGGTGATGTCGCTGGAGCGCCATTGTTCGACGTCCTTCTGCATGGTGATGTCCTCGGGCTCCCAGTGGTTGTTCTTCATCGTCTTGTACAGGTCGTACGCCCACTGGTATTTGAGCGGGAGGATGTTGAAGAACATGGTGTCGCGGCCGTTGATGACCTTTTTGGCGGCGAAGGCCTGCTCGGCTTTGTCGCGGTCGAGGATGAAGGTGCGGTTGCCGAGGGTGATGGTGGTGGTGGCGGACATGGTTTTCGGATGGAAAATCAGGTGTGAAAATCGGTGGCCGCACGACGCGTGCAGCGTCGCGGAGACTGCCGAAATGCGTCCGGCCGGTCAATTTGATTTTGCTCATCTGGTATCAACAAATTATTCACAATACCACATCTAGTAGGTCTTTGGTTGTGTTTACTTTGTAAATAGTCGGCGGGTATAGGATTTTGACGGGGTCTGAATTGTGGAACATTCCACGGCTAGGGGCGAAGAAATCTTCGGGTTGTTAGATCGGCTTGGGGAGGTGGACGGAATTTGAAAAATTTGGTTAAGAATGATTAAGAAAATGAGGTTTGGCGGGTAGCGATGCCCGTGATGGCGGGAAAGAGCGGGCGCGCAAAATTTTGTGTCCGGGGGGGGGCCAGGGGCGAAGCCGGGAGGCATGAATGGCATGTGGGGAAGCCGGGAGGCAGGCATGAGCCGGACCGGGGTTTTCGGTGTGGGAGTTTCCCGCGTTGCGGGTGGGAGGGATTCCGTCTTGAGTTCGCGCATGTTCCGCCGAGTCGGGGTTCCGTTGTTGCTGGCAGTTTCCGTTTTGGCGGCGACGCTGGGGCTGACGCGGCTGAGTTTTGACACGGACATTCTTTCGATGATGCCCGGCGACTTGCCGGAGGTGAGGGGGCTGAGGGCGTATCAGCAGGCGTTTTCGAGGGATGGGGAGGTGGTGGTGGTGATCGAGGGGGGCGAGGAAACGGAGGGGGAGTTGGCGGATGCGGCGGAGTTTCTGGGGGGCTTGTTGGAGGAGCGGGGATTGGCGGGGGCGGCGCGATGGAAGCCGGCGTGGGATCGGGAGCCGGAGGCGGCGGCCGAGGTATTGGCGTATCTCTGGCTGAATGGTGATCCGGAGGTGGTCGGCGGGCTGATATCGAGGCTTTCGCCGGTGACGGCTCCGGCAACGATGAAGGCGGCGCTGGAACGGGTGGCCACTTCGTTGGAGGGGATGGAAATGGTGATGGGCGCGCATGATCCCTTCGGTTTCCTCAGGCATCCGGAAGTGGAGGCGGTGATGGCGGGTGGAGGCGGGGGTGGTGAAACGTTTGAGAGCGAGGATGGGAGAACGCATTTGTTGTTCGTCGACGCGTCGGGCGATGTGGGCGGGTATGTGGCCGCCGACAAATGGCTGAAGGGCGTGAGGAGGGCGGTGGCGGAATGGCAGGCGGGAGACGGGGCGGGGCTGAGGGTGAGGTTTACCGGTGAGCCGGCATTCGCGTCGGATATCGGCACGGCGATGGAGCGGGATCTGAGCGGATCGATCGGGATCACGCTGGGGCTGATCGGGATTTTGTTTTGGTGGATGCAGAGGAGGCTGAGTCTGCTGCTCGGGCTGACGGGTGTGCTGGTGTTGATTTTCGGCGTCGCGCTGGGCGTGGCGGGATGGGTTTATGGGGAGCTGAGCATTATCGCGTTGAGTTCGCTGGAGATTCTGATCGGCTTGTCGGTGGATTACGGGCTGGTGATTTGCCAGGAGGCGAAGGTGGCGCGGCACGACGGGGAACGGCTGCGGAAAGCGTGTGTGCCGCCGGTGTTTTTCGGGGCGCTGACGACGGCGGTGGTTTTCCTGTCGCTGAATTTCGGCGGCTTGCCGGGGACGGCGCAATTGGGGGGGATCGTGGCGGTGGGATTGCTGGTGGCGGCGGTGCTGATGCTGATGGTTTACCTGCCGTTTGTGGTGAGGTTCGGAGTGGATCGCGCGCCGGCGACGGGGGGGGGGCGGGTCTTGCCGGGACGGAGAGTGTCGGTGGCGGTGACGGTCTCGCTATGTGTCTGCGCGGTGGCGGTACTGTGCTGGCGCGGGCTGCCGAGGGCGGAGTTTGATGCGAGGATCATGCATCCTCGCGATAGCGAGGCAATGGATGCCTTCGAGCATGTGGGCAGGGCGTTTCCCGTGCGGGGCGAGGGTGCGCTGGGGCTGGTGATTGAGGCTGCGGACGATGCGACCATGCGTGACCGTATTCGTGAAGCCTTGCGACGGATGGCGGTTGCGAAGGATGCGGGATTGATTGAGGGGGCGAGTCTCGGCGCGGGCTGGTGGCCGGATCCGGAGAGGCAGGAGGCGAACAGGCCTGTGCTCGCGGCATTGGCGGAACGGCGGGAGGATCTGCTGGAGCTGGCGGACCGGGAGGGCTTCAGCGGTGAGGGAGTGGCTTTGGGCGGGGAGGTGCTGCGGGTGTTGGGGCGGATGATTGCGGGGGAGGAGTTGGTGTTTCCCGATTCGGCGGCCGGTCTTGAGATGATGCGGCCGTTTCTGAAAAGGCATGAGGGAGGGGGCGGGTATATCGCGGGAAGCGTGGTTCCGGCGGTGGGCAGGCATGCTGACGGCGAGGATTACGCGGATTTCCGGGAGCTGGCGGGCGGGGGCATCTGGTTGAGCGGGTGGGAGCTTTTCCGGCCGGCGATCGCGGGGCTGGTCCGTGAGGATCTGCCGAAGATGCTGGTGCCGATGTTTCTCCTTCTAACAGGAATGATGGCGGCGATTTTCCGGAGGGCGGCGGATGTGGGGCTGGCCTTGGGGGCGATGGCCGTCAGCACGCTGCTGCTGCTGGCGGTGATGAGCGCGACCGGTCTGAAGTGGAACTTCGTGAACCTGATGGCCACGCCGCTGCTGTTAGGGACGGGGATCGACTATGCGATCCACGTGACGCTCAGTCTGCGGAGGACGGGTGGGGATTTCCGCGAGTTGTGGCAGGGAACGGGCAAGGCGCTGCTGTTTTGCGGGGCGTCCAACGCGATCGGCTTCGGCTCGCTGCTCAACTCCTCAAGCGATGCCTTGGTGAGCCTGGGGACGGTGGCGGTGATCGGAATCCTCCTGTGCATGGCGGTTTCCATCTTCCTGCTGCCGGGGTGGCGGCATGCGGAGGGTGGAATCAAAGCAGGAACCTGGAGGCCTGCTCGACGTCCTTGTCGCCGCGACCGGAGAGGTTCGCGATGAGGATGGAGGTTTTCGGCAGGCTGCCGGCGATTTTCGAGACGTATGCCATGGCATGGGCGCTTTCGAGGGCGGGGATGATGCCCTCCGAGTGTGCGAGTTCGCGGAAGGCGGCCAGCGCGTCGTCGTCGGTGGCGTAGGTGTATTCGACCCGGCCGATGTCGTGAAGGTAGGCGTGCTCGGGGCCGATGGCGGCATAGTCGAGTCCGGCGGAAACGGAGTGGGTGAGTTCGATCTGGCCATCGGCGTTGGCGAGCAGCCAGGTTTTGGTTCCCTGGAGGACGCCGAGTTTTCCGCCTTGGAAACGGGCGGCGTGGCGTTCCGGCAGGATGCCTTCGCCGCCGGCCTCGACTCCAACCATGCGCACGTTCTCATCGCCAAGGAAGGGGTGGAAAAGGCCGATGGCGTTTGAGCCGCCGCCGACGCAGGCGACAAGCAGATCGGGAAGGCGGCCCTCCTTTTCGAGAATCTGGCGGCGTGCCTCAATGCCGATGACCCGGTGGAAATCGCGCACGATCATCGGAAACGGATGGGATCCGAGCGCGGAGCCGAGGATGTAGTGGGTGTGGTCCACGGTGGCCACCCAGTCGCGCATGGCTTCATTCACCGCCTCCTTGAGGGTGGCTTGGCCGGCGGTGACGGCGCGCACTTCGGCTCCCATCAGACGCATGCGGGCGACGTTGAGGGCCTGCCTCTCCATGTCCACAGCACCCATGTAAACGAAGCATTCCATGCCGAAGCGGGCGCAGACGGTGGCGGTGGCGACACCGTGTTGGCCGGCGCCGGTCTCGGCGATGATGCGGGATTTTCCGAGGCGTTTGGCGAGGAGGATCTGACCGAGGGCGTTGTTGATCTTGTGGGCACCGGTGTGGAGGAGATCCTCGCGCTTGAGGTAGATTTTCGCGCCGCCAAGCATCTCGGTCCAGCGTTCGGCGAAATAGAGAGGAGTCGGGCGGCCGACGTAATCGTGGAGGAGTGAATCAAGCTCCGTCCGGAAGGAAGGGTCGCTTTTCGCGGACTCGTATGCGGCGGCAAGCTCCTGAAGCGGGGCCATCAGGGTTTCCGGTACGAACATGCCGCCGAAGCGGCCGAAATGGCCGGTGGAGTCCGGAACTTGGGGCAAAGGTGTGGCGGCGGTGCTCATCCGCGCGGACCATCGTTTCTGCACCGCCGCGAATCAAGGGGGAAACCGCGGAGGCCGAGGATCAATAAAAAGAGACAGAAATAATGGATTTTTTCTTGCGGCCGGGTTAGCGGGCCTTGGGCTGGTGGGAATTCCCGAAATGACTGCCTCTGGAACGGCATTCGGGGAACGTCAGGAGGCCTTGACCTCGTCCCAGATCTTTGACCAGAGGGCGAGGGCGTCGCCGAGGTCGTCGATGGGTTCGAGTTTCTCAAATACCTCGTCTGGCGGAAAGAGAGCCTCGTTTCCTCGGAAATCCTCGGTGAGAAGCTTGTAGGCCGAGGCATTCGGAGCCCTGTAGGCGATGAACTCCATGTTCTTGGCCGCGTTTTCCGGTTCGGTCACGAAGTTGATGAAACGGTGGGCCAAGTCCACCGACCGCGCGTCTCTGGGAATGCAGAGGTCGTCGCAGGAAAAGGCGGTGCCTTCCTTCGGGATTTTCACCACGATGTCCTCGTTTTCGCCGGCCACTTGCAGGAGGTCGCCGGCGTAGCCTTGGACGAGGTGGAACTCGCCGGAAGCGATGCCGCTTTTGTATTGCTCGTTGTCGAACTTGGCGATGTTGGGTTTCCAGCGTTTGACGACATCGCGGGCCTGGGCGAGTTGGGCGGGATCCTTGGAGTTCAGGGAAAACCCGAGCGAGCGCAGCGCCGCTCCGAGCACCTCGCGCATGTCATCGAGCAAGGTGATCCGGCCCTTGAGGTCGGCACGGCCGAACATCGCGTAGGAGGGCTCCGGGTTGGCCACTTTGCTGTCGAGCCACGCCAGGCAGGTGGGGGCCATCATGTAGGGCACGGAATGCGTCATCCTGGGGTCGAGTGCGTGCTTGAGGTAGGCGGGATCGACGTGGCTGAGATTCGGGAGTTTGGCGTGATCGAGCTGGAGCAGCTTGTTTTCGCGGATGAGGGTCTTCACCATGTAGGACGACGGCACGAGCACGTCGTAGCCGCCCGCGCCGGCGGAAAGTTTCGCATACATCGCCTCGTTCGAATCGAAGGTGTCGATCCTCAGCTTGCAGTTGTGCCGCTTCTCGAACGCGGTGGCGAGCGCAGGGTCGAGGTAGTCCGCCCAGGTGTAAACGCGGAGAGTGGTTTGGCTGCCCTTGCAGCTCTGGGAGAACGCGGCTGAGGCCAGCGCTGCCGAGGTGGTGGAAATGAAGTGGCGGCGTTTCATGGTTTCGCGATTGGAAAACCATGAATCCGTCCGTTTGCCCAACCAATTCTGTCGGGAAACGCCGCAACAGCCGCCGTTTCGAGGTCGCCCCGGTCCGTCTCCGAGGTGTTTGGGGTTGAGTTGCGCGTTCTCCCGCTTAGTCTGCGTGCCTCCCTTCACACATGACGACGCGTCTTCAGCTTCATATTCCCCTGTGGGTCACCCTATTCTGGTCCGCCTGCCTCCCACTGCGCGCCCAAGAGAGCGTCATGGTCATGGAAGCGTATTCCGGCAAGGTGCTCGTGGCCTCCAATGCCTCGGAGAAACGTCCGGTCGCCAGCCTCAACAAAATCGCCACCGGTGTGGTCGCCGTGGACTGGGCAGCCGCCGCAGGCAAAGACATCGCCACCCACATGATCACCGTGCCGCAGACGGTCACGCTGGTCGGCGGTCCGAATCCGCTCAATCTCCAGCCGGGCGACCGCCTCACACTCCGTGACGCCCTCTACGCCGCCCTCCTCGCATCGGACAACCTCGCCGCGCTGGCGGTCGCCGATCACGTTGGCAGGGAAATCCTCAACAGCCGGGGGAAATCGGGAGAGCCGGTGGTTGAGTTCGTCGCCGAGATGAACCGCCTTGCCAAGGCTGTTGGCATGGCACGCACCCGTTTCGCCAATCCCCACGGGCTTGAGCGCCAGGGAGCAAAAGCGTTTTCCACCGCAGCCGACATCGCGCGGCTCTCGACTTATGCGATGAGGCGCAACGCTTTCGGTTTCATCGTGCGCCAGCCGGAAAGAAACATCTCCGTGCATGGCGCCGCCGGCAAACGGGGATTCCGCATCCGCAACACCAACGAACTCATCGGCGAGACCGGCGTCCTTGGCATCAAGACCGGCACCACAGCCGCCGCCGGAGCCTGTCTCGCAGTTTGCATGGAGCGCCAGCCGCTCGTCCGCACCAGGCCGGACGGCACCAAGGGGGCCACGCCGCGCCGCCTCATCGTCGTCATTCTCAACAGCCCGGACCGTTTCAACCGCGCCCGCCAACTCATCCGCCAGGGCTGGGCTGTCTATGATCCTTGGCTGGACTCCGGCGCGCCCGTTCAAAACCGCGACCGCGAGATCATCACGGTTCCGAGTCCCAACTGATAACCTTCCCACCGCCTCCCATGTCCACCGATCCGCTGTTAGATCTTCTCCGCCGCAAGGCGCGCTTCACCCATCAGGAACTTGCCGACCTTCTTTCCTCCGATCCCGACGCCGTGGCGAAACGGGTGGCCGCATGGGAAAACGACGGCACCATCCGCGGCTATCACGCCGTGATCGATCCCGAGGCGGCCGGAGACACTTCCGTCTCCGCCTTCATTGAAGTGAAAGTCACACCGGAACGCGGCGGCGGCTTCGACCGCCTCGCCATGCGCATCGCCCGCTTCGACCAGGTGGTTTCCTGCTATCTCGCGAGTGGAGGATACGATCTGATGGTCGTTGTCGAAGGTGCGGACCTCCGCGAGGTCGCGCGGTTCGTTTCCGAGAGACTCAGTACTCTCGACGGCGTGCTTTCCACCGCCACCCATTTCCGTCTCAAGACCTACAAGGAGAATGGTTTCATCTTCGAGCGCGACGTTGCCACCGAGCGCCTCGCGGTCTCGCCCTGAGCGAACCGATCGCTTGCTTTGGATTGGGGAAACCCGGACGCCGGATGGCGTATTCTCCGTTGAGTCGCCGTGTCGGCACGGCGCCATTCTGTTAGGCCGGCCTGCCGAGCCTCACCGCCGCAGGCACCGCTCGCCTGACGGCACGCCACTCACTCCGTCTTCGCCGGGGCCTCCTTCGCCCTGCGGATGCGCTCGATGAAATCCCTGTCCGCCTGGCTCAGGCGCGCCAAGGCCGCTTCCATTGGCTTTTTTCCCACCAGCAGGCGGACTTTTTCCCCGCGCACGACCGTCACATGCTTCGGCGGCTCCGGTGGGGCGGGCGGCGCGGCCCCCTGCTCCGCCTCGGCGATGAGATCCTCGAACGCGAGCAGCTTCGCCTCAAGGGTTTTGCCGTCGCCGCTCGTCCAGGTCCGCGTTTCCGATAGAACAATGTGGGTCGTGTATCTCGCCTTTGGCGGTGATTTGGGCACCACCTCCACACCGCCCCGTCCTCCGCCATCAACACCCCGGGGCTTGATCTTCACGCCGGGAGGCGGCGGAACGTCGCGCTGGGAAAAAGCGATGCCCGCGCCCAAGGCGAGAAACGTGAAACATGCCACGGTCGTTTTCATATGGAAACGGATAGCCGTTTTCCGGAAAACGGAAAGCACGAATCCGGTGGCGCGCCGTCCCGGGCTGGTGTAGCGAATGGGCATGTCCGCCCACCTCATGTTTTCCGCCGCGCTGGTCACCGGCGCTTCCTCGGGCCTCGGCGAGGAATACGCGATGCAGCTCGCCCTGAGAACCAAACACCTCGTCCTCACCGCCCGCCGCCACGACCTCCTTCGCGGCCTTGCCGACCGCATCCGCAATGCCCATCCGCGCGTCGAAGTCACCGTGATCCCGGCGGATCTGGTTCGCAGGGAGGAGCGCGACCGCCTCGTCTCCGAACTCGCAAGCCTCGGCCTCGTGCCAGACCTCCTCGTCAACAACGCCGGCATGGGCGATTACGGCGAGTTTGTTTCCGCGGATTGGGAAAAGCTCGAGTCGATGATCCGCCTGAACATGGAAGCCCTCACCCATCTCACCCGCGCCCTCGTCCCCGGCATGATCCGGCAGGGCAGGGGAGCGGTGATGAACGTCTCCTCGCTCGCCAGCCTCCTGCCCATCCCCGATTTCTCGGTTTACGCCGCCACCAAGGCCTACGTCACCAGTTTCTCGGAATCCCTGCGGATCGAACTCAAGGACCACGGCATCCCCGTGCTCGCCGTCTGTCCGGGGCCGGTCCACACCGGATTCGGTGAAGTCGCGAGACGCTCGCCGGACTCGAAACTGCCCATCGCCGAGTCATTCTGCGTCTCCAGGGAACAGGTCGTCGCCGAATCCCTGATGGCGCTCGACCGCAACCGCGCCCGGGTTTTCCCCTCGCTCAAGGTAACCGCCGCCGCTCTGGTCATTTCCGCACTGCCGATCATCCTCATCCGGCTTGCCATGAGCGCCCGCCCGCGCCGCTCGTGAGGAATTTCACTTTGCGGGGTTGTCGCCCCGGCCGGGCCGCCTAAGCTCGCTTCCGCAGCGCAGGTCGTGTCCATCATCCCCAAGGAAAACATCGAGCAGGTTCTCAGCGCGACGGATATCGTCGATCTGATCCAGTCCTATGTGCCCCTCAAGCGCGCTGGCTCGCAGTTCCGCGCGAACTGCCCCTTCCACAACGAGAAATCCCCCTCGTTCTATGTCAATCCGGCGCGCCAGAGCTTCAAATGCTTCGGCTGCGGCAAGGGTGGCGACGCCATCACCTTCGTCCGCGACTACGAGAACCTCCCGTTCATGGAAGCGGTCCGCAAACTCGCGCAGCGGTCCGGCATCCCCATCCGCGAGGAACAGGCCGATCCCGAAGCCGACCGCACCCGCCGCAGCCGCGGACGCCTGCTCGATCTCCACCGCGAGGCGGCCGAATTCATGCACTCGCTGCTGCTGAAATCTCCCGATGCCGCCCACGCCCGCGATTATCTCAAATCCCGCGGTTTCGGCCGCGAAATGGTGGTGGGCTGGTCCGTCGGCTGGATGCCGGAAAAACCCCAGGTCTTCCTCGATTGGGCCAAGTCCAAGTCCTTCACCGGCCGCGAACTCGTGGACTCGGGAATGTGTTATCTCAGGGACGATGCGAATCCGAAGTCCGGCATTCGCGTCCGTTTCCGGGACCGCCTGATGTTTCCCATCCGCAACGAGATCGGCGACGTCATCGCCTTCTCCGGCCGACAACTCCGCGAAGACCCCAACAGCGGGAAATATGTCAACTCGCCGGAGACCCCGCTCTTCACCAAGTCCCGTGTCATCTTCGCGCTAGACCGCGCCAAAAAACCCATCCTCCGCGAGAAGGCCGCGCTGCTTTGCGAAGGGCAGATCGATGTCATCGCATGCCACGAGCGCGGCTTCGATCACGCCATCGGCACCCAAGGCACCGCGCTTACCCGCGAGCACGCGAAACTCCTGCGCCGCTACACCCAGAACGTCATTCTTTGTTTCGATGCCGACAAGGCCGGCATCAACGCGTCCGGCCGCGCCTTCCGCGAACTTGTCCAGGAAGGGCTCTCCGTGCGCGTCGCCAGCCTGACCGCCGGTGATGACCCTGATAGTTATATCAATCGGAATGGTCCGGACGCCTTCAGGGAACTGATCGGCGGCGCGCGCGACTTTTTCGATTTCAAACTCGAGTTCGCCAAGTCCGAAGGCGCGCTCGACTCCGCCGCGGGCCGCGCCGCCGCACTCACGGATTGCGCATCCGATCTGATGCTGATGAGCGATTTCGCCGCCCGCGAAAACCAGATCAACGTGGTGGCCGCCCACCTCCAGACATCCGCCAACGCCCTGCGCGAGGCCATCGCCAAACTCAAGGCCAGGCCTCAGCGCGCCGCCCGCGAAACACCGACACCGGAAAACCCCGACTCCGCTCCCGCCGAGCCCACCCCGCTTCACCGCATTGTCGCCTTCCTTTGCCATCTCGCGCTTGGTTCCGCCGCCGCCCAGCACTTGCTCGGCGAGCAGTTCGAAACCCTCCACGAGGCCTCACTCTGGCTGGAAGGCATTCCCTTGTTAGAGGCCATCCTCGCCGCGCAGCCGGATCCGGAATCCCCCGCCGCCATCAACGCGTTTCTTGGCACCCTTCCGGAAAACGACCGCCTCGCCCTGATGCGGGACGCCGCCATCGAAGGCGCGCCTCCCGATGGCATCCAGGCCGCCGAACACGCGCTGGCCCTCCTCTCCGGCGTCGTGCTCCAGCGCCGCGACGCCGCCGTCAAGGCCGCCCTCAAGGAACCCGGACTGTCCCACGAGCGGATGTTCGAACTGCTCGGGGAAGCCAAGGAAATCAAAAACCTCCTCCGCGGCATCGACCAGCGCTGCCACTTCGACGACGAACTCCCCAAGTCCACCTACAAGCCCAGGGAGCCCGAGTGGAAAAAGCGCTGGCGCGATCGCAACGCCTGATCCCCGGAGCGGTGCCTCAATCCTGATCGTCGGCCGTGGCCTTGATATCGGTCAGGGCGGCGATGAAGTCGCCGAGAATCTCGGCCGGCACCATGATGGTGTCCCGGTTTCCGCTGACATCCTCGGTGATCTTGACGACCATGCCCCGGGAGTTCCGTTTCAGATCGAGAAAGAAGACTTTCCGATCCGCGAGAATTTTTTCAGTGTGCAACAGGTCGCTTTCCACGGTGGCTTGCGGTGTTTTGTTAACCTCTGCAAAGCAACGTGATCGGCCGCCCTTGTCAATGGAATTTCTTGGCCCGAGGATGGCCGGCGCATGCGGAAACCGCTCCCTTCAGAACGCCCGGCGCTGGTATTGGCGCCGATGCAGGCCGTGACGGACCTGCCATTCATGCGGGTGCTGGCCCGCCGTGGCGCGCCGGATTGGTTTGTGACGGAGTATTTCCGGGTTCACCCGGATTCGGTGCCGGACCGCTACATTCTGCGCTCAATCACCGAAAACCGGACGGGCAGGCCGGTTTTCGCCCAGATGATTGGCAGCGACGTGCCGAGCCTTGTCCGCACGGCGCGGATTCTGGAAACCCTGCCGGTGGCCGGGATCGATCTGAATCTCGGCTGTCCCGCGCCGATCGTTTGCCGCAAGAATGCCGGCGGTGGCCTGCTGCGGGATCCGGAGGCGGTGGACCGGCTGCTGGGGACGTTGCGCGAGACGGTGACCGGTGTGTTCACGGTGAAGACGCGGATCGGATTCGAGAGCGGGCGCGAGTTTCCCGCCTTGCTGGGGATTTTCCGGCGGCATGGGATCGATGGCCTCACGATTCACGGCCGCAGCGTGGCGGACCGCTATCGGACGCCGGTGCATGTGGAGAGCGTGAGGCTGGCGGTGGAAACCATGGTCTGTCCGGTGATCGCCAACGGCAATGTGGTGGATGTGGCGACCGGCCGGGCATACCTGGCCATCACCGGCGCGGCCGGGCTGATGATCGGCCGCGGCGCGATCCGCAATCCATGGATCTTCCGCCAACTCGACGCGGATTTCCACGGTGATGCCCCTTATCGGCCGACCCATCGTGACCTGCTCGATTACATCACCGAACTCTACGAGGAGATCGCGGCGGAAACGAAGCGTTTCATGCCGGAGCCGCACGTCCAGCGGATGAAGAAGACGCTGGCCTACATCAGCCACGGGCTGGCGGACGGCGCCTTCGAACACGAAATGCGCCGGGCGAGGACGCCGGATGATTTTTTCCGTATCTGCCGCGCGCATTTGGATCACGATGCGATCCTGCCCGCGCGGCCGCCGGAGGGTTCGAAGCTGTTTTGCGGGTTCGAGGCGCTGCTTGCCGATTCGCGCAAGGCGGGTGAAGGAAATCGCAATTGCCGGGACGTATGATCGCGCCGAACCTCCCCGCACGAATGAAACAAACCCTCATCCGAATCACCGCCTCCGCCGTTCTCGCGGCATCGGCCGCCGCCGCCGCGGACCCGGTGCGAATCATCACGCTGGATCCCGGCCATTTCCATGCCGCCCTGGTGCAGAAGACCCAGCTTGAGGGCGTGTCTCCGGAAGTGAGCGTCTACGCCCCGGACGGCCCGGAGCTGGACCGCCACCTGGCGCTCATCGAGGGATTCAACACTCGCGCCGACAATCCCACCAAGTGGGTCTCCAAAGTCCACAGGGGCGATGATTACCTCGAAAAACTGCTGGAGGAAAAACCCGGAAACTTCGTCGTCATATCCGGCAACAACGCCCGCAAGTCCCGCTACATCCTCGAATGCGTGAAGGCCGGCCTCAACGTGCTGGCGGACAAGCCGATGGCAATCAACCCCGAGGGCATGAAGCTGCTCGAAGAGGCATACCGGATCGCCGCCGGGAAGAAACTGCTGCTCTTGGACATCATGACCGAGCGCCATGAGAGCACCACGCTCATGCAGAAGGAATTCTCGCGGTTTCCCGGAGTCTTCGGCGAACTCGACAAGGGCACTCCGGAAAACCCGGCGGTCACCAAGGAAAGCGTCCACCACTTCTCCAAGCTCGTGAACGGCGCGCCACTTCAGCGTCCGCCGTGGTTCTTCGATCCCGCGCAACAGGGCGAGGCCATCGTCGATGTCACCACCCACCTCGCGGATCTGGTGCAGTGGGAGTGTTTCCCGGATGAGATCATCGCTGATGGAGATGTGAAAATGATATCAGCGAAAAGCTGGGATACCGCACTTGCCAAGGCACAGTTCGGGAAAGTCACCAAACTCACCGAATGGCCCGAATACCTCAAACCCATGGTGGACGCCGATGGCGTGCTGAAAACCCCGGCCAACGGAGCGTTCACCTACTCCATCCGCGGCATTCACGCGAAGGTTTCCGTGCTCTGGAACTTCGAGGCCCCGGAAGGCACGGGAGACACCCACGACTCACTGATGCGCGGCACCAAGTGCTCGCTGCACATCCGCCAGGGCAAGGAACAGGATTACAAGCCCGTGCTCTACATCGAGCCTAACAGCCAACAGGGCGGGGAATGGAAGGCCGCGCTGGATGAGGCGCTGGCCACCATCTCCAGCCGCTACCCGGGTGTGACGCTCAAGGATCTCGGCGGCCGCCATGAAGTCGTCATCCCGGATTCCCACAAGCTTGGCCACGAGGCGCACTTCGGCAAGGTGACCGCCACCTTCCTCGGCTATCTGGGTGGAAGCCCCGTGCCCGCATGGGAGGTTCCCAACACCCTGGCGAAATACCGCACGCTCATGGAGGCCTACCGCATGAGCCGCTGAGGCGGATCTCCCCGTCCCGGCCTGAGGGATTGCCATCGGCTTTGTAATGGGCGACACTTGGCTGGTGATTCACAGCTCCCGCCGCCGATTCCTGGCCACGCTCTCCGGCTCCCTTGCGGGCCTCGCGGCCTCATGCTCGCCGGAATACACGCTCGTTCTCAATCCCCGCAACGCCGGCGCGAAGGGCGAGACCTTCGGCTACCGCAAGTGGATCTCCGAAACCGTCGAGCCGGACGTCGTCATCATCGGCATCCACGGCTTCTGCGGGGCCTCCATCGACTACACGAACCTCGGAGAAAACCTCCTCCGCCATCAGCCGCGCACCGGTTTGTATGCCTACGAGGTCCGCGGCCAGGGCAGCGATCCCATCCACGCCCGGCGTGGGGACATCGGCAGCCCGCAGGATTGGTATCGGGATTTGTTCGCCTTCACCTTGCTGGTCCGCGAGCGACATCCGGACGCCAAGGTCGTCTGGTTCGGCGAAAGCATGGGGGCGCTCATCGCCGCCCACTCGTGGTGCCATTCCCCGGAAACCGAAAAACCCTGCGACGGGCTGGTGCTTTCCTCGCCTATTGTCCGTTTCCGCGATGACATCCCGGCCTGGACGCCGGGACTGGTCCAGGTGGCCGCCACCACCCTGCCGCTGGCGCGGGTTTCCCTCGAAACCCTCTCCGGCGGCCAGAATGTCCAGATGACCCAGCAGTCCCAGCACCTCGATCAGGTGAAGAAAAACCCCTACCACGTCGAACAGCACACGCTGCGGCTGATCGGCGCGCTGGCCCGCCTGATCGACGGCATGAACCGATGTGCCACCCATTTCAACGCCCCGGTCCTGGTGCTCCACGGAGACAAGGACTACTTCAACAACGATTCGGACCTCAGGGGCTTCGTCGCGCGCATTCCCGCCACCACCCCGGCCACCTACCGGAACTACCCGAACGCCTACCACCTGCTGATGTACGACGAGAAACGCGAGGCCATTTTCCGCGATGTCCGCCGCTGGGTGGATCGCCTCCGCCGGGGGAAACTCAAAAATTAATCCGTCATCCGGCGGGATTCGTCTTGACGGGTCGGCCTGCCAAGCCATCCTTCGCGCCCCGCAACCCCAAACAATTTTCGACCATGGCCCGTATCTGCACCATCCGAGGAACCCGAGTCCGCGTCGGCGGAAGAATCCACCGCTCCGGCCTGGCCAAGAAAAAGGGCGGTATCGGCCGCCACGTCACCAAGGTGGTCAAGCGCACCATCTCGCCCAACCTTCAGACCAAGCGCATCTGGGTGCCGGAACTCGGCCAATACGTCCGCATGAAGCTCAGCTGCCGCGCCCTCAAGACCATGAACAAGAACGGCGCCTACCAGACCCTCAAAAAGGCTGGCCTGCTCTGATCGGCACAGCCCCCTTACCCGAAATTCGAGGTTTCATGAACGCGGCCCGGTGGTTTCCCCCGGGCCGCTTCATTTTCTCTCCCTGCCGGGTCCACTAAAAGAGACACAAATCATGCGAAATCCGCTTGCGGATGTCTTTGGAGGGCGTTTGCCCGGAGGTTCAGGCAAGCTCGAGCGCGAGGTAGGCCTCGACTTCGCGTGAGGGGTCGTCCGCGCGCATCAGCGCCTCGCCGATGAGCACCGCGTTGGCGCCGGCCTCAAGAACGCGCATGGCATCCTCCGGTGTCTTGATGCCGCTTTCGGAAACAAGCAGCACCTCGTCCGGAACCTCCTCGGCGAGTATTCCGGTGGTGGCGAGATCGACCTCGAAGGTCTTGAGGTTGCGGTTGTTTATGCCGATCAGGTCGGCCCCGAGGTCGAGGGCGCGCTCCATTTCCCGGAGGTCATGCACCTCGACGAGGACATCGAGCATGAAGGCCTTGGCCTCGTCATACAGGCGGCGCAGCGTGTCATCGTCCAGCGCCGCGACGATCAGCAGCACCGCATCCGCTCCGGAGACCGCAGCCTCGTGGATCTGCACCTCGTGAATGGTGAAATCCTTGCGCAGCAACGGGGCGCCGGAAAACTTGGAAATCTGGGTCAGATAGCTCAGCGAGCCCTGGAAGTATTTTTCATCGGTGAGAATCGACAAACACGAAGCCCCGCCATCGAGGTAGCGTTTCGCCTGGCGGAGGGGATCGAAGTCCGGGTCGATCAAGCCGACGGACGGCGAGGCCTTTTTCACCTCCGCGATCACTCCGAGTCGGCCGGGTCCGCGGTCGATGGCGGAGCGGAAGCCGCCGAAGTCGTTGCGTTGAAGGGCGGCGGCGCGGAGGTTGGCGGCGCGCGGCATCAGGGCTTCCACCTCGAGGCGTTTGGTGGCGATGATTTCGGCGAGTTTGTCGGACATGGTCGGTGGGGAAAGGAAACCAGAGCGGGAGGGAATGGACACCGAAAATTTATGAATTTTGGCCTTGTCCGGCATCCGGTCCGGTGTAGAAAGCGCGCACGCGAAACGCGTCGCGGGCGTAGCTCAGTGGTAGAGCGCCACCTTGCCAAGGTGGATGTCGTGAGTTCGAATCTCATCGCCCGCTCCATTTTTTCCCTTATTTTACAAGGATTTGTCGGGGAAGGGAGAGGCTTGACAGTGGTTTGACAGTTTTCTGTTTCCAGATAGATGCTTGATGGATTTCCTCCAAGGCGACTATCAAAGGGTCATGGAAAGCATGGATTTATTGTTTGGCTGCCCTCATTGCAAGAAGCGGATGCAGGTGCCGGCGGCTTATTCCGGCCGGGAAGTGAAATGCTTTTCTTGCGAGGCGATGATTCGTGTGCCAGCCGATGGACAGCGGGTGATGCCTTTGGTGCCGGGAAAAAAGGAAAAACGGAGGAGAAATATCCGGGGATGGTTGATTGGTGCGGTCTTGGTGATTTCCTCTTTGGGACTCCTGTTGAGCGTGTTTTCCTCCGATGGCGGGAGCGGTGGGATGGATGACGCTGATTTGAAATCAGAAGCTCGGATGTGGGTGAGAAGGAACATCCTTGATCCTGATGCGCAGATCATCCATTATTACGCTTGGGAAGGCCCGGAAGGCCCCGAGGTGGTGATCCGCGTGAGGGGGAAGAACGCTTTCGGCGGCTACGTGGCGAATCGTTTCCACCTGATGTTTTCGGAATCGGGACAGGTGATTGGTTCCCGCCGGATGGAGGATTGAGAGGTTCAATTCAACTTCCGTGGCGGGGGCGGAGCGGGCAGAAGCGACATTTGAAGAAGGGAATGCCGTTCGGAGGCATTACGCTTCTTCTGCCTTGTTCAAAGGTGCCAGAGGGAAGTTTCCCGATTTTTGTTCTGGAAAGGCTTGTTTCTCCACTTCCCAGCGGGCGGCAAGCTCGTCGAGCCCTTTGGTGGCCCAGTCTTCCAGATGACCAATCCCCCCCTGTTTTGCGGCTTCCCGCTGGCAGGCTTCTTCCCAGCGACGGTATTGTTCCCGTGTGGGATGCAAGACCAGATTCTGCATGGCGGCGGCGAGCTTTTCTTTCTCCACCTCCTCTTCTTCCCGCAGGTGTTCGAAGGGCGTTTCCCCATGAAAATACAGTCGCAGGAGCTTGGCATCCCGATCATCGATTTTTCTTTTTCCGTTGAGCCATTTGCTCATGCCGGAGGTGGATATTCCTAAATCCGCCGCGATTTGAGAGGCGTTTTTGGGGTGGTTTTCCACACAGCTCTTAAGTTCGTCCGCTGTCATCTGGCGGCAATTTTATATTTTTTTCGTCCAATGGCAACTTTTCTCTTGCGAATTGTTCCAATGGACGCTTTCTTTCGTCCAACGGCAACCAACAAGGCCGAATGAAAAGATGAAAACGACATTGGAATTCGACCCGAAAAAATACAGCGCGAGGACGCTGATGCTTATTCTGGCGAAAGTTCAGGAGTGGGGGTGCTCCCCGGCGGAGGCGGTGGCACGGCTGCTTGATGAGCTGGCGGAGCAAAAGCGCGGAAAGGAGGCGGCATGAACATCGGGGAGTCGGTAAATCAAACCCGGTTTTTCGACGGGCTGCTGGCGAAGTATCCACGGCTGGAGGAGTTCTGGGACCGGGAGCGCCGCGAGTTCAATGACATCCGCGCGAAAAAACAGATGGGGGTGCTTTCCTCGGGGGAGAAGGTGGTGCTCAAAGCGCTGGCCTCGATCTGGATGGGGAGTTCGAACGGGAAGTTCGATCTGAATTTCTCCGATGTGGCGGATCTCTCCCCGAGCTTCCGCAAGCCTCTGGTGGAGTGGCTGATCAATCCGTGGTGGCCATGAGCAAGCTCCGCAAGCGCAGCGAGATCGCCCGCTACCTGGGGAAGCCTCCGGAGGAGGTGGACCGGATGACGGAGGAGGACGGGCTGCCCTGCGTGCGGCTGCCGGGGGCGAGCAAGCCGAGCGTGAGGTTCCGGCTGCGGGATTTCCACGGGTGGCTCCAGCGGTGGAACCGGGGGTGTGATTTGAAGAGTTATGCGGACTTCGAGCGGGAGTTCGAGGAGGCGCAGGGGGGGGGAATTTGAAAAACTGAAAAGCTGAAATGCTGAAAATATGAAAGCGGAAGATATGGAAAACGAAACTGGAAAAGAGAAGTGGCCGGCGATGATGATCGACATCGAGACGCTGGGAACGGGCGATGATGCGTTGATCCTGGGGATCGGCGCGGTGTGTTTCGACCGGACGCTGCGGATCAGGGGGCCGATGTTCAATGCGGTGATCGATCCGGTGAGCCAGTCCCGGAGGATCGAGCCGGAGACGCTGTGCTGGTGGCTTGAGGATGAGGGGAGGGCGGCGGAGTTGAGGGTTTTCTTTTCCGATGATCCGTTCGTTCCGGAGTTGCTGGCGGCGGAGCTGAGGCGATTGAAGGGGTTCATCTCGGAAAACATGCCGCCGATGGGCAAACGGGAGTTCTGGACGAAGGGTGACTTTGACCTGCGGATTTTGGAGCACGCTTTCAAGGAGGAGGGTGTGGCGGTGCCATGGAGCTTCCAGGAGGCGCGGGAGTTGCGGACGGTGCTGAAGTGGATGGGTGTGGAGAGCAAGCATGAGCCTGCGCACCGGGCGCTGGAGGATGCGGCGGCGCAGGTGGGGCTGCTGTTCGAGGCGGAGGGGGGGAAAGCACTGAAGCACTAAATCCGAAGCATGAAATCCGAAACGAAGAGGCTTCATCAATAATCAATATGAAATCGGAAAGGGAGCGGGTGTTTGTGCCGGTGGAGCTTTCGGGCGGGCCGCTGGACGGGCACCGGGATGTGGTGGGCAAGCATGATGTGGATGAGCTGGACGTGCATTTGTTCGAGCGGTGGAGGGCTGGTGAGAGGCTGCGCTGCGCCTACCGGTGGGCGGGGCGGACGACGGGGAGAGGCAGGTGCTGGGTGCTGGTGTTCGTGTGCGTGGTGAGCCGGTGGATGTCCAAGCACTAAATTCCAAGCATGAAATCCGAAACGAAGAGGCTTCCGAAGATTAACTATCAACTCTGAACTTTTATGAAACAGATGAACAAGGTGCGGGAGATGTGCGGGGTGAGGCCCGGACGCGGGAGCGCGGGCCGGGCGAAGGGGAGCCATGTGGAGAAGCGGCTGACGGCGGAGGGGCCGGCCCGGTTCGTGGGCTTCGGGGACGTGGGGAGGGCGTGTGACCGCTGGCTGATGGAGCACGATCCGGAGTGGCGGCGGATGAGGGAGCGGCAGGTGGGGGGGTGAAATGAGGGGGGATCAGGCGGGGCGGACGGATCTTTTTCTATTAACCATTAACTATTAACTCTGAACTTTTATGAAAGACGCGTCATCTCCGGTGAATCTTTTTATCCAGGCTTTGTGGGCGGCGCGGGAGTCCGCCTACGGTCGCATCGACGCGGAGGCGGTGTCGAGGTGGGGGAGGTCGATGGCGCACGCGGTGCATGAGGAGGTGCGGTGCAATGACGACTACAGCCCGGAGGAGGACGGGAGGGTGCTGTGGGCGCGGGAGGTGCTGGCGGAGGCGGGACGGCGGGAGCGGGTGTGCCGGGCGTGCGGGGAGCTGGAGGCGGTGGTGGAGTTCCTGCTGGGGCTGGGCGGGGTGCGGGAGCCGTGCGGGAAGGACAGGGCGGCGGGGGAGGATGGGAGGTGAATGCCGGAAATCTGAAAATCTGAAATGCTGAAACAATCATGAGGAATGATGAGAGATATGTGGATGGGGCGGGTGCCCGGCCTTGGGGCGGCGAGCCGTCCGACGTTGTCCTGGAAAGGATGGAGGAATCCGGCGGCGGGGAGACGGGAATGCGGAGGGCATGGATTCAGGAGGATTTGATGGTGTATCTTTTCGCGGATGGGAATGTGAGCCGGTGGGAGGATGTGGCTCTCCGCGCCCTGGCGGTGATGAGGGCGTTCACGCCGCGGCTTCTGATCGGAAGGAGGTTCCATGAGGTGGAGGGACTGCGGGAGCGGTGCGGACTGAAGGCTGTTTTTCCGATGGAGGATTTCGACCGGTTGACGGCCTGCGAGGAGCGAGAGGGTCTTTTGACGGGGCTGCTTGGTTATCTTTTTCCGAACGGGAGGAATTGGCTGAAGAAGGGGACGATGAGGGTGTATGTGCTGGCGCGGACGTTCCAGCCGGTGCTTTTGCGCAAACACGGCCGCGAGCTGAGCTACGAGAGGCTGGAGGAGCTTTTCGAAGGCCGGAAGTTGAAGGACGAGACGGCGAGAAACCGTGCGCGGAGCCGGTGGAGCGCGCGGGTTCAGAAGCTGATCCGGCAGCCTGTGGAGGCGAACGGGGGGAGGATCGCCCTGCAGTTCGGCAAGAGCGCGACGGTTCGGGCGAAGTATGCGGCGGCGGCCCGTGGAAACGGGAACCGGAAGGGGAAGAGGAAGGGTGATTAGTTATTAGTTATTGGTTTTATGAAAAAGAATATCAGCATCGCGCTTTTGAAGGCTCATCCGCTGAACCGCCACTTTGACCGGTTCGGGGAAGGGTGGGCGGCTCTGGTGGAAAGCGTGCGGGAGCATGGGGTGATCCAGCCGCCATTGGTCAGGAAGGCGGGAGATTTTCACGAGATCGTGGCGGGGCACCGGCGGGTGGCGGCGGCGGGTGAGGCGGGGATTGTGGAGCTGGAGTGCATTGTGCGGAAGATGGATGACCGGGCGGCGCTGGAGCTGCTGGTGATCGAGAATCTGGAACGGGAGAATCCGGACCCGGTGGAGGAGGGAAGGCTGCTGAGGGCGCTGGCGGATGAGGGGGTGGAACCGGAGGTGCTGGCGCACCGGCTGAAACGAGGCGTGGCATGGATCACGACGCGGCAGAGGCTGCTGGATCTGGGCGATGAGGTGCTGGAGGCGGTGAGGAAGCCGAAGGATGCCGCCGGGCACCTGGGCATGGGGGCTGTGGAGGTGATCCTGATGGTGCCGGAGGAGGAGCGGCCGCGTGCGATCCAGATGGTGCTGCACCCGGAGTGGACGGCGGAGGTGCTGGGGCAGCGGGAGGCGGCGGAGGTGATCCGCACGGCGATCCTGGAACCGGCGCGGAAAAAAGCTGCGTGGGAGAAGGAGGCTCCCTCGCTGGTGAAGGCGTGGCGGAAGGGGCTGGGGACTTATCTGACGAAAGAAGAAAGGAAGGATCTGGTGGTGCAGGCGATCCGCTATGAGGAGGCGGAGACGTGCCGCTTGAAAATGGAGGCGGAGGATTTGATTCCCGGGGATCTTCTGGAAGATGAAGCCGCGCACGATGTCGCGCCCCGCTGGGTGCATCTGGCGGTGGCCCACGGGCTGCCGGTGTGGGTGGTGCCGCAGGGTGAGTGCCAAGTGGGAAGGGGGAAGTGTGAAGAGGGAAGTGTTGCGGTGGTGGATTCGGCGATGCTGGAGATGGCGGAGAAGGCGCGGGCGGATAACGGGCTTTCTACGATGCTCGTCGTAGATAAGAAAAAGCGGAGGAAGAGCCGGGTGCTTGGCGCGATGGCGGCGGCGTTGCAGGCGGATGCGGACGAGGGGGGCGACCCGGATTATGATGATTCGGAACCACCGGAAACGGTGATCGAGCAGACGATGGAAAGCCGGGCGTGGGTGGATCTTGGGCCGGTGCGGTGGTTGCGGGAAAATTACGATACCTGCGAGGGGACGGAGGACTGCCCGGAATGGGCGCGGGAACTGAATGTAAAGGACATGAGCCATCTGATTCCGGCCGTGTGCGACTGGATCCTTGAACTGAATAAAAGCTGAAAAGCTGAAAGGGCGGAAATTTTGCAACACCAACACACACAACAATGACAACGAAAACGAAAAAAGAAGAGGTCCGGGTGATCGCGCCGGGCAAGGTCCACATCTCCGCGCTCAACACGCGGCGGCCGGCGGTGAAGGATGTGCGGGCTTCGGGCCTGCTTGACTCGATCCGCGAGCAGGGGCAGTTGACTCCGGGACTGGGGCGGCCGCACCCGGCGAAAAAGGGAGAGATCGAGCTGGCGGCGGGGGCGTGCCGCCTGACGGCCTGCGCGGAGCTGGGGGTGGATTTCCGGGTGATCGTCCGGGAGATGACGGATGAGGAGCTGCTGGACGCGATCCTGACGGAAAACCTGCAGCGCACGGATCCGGACCCGGAGGCGGAGGCGAGGCTGATCGAGCGACGGCTTTCGGAAGGGATGGATCCCGGCGGGATCGCTGCGCGATACGGGAAGTCTGAGATGTGGGTGAGGCGGCGGCTGAAGCTGCTGGCGGTGGTTCCGGAATTGAGGAAGCGTTTCGCGCCGGGCGGGGTGCTGGCGCATTTCAGCACCGGGATGCGGGAGCGGCTGGGGGTGATGGACCCGGCGGAGCAGAGGAATCTGGCGAGGCATCCGCAGATGATCGATCACTGTGTGTCGCTGGAGGGTCTGGCGAGGTTTCTTTCGCGCGGGAGGATCGAGCTGAAGGGGATGGATTTCCTGGATGATCCGGATACGGCGGTGAAGGGCTGCGGGCCGGGTTGTGCGACGAACGCGCAGAGCGATTTGTTTCCGGATGAGGGCGGGGGCTGCGGATCGTGCTCTAACAGGGAGTGCTTCGAACTGCGCAAGGGGCTGGCGGTGACGAAGGCGATCACGGCGGTGCTGGGTGGGACGCCGGAGAAGGATGTGGTGTTTTTCCGGACGGACTGGTGCGGGGATGTCATGTTCCGCGGCAAGGTGCTGGATCCGGTGGATCCGTGGGGGTTCCGGGAGGGGTGGCGGGTTTCGAAGAAGAGGACGGAGCTGACCGGCATCGATGTGACGAATCCGCTGAAGCCGAGGCGGGTGTTTCTGGAGACGAACGGGAAGGCGCCGGCGAGGAAGTCCGGAAAAGCGAAGGTGGGCCGCGAGGAGAAGCTGACGGCGAAGCGGCTGGCCCTGCTGAACGAACGGGTGAGGAAGGCGGTGGAAACGGCGGGTGTGCCGAAGGCGGTGGAGATGATCCGGCTGGCGGCGGTGTTCGGCTCGGATGGGAAGCGGCCGTTTTGTTCGTCGGCGCGGGATCTCGATGTCTGGAAGGATGCGGCCGGCAAAGGAAAAGTGCGGTCGCTTTCCGTGTTCGGCGGGAAAGGCGAAACGGTCGAAGCCGTGGTTTGGGAATCCATCAGGAAAGTGTTGGTGCAGCGGCTCGCGTTCCTCCGCAACCTCGATCTGCTGGCGGGCTACAAGCGGGAGGAAATGAGCAGGCTCTCATGGCTGGTGGGATTCGATGAGGAGGGGGAGTGGAAGAAAATCTGCACCGTGGATGTGCCGGTCCCGAAGTCCTGGGGAGCGGGTATCGATCCGATGACCTTGAAGGCGGCCTCGGGATCTCCGGGGAGGAAAGCGGGGAAAAAGGTTGCCGCGAAAGTGGCGGGGAAAGCCGCGAAGAAGACGGCGGGGAAACGGGTGAAGGCGGCTTGATGCCGATTGGAAAGGAGAAAAGATGAGTATGAAAACTGAAATCCGCCCATGTTCGTGCGGGAATCCCCGCGTAAAAGAATGGCATTTGGCCTGTCCCGAATGCTGGTCTTTGATCTCCAAGCCTCTTCAGGATGAGGTGTGGCGGCTCTATCGATCCGAACAGGGATCGGACGATCACATCGCCGCGGTTCGCCGCTGTTACGAGGCCATCCATGCCGCGCGGCGGCCCGTGTCCGGTGGACTTCCAGTGGCCGATACCCTCAACAAACTGCCGGAAGTGATTTGGGATCGCTTCGCGGGCGATGGCATCGATCACGTCAGCGTGTTCGGATGGATTGCCCGCGAGGATGGCAAATTTGATTTTGTTCTGGTGATGATCGGCAAGGAAGGCCCTTGGCTCATCAGCACATCATCAGCTCGTCATTCAGCGGAGTTTTCCAACCGCCTTGGCATGGGTGGCGATGGACACACCGGATGCCGGAGAGTGGAAGATCATTTTCCTTCAGTGCGGTGCGTCCGCCTGAAGGAGGAAATCCCTGATTCCGCCTCATTTGGGACGCTCAACCAGGCTCTGCCTCCAATCCCCGGTGAATCCGAATCCCGGAGCGGGGATCGGCTCGCTGAACCAGAAGTCGGTCCGGGGCGCGATGTCGGGGGCGCAGAACCAGTTGGCTTGTCCGTTGGCGTCAACGGCCCACCAGCGGGCGAGCTTGGGGGCTTGCTTCCAGTCGATCTCCATGAGCCGGAGTCTAGCACCGGCGTCAATACGCCAAGCCTGGGGGCCGCGGCGCATGGTTCTCGGAAATTGGATGCCCGCCACATCGCAGAGGCCAAGAAATTCTGTGAGGACATCGCGCGGCTAAGTGACGGCGAAATCGCGTGTCGGCTGGCTGACATCATGTCTGAGCGCGTCCGATGGAAAGATCTCTTCATTCCCTTTGCGATCCTCCATGCGGCTCCATACGGGAAAAATTATTTCGGCGACGGCTATTTATACCCAACCCACTACGATCTTTTGAAAGAGGCGGGAGCACGAATGGATGACTTCAAACGAGCTTCCGTGGACTGACTGGTTCATCTTTTTCTGAAAAACGTCACACTGAAATCAAATGAGCACGATCACCGTCCACACATCGCTTGAAACCGTCAATTGCTCCTGCGGTGGCACCTATGCCGTCTCGAAGCAGGTTTATGATTCCTGTCGAGAACGCGGCGGCGGATGGCACTGCCCGTATTGCCGAGGTGGTGTTAGTTGGGGAATCGACACGGAAAACAACAAGCTCAAGCGCCTGCTCGCCAACGTCGAAAAAGAAAAGGCGGCACTCGCCGCGGCGGTCGAACAGCAGCGCCAACGAAAAAACGAAGCGCTTGCCGAAGCTGATCATTTCCGTCGCTCACGCGATGGAATGAAGGGTGTGGTCGCTAAGATCAAGAAGCGCGTGGGTCGTGGCGTCTGCCCGTGCTGCAACCGTCACTTCCCGAATCTCCAGCGTCACATGGAAACGCAGCATCCCGAGGTGGCGAAAGGCGAAGTATTCGATGGGATGAACGCCGAGGTGTGCCAACCCGAGGGCGAAAAAAGATCATGAAAACATCACCAACAAAGCCGCCCGAAGGGTTGGCACCAACGAATGGTTCTCGGTTGTCTCCGACGCCGGAAACGAACGCCGTCGCCTTCGATCTGGATTGGATGCCTGACGAATCGAAGCGTGTGGTTCAGAGTCACGGCATCTTCTGCGAGGCAAAGCACGCCCGGAAGCTAGAACGCGATCGGGACGCCGAGAGAGAGTTGGCTGACAACCTCGCGGGAGCAGTGATCAACCTCCGCCAGCGGCTCAAGGCACACGGACTCGGCGACAACGAGGGAGTCCCTGAAATCACCCGCTGGGCTGACGCTCGAACGATGGGCCATCCCGAGAACGCCACAGCGCAGGCACCTGCGCGAACCACAAAAGACGATGAAAACTAAATCCGCTCCAAACAACCAGGCAACCGCAGGTTGCCCGCCGCGCCTGGTTCGTGGTCGGATATCCGGATGGTGGGAGGAATACACCTGTGGCTGCGTCTCGAAAACCGTCCGTCTCAAACGCGAGTTGTTAGGCTACTGCCAGCATCACGGAGCGGACCGCCGCCATGTCCACCCGTCAATCGGACCAAGTGCCACGAACGCCGAAGTCTGCGAATCGCTGCCGCGACCGCAGACGCCCGCCCCCGAAAACAAACTGAATCGCGGCAGCGATTCGCAGCACTGAATGGTTAGCCTTATGAAAATCGCCCTTTACTTTGAAGACCAGCCTGACGGCACAGTCAGGATGCAACGGAAAGACCTCTCCGGCCATCCGTGCGACGGTGAAGCCGCAAACGTGGTGCATGTCGCGCAGGACGCCGTCTATGAGTTCATGCGCCGCCAGAATCGGCAGCGGCACGAGGAAGACACCGACATTGAGGTGTCCGCTGAAGACCTCTCCGAAGCGGACAGGATTCTCCGCGCCTTTGAGGCTAACGCCGAGGTGTGCCAACCCGAGGGCGAAAAAAGATCATGAAAACATCACCAACAAAGCCGCCCGAAGGGTTGGCACCAACGAATGGTTCTCGGTTGTCTCCGACGCCGGAAACGAACGCCGTCGCCTTCGATCTGGATTGGATGCCTGACGAATCGAAGCGTGTGGTTCAGAGTCACGGCATCTTCTGCGAGGCAAAGCACGCCCGGAAGCTAGAACGCGATCGGGACGCCGAGAGAGAGTTGGCTGACAACCTCGCGGGAGCAGTGATCAACCTCCGCCAGCGGCTCAAGGCACACGGACTCGGCGACAACGAGGGAGTCCCTGAAATCACCCGCTGGGCTGACGCTCGAACGATGGGCCATCCCGAGAACGTCTCTGAGCACACGACCCCACGGAAAAACACAAACGATGAAGACTGACCAAACACCGCTGCCGGAGAAAAAAGACGCTGACAAACTGGAAGCTAGTGGGGGTCGTGTGCCTCGACTTGTTCGGCGTCCGGGTGATCGTCTGATATGGGTTGACCCGCCAGCCCCGCACGACTCGCGGGCTATAGAACGACAGCCCTGCCCATTCTGCGGTGCGGCCGAAACCGGTCTGACTCATATCCGAAAGTTGGTCGTGGTGACGTGTCTCAACTGCGGAGCACACGGTCCGCCGCTCGAAGATCAGATCGAAAGCTGGAAGCTGAACGACTGCCGCGCCCTGATGCTTTGGAACCAAAGGGGCGAGTGGCCATCTTGGCCGAACGATGATTAAACCTCTCGCCGTCGTTTAACCCAAGCAGCCAATTCCGATGAAACGAAGTGAAGCCATTCAGAAAACGCGCGATGCGTGCAGGTTGAAACGGTATGCTTTGGCGACGGAGGATAATTATGCCCATTGGGTGGGTTCGTTCGCCCGGTGGCTGGCGGGAAATCGGGAGGGTTTGCCGGATGCTCCGGAAGGGAAAATGGAAGCGTTTCTCACGGCGCTGGCAAATGATGATGTGGCGGCTTCCACTCAGAATCAGGCGTTCCATGCTCTCCGGTTTTTCTATCAGGTGGTGGAAAAGATCGATCTGGGCAATGTGGACGCGCTGCGGGCGAAGCGGCCGAAGTTCCTGCGGCACGCACCATCCCGCGAGGTGGTGCGGCGGGTGCTTTCTTCGGTGGCGGATACGCCTCACTATCCCTACCGGCTGATTCTTTTTCTGATCTACGCCTGCGGGCTGCGGGTGAGCGAGCCGCTGGCGATCCGACGCCGGGACATTGATCTGGAGATGGGCCGTCTGCTTATCCGTCAATCGAAGGGTTTCAAGGATCGCATGGTGATGATCCCGGAGATTCTGGTGCCGGACATCAAGCGGCAGATCCGGGCGGCGCGCGGGGTGTGGGAGGAGGCGTGCCGGCAAAATGTGCCGGTGAAGTTGCCGGGCCAGTTCGGACGGAAAAACAAACGGGCGGGATTCGAGTGGGATTGGTTCTGGCTTTTTCCGATGTCGGGGCCGTGCGATGATCCGCGCTCGGGGGAGCGGGTCTGGTGGCATTGCCTTCCCGAAGGGGTGCAGCGTGCGTTCCGCCGGGCGACGAGGCGGGCGGATGCGGGAGGCTCGCTGACTCCGCATTCGCTCCGCCACGCCTGGGCGACGCATGCGCATGATGCGGGCGCGAGCTTGAGGGATATTCAGGAGATCCTCGGCCACAAGAGCCTGGAAACGACGATGGTGTATGTACATCCGCAGGCGGAACGGGTGACGAGTCCGCTGGAGAATCTCGGGATCGTTCCATTCAGGAGGCCGGCATGATCAGACGCCCGCTCGATGTCCGTTTTTGCGATGCCCTCCTCGATGGGAGGAAGGTGACGACGATCCGCGACAAGGCGTGGCCGCTTGGGGTGCCGGTCATGTTGTATCATTGGACGGGCAAGCCTTATCGATCGAAACAGGTGGATGTGGCGGCGGTGAAGGTGGAAATGCACGGCCCGGTCCACATCTTCCACCGTGGGAACGGAGATATGGAATTCCTCTATGTGCCGCGGATTTTTTGTAATGGAAGGAAGCTCCGGCTCTGGGAGGCGGAGGGTTTTTCTTCCGTTGAGGGACTGGGGGAATGGTTCCGTCCGCTGGTGAAGCGGGGGGATTTCGCGACGATGAGGCTGATGCGCTTCCGGCTGTGGAAGGAGGCTGAAGGCTGATGGATATTGTCGAACGAGCGCGAAGATATGTGGAAAAGCTGGAAGCTCCACGCCGGGCAAAGGCGGATCCGCAGGATTCGCACGCAGTGGTGTTCCAGGTGGCTGTGGTTTTGCTTCAAGGATTTTCGCTTCCGGAGGACGTGGCAAAGGCGCTTCTCATCGAATACTGCGGACGTTCGGACGAACCATGGCTGGAACGGGAACTCGATCACAAGTTGCGGGAGGCGGCGAAGGCAAACCCACGACAAAAAAAGGGCTGGCTGGTGGGTGCATCCGCGTGGCGGCCGAATGAAAGGATGCGTGAGGCGCTGCCCGCGGCTCTGCCACCGCCGCCGAGGAAGGCGGAATTCGTTCCGGAGGCCTTGGCCAAAGTGGCGGGGAAATGGGCGGGTGTGGTGGATTTGATCTGGCTGGCGGACCGGTCCGCGCTTGATCCGGCGCTGGTGGATCCGGCGGGGTTCCTGGATGCTTTGTATGACCGGGAGAAAGAGAAAGTGGTGGTTTTTTCGAAGGTGAACAAGGACGGTCAGCCTTGTTCGCAGGGGGAGGCGGTGTGGCCGGAAAATGAGGCTGTCCTTCCCGTGAGGGGCAGGAACGGGGTGTTCTATCTGGCCGCGCCGGTGGATGGGGTCTTTCGCGAAACGGGCAGGGAGGACAAGATGGGAAATCCGGTGATGACACGACGCGACGGCCGCGCGGTGACGAGCTGGCGCTGGATGGTGATCGAGAGCGACGATGCACCGGCGAGCGCCTGGCTGGCGGCGATCGCGCGGCTGCCACTGGCGGTGTGCGCCCTCTACACCTCGGGAGGGCGCAGCGTGCACGCGCTGGTGCGCACGGGTGCGCGGACGAAGGAGGAGTGGGATGAGTTCAAGGCGGAGCTGAGGCCGGGCCTGCTCACGCTGGGAGCGGATCCCGGCTGCATGAGCGCGGTTCGCCTGACAAGGCTGCCCGGCGCGTGGCGGGAAAACAAGCAGGCCCGCCAGAAGCTGCTCTATCTGAACCCGCGGGCGGACGGCAGGCCGATCGTGGAGCTGCCGCGCAGGCGGGATGTGGTGGCGGAGTGGTGCGGGTATGCGGCACCGGGCCCGGCGGATGCCGATGAAACCGGGGGCCAGTGGATTTCCGACGGGCTGCGCTACTATGCGGCGCGCAGCGCCGAATGCCGGAATGCCCTGGAACGATTCGAACGCGAGCGGAGGGAGGCGGGGCGGTGAGCGGGGCGGGCGACGAGCTGAATGCCTTCCTCGCCGGCGAGGGCGTGGATGTTCCCCTGCCGGAGCGCAAGAGCATCAGGATCCGGAAGAACCGGGAAAAACTCGCCCGCATCGAGCTGCCGGGCGCGGGCCGCAATGTGACGGCGTTCGCTCGGGAACTGGCGGCGATCCTGCGCGAGGGCTCGGAATTTTTCACGCGCGACGGCGAGGTGGTGCGGGTGGATGACGAGGCGCGGATGATGATGCCGGTGGGGGCGCGCGCGTTCCGGACGCTGGTGGAGGATTACGTGGAGTGTTATTCGGTAAGCCATGGCTCGAAGGGTTCCTTCGAGTTCACGGAAACGATGGCGCTGGAAACGGCCGCCACGGTGCTGGAAAGCTCGGCATTCAAGCGCGGCTTGCACGAGGTGGAGCGGATCCACGAACAGCGGCTTCCCACGGTGCGCGCGGACGGCCGCATCGAACTCCTGGAACCGGGTCTGGATGTGGAGGCGAAGGTTTACACGCTCGAGAGCGCGATCGATTACCCGCAGGACATGCCGTTCGAGGAGGCGACGGCGCTGTTGAGGTTCGAGCACCGCGAGTTCCCCATCGCGGACTGGAGCGCGGGCGGGTGGCAGACCGGGAAAAGCCGGAGTTTTTCGGTGCATGCCGCGGCGATGGTTTCCCAGTATGGCTGGTGCCTGATCCCGGCCACGGAGCAAAGGCAGGGTTTCCTCTATTACTCGAACTCGGAGCGTTCGGGGAAATCCCTGATGTCCGAGATCGCGCTGACAACAACGCACGGGCTCGTGGCGACCACGAGTTGGAAGAGGGACGAGGAAAAGATGGGCGGATGCCTGGACGTGGCCGTTAGAAACCGATCCGCGTATGTGTTCTTCGACAACCTGAAGGGGCACCTCGCCAGCGAGGAACTGGAGGGCTTCATGACCGGCGGGGCGCGCAAGGTGCGGCTTTTCCATACCCAGATCGAACGGATTTTCCCCAACCGGGCGAGCGTGTTCATCACCGGCAACAACCTGACGTGGAGCCCCGACATCGGCGGCCGCGTGCTGGTGTGCGATCTTTACCTGGAGGACGCGGATCCGCAGAGCCGCAAGGTGATGAACCCGCGCAACGGCAAGGCATTCCTGGAGCCGCGGCTGCGGGGTGCCTTGCTGGCGGCGCTATGGGCGCTGGTGCGGGAATGGGCGGTGGCGGGGCGGCGGGGGTGCAGCGGGAGCCGCGCCGGGTTCCAGAAATGGTGTGCGACGTTCGGAGGCATCGTGGAGTTCGCGGGCTTCGGGAATCCCCTCGAGGCAAGGCCGGACGAACTTGGCGGCGGCAACACGGACTTCTCGGACATGCTGGCGCTGGTGGAGAAGCTGGCGACGGGTGTGACGAACGAGGCGGAATACAAGTTCGAAGACGTGGTTTCGGCCGCGCTCGAGGTGAAGGCCTTCGAGTGGCTGATGAAGGGCAAGGAAAAGCTGGACGAATATACGGGCCGCACTTCGTTCATCCTGGACGCGAGCGAACGGAAGAAATTCTCCCATATCCTCAGCCAGGTTTACGGCGGCCGCACATTCAAAACCGGCGACGGGCGCACGGTGCGATGGAGCAACCGCGGGCAGAACCGCGGCCGCCATTACAAGATCATCGTGCTTCCCTGACCTATTTGCCCGGAGGATCGCTCGGCTTGTTCCCTCCCAACCGCTGGTCGGCGGCCGCGTTCGCCGCGTCTGAGATGAACCGGACGAGCGTTTCCCCGTTGCTCTGAGCGGCTTTGGTCCACCTCGCCTTGTCAGTGGTCGGCACTTCCATGACGATCTTGCTTTTTCTCGGGGCGGGGAGTTCCATGCCGCGTTTTTTTAGGAAGGGCATGGGGGGCGGCGCCAGCCCTGTTTTCGATGCCGGGGACGTCGGTGCCGGCGAGCAGCTCGAGGAGCACGGGTGAGGCGATGGTTTCCGGTGCTGGGCCTCGGTAGATCTGGCGATCATTCCACCCGTGGGGGGTGGCAGGAACGACGTAGGTTTCGTTGTCAGTGCGCACGATCCAGGACTGTGGGTGCGACGGCAGGGCAAAGGCCTCTATCATGGGAGTATCCGTGTGGATGTGCCGAGTGCCGCTCGGTCGGGAGCGGCCGGTGGACTGCTCGAGGGGGACTTTAGCAGCGGGGCCGGGTGTGTCCATGTGATTCGACGTCGGACACGTGAGAGCGGCCGCTAGGCCGCCCTGAGAGTGATCGGCGCGGTAGCGCCGCTGGCTCGAGTGCATGGCGGTTCGCCGCCGTGGCGGCGCTTCCCCGCGCCCCATTTTGTTGAGTCGTCACCTATCTACGCGTCAAGGCGTAGTTCCCGAAATTTGCCCATCTCTCTCCCCCGGCATCAGTCCATTGGTTTTTAGGTGGTTATGAATCTTTCAGCGTTGAAAGCGTAGAAAGCGTAGTTATTCCACCACTTTAGGGGCCGCGATTGTGTTTCCCCCGAGAGTTGGAAATGACTACGCGAACTCCGCTTTTTGGCACGGATGCTTCGGGCTTCCTTACTTTTTGGCACCGGGGGGGTAAGGAATCTCTTTTTTGGCCAGATGTCGGCGGGGTCCTGATGCTCCCAGCCAAAATGGGTGAGAGGGGTGCATTTTTTTTCTGTCATTTTGACACCCGCGTTTTTTTGCGATGAGGATTGCTGAACTGAAAATCAAGCGGGTGCGGGTGGATGAACTTCAGGAGCATCCGAAGAACCCGCGAAAACATCCCGAGGTGGGCAGTGAAGCCTGGGTTGCTTTACGGCGTTCGCTTGAGGCTGACTATTTCGATCCGCTTGTGGTGAACGTCCGGAACGGTTTTTTGGTTTCCGGGCATCTTCGGAGGAAGGTGATGCTTGAGATCGGGATTGAGGAAGTCGATGCGGTGATCGTGGACTACGACGAGCCAGTCCATCTGGCTCGCATGGCGGCGGCAAACCGACAGTTCGGGGAGTGGGATGAAGAAGCTCTGGCCGCGCTTGCCCGCGAGGTCAATGAATCGGGGCTTGAAAGCTGGATGGCTGGTTTTCTCGAGGATGACTGGTCCGCGATGGTCGATCTTCCGCCCGATGATTCAGGCGAGCCGGCGTCACCGGACGAACTCGTTTCCAAGGCCGAGGATTTGCAGAAAAAATGGAATGTTAGGCCCGGCGAGTTATTTGTTTTCGGCAGGCAGAGACTTTTTTGCGGCGACTCCACATTAAGAAAAACGTGGGATATTTTGCTGGAAGGCCGGGCCGCCGATCTCGTTTGGACCGATCCGCCCTATAACGTCGATTACGGTTCGCTTCAGGACATGCGGAACGCGGTCAACCGGAAGCGTGGGCGCTCGGCCTCACAAAAGCCGGAACGCATCGCCAACGACAACATGGCCGACGACGCCTATCGAAAATTGATCCGTTCCGTTTTTGATATGGGTTTCTCGCTGGCGAAGAAAGGCGCGCCGATCTATCTGGCGCACGCGGATTTGTTCGGGGGAATGATCCGGCGGGAAATGGAAGCATCCGGCTGGCTGCTGAAACAGTGCCTGGTATGGGCGAAGAATTGTTTCACCCTGGGGAGGCAGGACTACCAGTGGCAACATGAGCCGATCCTTTACGGCTGGAAACCGGGAGCGGCTCATTTCTGGCAAGGCGGCTACGCTCAAACAACCGTCCATGATGAAGAGCGGATAGAGGAAATGGACGAACAGGAGCTGCGGCAGTTTTGCAGGAATCTGTGCAACGAAAGGCGGACATCCGTGGCCCGCGAGCCGAGAAATACCGAAACTTTCGGCCATCCCACCATCAAGCCGCTCGATCTCGTGGCCCGCCAGATATGGAACTCTTCCCGGAAGGGAAACACGGTGATCGACTTTTTCGGGGGCTCCGGCACCACACTCATGGCTGCGGAAAAAACGGGCCGCCATGGAGCGGCCGCGGACATCGATCCGAAATTCTGCGCGGTAATCTTGGAGAGGTTCGAGCAATCCGGTTTTTCGATCAGCCGTGAATCCTCCATCCCTGACGCCTGAACTCGCGGGGAAAATCCTGCGGGCGGATCTGAAAAACCTGATCGACAAGGTCAGCGGGGGGAAACCGCTGAATGGTCAGGAGAGGAGCATGTTCGAGAAGCTCAGGCTCGATCCCGACGATATCCGGGCGAAGCGTCAGCTTTCATTGGTTGAAAGATGGTCGAAGGGCAAACGATTGAACCCGGAGGAATTGAGGGAAATCGCGGACGTGATTCCAGGGCATCATGGCTCACACGATCATGAGTCACATGCCGAAAACCCTCCGATGGGGCCGGTGTTCACGCTGGAACCCGAGAGCGCCCGCCCTGAGCCGCGATGGGAGGAATGGGAGAAACTTTACGGTTCGAGCGCCCGGACGCTGAAGCGGTGGGCGTCGATTGGAAGAGGCAAGGGGGATGAATGCCCGCTGTGGGAGGCGGGGGCGATGCCCGGATGGTGGACGCGGAACATGACGCAGCGGATCCCGCACAAGGTTTTGCTTGCGGCGAAAAGTGATGAGGGGGAGGGGGGAGAGCCGGAACAGGTTGTCCCGGCGACGGGCGGTGACGGATCGTCCCAGCTACAGGAGGAGGGGGAGATTTCGGCGGACGATCTGGGGCTGGAAAGGACATTGGAACGGCTCTCGCTGATGGAGGTGCGGTTGTCGCGCAAGGCGGCGGAGCCGGGGCAGACGAAGGCGTGGTTGGACACGGTTTCGCGGATGTCCACGGTGGCGGAGAAGCTGCGGGTGGAGGCGGAGAGATTCGGCAGGCTTCTGCCGCGCGACCAGGTGGAGGAGGCGATCCACGCGTTCCACGGGCCGATCGAGCGGGAGATCCGGCTGCTCTACAAGACGATGTGCGACGCGCTGGGGCTGCCGCCATCACCGGAGAGGGAGGCGAGGTGGAACGAGGAGGTGGACAATGTTTTCCGCCGCTTCGGCGAGGAGGTGTTGCGATGACCTACGATGCGAAGCTGGTGATGGATTGGGTGAGCGGGGTGCTGCGCGGGATCTATCAGCCGGAACCGGACGAGGAGATATGGGAATGGGCGGAACGGACGCTGAAAATCCCGGCGACGGAAAATGAGGAGAAGGCGGGCTTGCACTGGCGGCTGGCGGATTCGCCCTACGTGCGGCCGTTCATGGAATGGCTGAAACGGCCGGGCAAGGGGGAGTTTTGGATACGGAAGAGTTCGCAGGTGGGCATCACGATGGCGGTGCTGATCTGCATCTGCTGGATGATCGTCCACCGGCCGGGCAACGTGGCCTATGCGATCGATTCGATCGACGAGGCGCGGAAGATCTCGCGGACCAGGCTGCAACGGTGGATCACGGAGAACCGGCTGCTGGAGGAGGTGAACGAGGACGCGGACGCGCTCAACAATCTCACTTATTATTTCCGGGGCATGACGGTCCACATGCTCGGCGCGTTTTCCAAGGGGGGATGGGCGAACAAGAGCATCGTTCTGTTCATTCTCGACGAGCTGGACAAGCACCCTTACATTGAGGGGGAAGGCACCACCACCGAACTGGCGCGGGAGCGGTGCAAGCGTCCGAAAAACGCGAAGATCATCGGCTTTTCGACGCCGGGGGAAAACGGGCAGATCACGGCGGAATGCAAGACGGGGACGATGGAGGATGTGCATTTTCCGTTTCCGTGCTGCGGCCACAGGCAGGCGTTGAAGTGGGACAATTTCGTTTTCGGCACGAAGGAGTTCCGCGATCTGGCCGGTGGCTACGATCTGGAGAAAGTCAACCGGGACGCCTATTTCCGGTGCGAGCTGTGCGGCGGGCGGCTGGTGGACCAGCAGAAGCGCAAGGCGATGCTCGAATGCGAAAACGTGGCGACGAATCCGAAGGCGGTGCCGGGGAAACGCAGCATGACGATCTGGGACGCCTATTCGAATTTCGTCACCTTCGGGCAGATCGCATCGCAGTGGATCCACGCGCAGGGGGACGTGACGAAGATCGAGCGGTTCATGCGCGGCGTTCGCGGCGAGGATTACGAAAAGGAAGGCCGGGCATTGAAGCACGCGGACATTCTCGACTGCCGCGGCGCCTACAAGCGGGGGACGGTGCCCTTCGTTCCGGTGGAAATCTATCAGACCATCGACATCCAGGGGGACGTGCAGAAGGCGGTGAAGCTGGCAGCGGACGTGAAGGGGAATCTTTACGTGGTGGATTGGTATGTTTCCCTCGTGCTCCGGGAGGCGCTGGAGTGGTCGCTCGAGCCGGTGTTCGGGCCCGATGGAACGGAGTATTTCGTCAACGGCGGGTTGATCGACGAGGGGCACCGGGCAAAGGACGTGCGGCAGCTTTGTTTCGACACGCTGATGGACTTCGAGGCTCTCGGGAGGATCGGGTTTTATCCGGTGAAGGGCGCGGCTTCGAGCCAGGTGCGGGAGGTGATCGGCACCAGCATGCAATGGGTGGGCGGGGAGGATGAGATCATGTGCTACCGGATCGCGGAGGATCAGTTCAAGTGGCAGCTGCTGAAGCTCATCACGGATCATGCGAAGCACGCGCGGACGAAGAAGGGCGATGCCTTGCCGCCCGGCACGCTGTATTTTCCGGAGGATTGCGATGACGACGATACGTTCGTCGCGGAGATGTGCAACGAACGGCCGGTGATGAAGAAGAACGCCTTCGGCCGCGAGAAGTGGGAATGGGAGAAGCTGGGGCCGAACGATTTCTGGGACTGCGTGAAATACGCGCTGGCGGCGTGGATGGTGCGGCGGCCGGAGCTGGTGAAGGCGGGGCTGTGCAGGTGAGTGAGGGGGGAAGTGATCGGTGGGGAAGTGGGTGCGGGGACAGGTTGTCCCCGCGACGGGCTGGGACGGATGGTCTCAGCCACGTGGGATCAGGCGAGGCCGTGGGAGGCGAGGACGCGGGAGACGGATTCCCGTTCCTTTTCACTCAGCGGAGTGCCGCGCTTGATTTTCGAGGCGAGGGTTTGCGCGGACATGCCCGCTTCTTTGGCGAGGCGCGACATCTTGAGGATGGGCGCGAGAGCGGCGAGGCGGGCAAGGGCCGCGTCAGGCCGGGGAACGGGGCGGCCGCCGGCCTTTGCGGTTTCCAGCCAGAGTTCCGCCGCGATGCGGACCTCGGCGGCGGCTTCTTCCGGCGTGTCTCCGAAGGCAAGGCAGCCGCGGAGGGCGGGGACGGTGGCGATGTAGGCTTCATCGTCATCGCTCCAGTGGATGTTGATTTGGTAGGGCAGATTCATGTTTTTTGGTGGATTGATGTTTCAGGACAGGAGAATGGCGCGAATCATTCGGATGTAAGCGGGCTTGATGGCTTTGCCATGAGGGGCGAGGGTGATGATTTCCGCGAAATCCGGCGATTGGTAGGTGCGGTGCGAGCCGCGCTTGCGCTGAAGGGTGAAGCCGAAGAGGGCCAGGCAGGCTTCCACCTCGGGGAGCGTCCAAGTGAAATCCCCGTTATGGTCTTTCAGTTTGAGAATCAGCTTTTCCTTGCGGCTCATGCGTAAGATTTTACGCAAAACGCGCCTTGTGTCAAACTTTTTTGCGTAAAAATTTACGCGCCTGATTTCCTGTTTTTGACATGCGGCCGAGGATGAATGGCGGACGAACGATTGCTTGCCCCGATCCGGCGGTTTTGGACGAAAACGCAGGTTGAGGAGGCGTATCAGAAAATCTTCGAGGCGTATTCCGGGAGGCTGGAATCGGTGACGGTGATCGTCGGCAAATCCTCCGAATCGGAAAGCGCGCAGGCGCAGGTGGTGGTGAGCAGCGAGGATTATCTCCGCTGGATGGACGCGCTGGAAGCGAGGCTGGAGGAGCTGGAGGCGGAGGAAGCCGGGCACGGGCCGCTGGTGGAAACCGAGCATGTGAACTTCGGAGCCCGTTTCACGCGAACCTGATTTCCCGATGGCCAGAAAGAACAAACGACGCGCTTCATCGCCCGCCGCCGCGCCGGGCCCGGCGGCTGCCACGGCTTCCCCTCCGCTCACTCCGGAATCGTTGTTTTCGGGCTATGATGGAGCGAACTGGTCGGCGGATCGTGGCCATCTGTGGTGGCCGTCGCTTGATCCGAGGCTGGAACTCGACGCGTTTTCCAGGGCGGAAATCCTGCGGCGGGTCCACTGGCTGAAGGCGAATTTCGGACTGGTGCGGGGCTTGATCCGAAACAGCGCGGATTTCATCGGCTGGCAGACGCCGCAGGCACAGAGCGGCGATGAGGAATGGGACGATCTGGCCGAGGAACGATTCCGCGATTGCTGTTACGAGGCGGCGGCGTTCGATGTCGATGGCAAGTTCGATTTCGAGGACGCGCAGCCGATGCTGATGCGCGAGGCGTTCACGAACGGCGATGTCATCACCGTGCTGACCAAGTGGCCGGATGGTGCGCCGAGGTTCGCGTTTTATTCATCCAGCCAGCTTTGCAATCCGAAGGGTGCGAAGGAAGAGTGGCGGGACGGCATCCGTTTTCACCGTGGACGCCACACGCACTATGGGATCAGGGATTCCACCACGGGAGACGTCACGGTTTTCCCGGCGGCTTCGGTGATCTATTTCGGGGAATTCGACGCGCCGGGGGAGGATCGGCCGGTGCCGCCGCTGGCCCATGCGGTGAACCACGCGCACGACATCACGGAAGTCGTCGGTTTCACCAAGCAGGGCGTGAAATCCTCCATGCTTTTCGGAGCCGTCCGGGAGCTGAAGGAAAACTCCATGCCACGGGCGAGGCAGGGTCTCACCGGCGCGCCGCGCGTCGTCACCGATGCGGCGGGCAACCGGTTCAAAACGGCCGATGTGTGGCGGGCCTCGCAGATTCCGCAGCTCGATCCGGGGGAGACGATCAAGATTCTGCACGATGAGCGGCCTTCCCCGAACATCATGGATTTCATCCGCACGCTGATCCGGGATATTTCCATCGGCTGGGGACTGCCTCCGGAAGTGGTTTGGGAGATGCTCCGCATGACCGGGCCGGGGGTGCGCTTTGTGATGGATGTGGCGGATCGGTGGATCAAGCGGCGGCAGAAACGGCACCGCATCTGGGCGCGGCGGATTTGGAGATATGTCATTTCCTGCGAGATTTCACGCGGCATGCTGCGGATGCCGAGGCCCGATGAAAAAACAGGCCGCGAGAAGTGGTGGGCCGTCACTTTCACCAGCCAGCGGAATCTGACGATTGACCGCGGGCAGGTTTCCAACGCGAAGCTCAACGAGCTTGCCGCCGGGGTTTCCACGCTCAGCGAATGGGAGGAAATGGACGGCATGGACTGGAAGGACCGTGGAAGGCAGCGGATCAGGGAAGTGGCCTGGTTGAAGGCGGAATGCGAGGCGCACGGCCTGGAATACGCACAGGTGTTCCCGCCACGGCAAGGCGCGGCGGCTCCGGAGACATCCGGGAAGGAAGAGCCGCCCGAAAAACGGGACGCGAAAAACGACACCGACGAGGAGGAGGAAGAATGAAATATCCGCGCATCGCATCCGAACTCTACGGCTCGCCATGGCAAATCCTGCCCGCGAAGTATCAGGAAATCGCCTCCGCATTCGAGCGCGTCCGCGCCGCGACAGGTTCCGAACCGGAGCCGATGGCGGCGGCGGATGATCCGGTGGGGCCGATCGGATACGACTGGAACGAGGATCGGATGAAGCTTCTCCATCCGCAGGTGGAGAAGCGGGGGCATCTGGCCTATGCGAAAATTTACGGGGTGACGGGGCGGAGATTGTCCAATCTCGCCATGCAGTGCGGCGGGTTCGACACCGGGCTTTTCAGCGAGCAGCTTGCGAACATCCGTGACGATTCCGAAATCCGCACCGTGGTTTTCGATTTCGATTCGCCCGGCGGTTTGGCGGCCGGCAATATGGAGACCGCCGGGGCAATCCGCGAGGTTTCCGAATCCGGCAAGCATGTGATCGGCTACGCGTCCGGTCGGTGTTGCTCGGCGGCTTATTTCCTCGCCTGCGCCTGCGACGAATTCCACGCGGATCCCGCCGCCACGGTGGGCAGCATCTCGACCATCATTTCCGGTGTGGACAGTTCCCGCGCCTGGGAGAAGGAAGGCTACGAGCTGAAGCTTTTCGCCACGGGGAAATTCAAGGCGACCGGACATCCCGGCAAACGATGGACCGAGGAGGAAGAGGAGAATCTTTGGAGCATGATCCGCCCGCTCGACGAGGAATTCAAAGGCTACGTTTCCTCCCGCCGAGGCCTCGCCGCCGAGCTGATGGAAGGGCAATGGTGGATCGCCAAGCACGCGCCATCCGGCGTGGTGGACGGCACTTCTTTTCGTGACCTCGGGGCGGTTCTGGAAGCGGCATACCAACTTTGATTTTCCGATGAAACTTTACTTCGATCTTGATACCAAGCGTCTCATCAATCCGCCGGGCACCGGGGGGACGGTGAGGGAGTTTTCCTTCGTGAGGGGCGATTACCAGCCGCTCGAAGCGCATTTCCTGAAAGGCGGCGTGGAGGTGACGGATGTATCCGGCATCGTCTTTGTCATCAAAGCGAATCCCGGCCCGGAGGTGCCATCGCTGGCGGCGGCGCAGGCATGGGAGCTGGAAGGCACGGCGTTCGTTGGTGAAATCAATCTCAACGGATCCGCGTTGAATACTTTGGTCGCGAACAAGAAGCAAGTGAGCCTGCTGTGTGAACTCACCTGCTTTCACGGCGGCGTCGGCCCGATCACCTCTCAACTGGTGACCTGCAAAGTCGGAGGCGATCTCTGGCGGGGGAATGAAACCTCGCCTGATATGGATCCGACACCAGACGACAACTGGGTCGCCCACGGGCACGCTCAGGAGCTGACGGCGGAGCAGCGGGAGAGGGCGATGGGGAACATGGGAATCCCAGGATGGCTGGAGGGCCAACTGGCTGAGAAGGTGAGGGACAGGACGGGACGGGGTTATGCGCTGACCGGCCCTTATCGCGGGGGATCGAACTCGGCGGACCGGCTTCTGTGCGGGATCGTTGTCTGGTTTTCCCACAGCAGCGCCCCTACCGTCAACGCCGAAGTCAGCACGGGCTACGGGAGAACGCATTTGTGGGATGGCAACTTTGGATCAACTTCGGGGAGCGGGTCATCTGTCGGCGAGTTTAACATAACCACCGGAACCCTTTCCTCCCCTTACAACTCCACCCTGCCCAAGGCATTTACGATCCTGCCGACCACGGTTGGGGGATCGACAAGCAAGGACGGACGTTTCACGAGGCTCAGTCTGAGCGGCTCGGGCATTGACGGCGTGTCCTTCGGGAACTCGGCGGAAACGCTCGTCTCGCTGGTTCTCACGGGGAATACCTCCGGCGAGGTGGAGGTGAGCGATCTTCCGGTGCTGACCGCTTTCCGTTTGGGAGGCCCCGCCCGGAGGCTGGTTTTCCGCGGGTGCCCCGCGCTGGAGAGTCTGGAAGTGAGCTCGGGCGGCGAATCCCTCAGAGTGGTGGAGGGGTATGATCCCGCGAACATCAGAATCCTGGAGTTTTTGGGGAGCGCCACCCCTCCTCCGGACCTGACCCTTTTCCCCTTGCTTGAGGAGATTTCCTTTCCATCTAATGGGGTGGATCTCGGGAATGTCGATCTCTCGGCGTGTCCCGGCATAAGAAAGCTAACATTTTTGAGCCATGGGTCTTTCAACTCGATAACCTGGCCGGAAGAGCATTCGCTGGAAATGCTGTCAGCCTCGTCAGGATTGATCCCGGTGAATCTCATTAACGGGGCGCTGTTGAGCAAGAGTCTTGTGGCGGTCAGCGTATCGCAATACGCCACCCTTGTCGGGACTTCCATCAACGGTCTGGATTTTTCCGGGAATGCGGGGCTTCTGAGCATTGAGATGCCGCTCCCCACCCACTTGGGGGGGAGGGTGAATCTGGCCGGATGTGTCCTGCTCTCATTTTTCAGTTTCAACAATTCCGGCATCACGGGCATTGACGGTGGCGAGGATCTTGTGAGTCTGGCCGATGCCAGCATGAGCACCTACGCGGTGAATCTGCATAGCTGCGCCCTCAGCGCGGCCGAGATAGACGCTTTCTTCACGTCCCTACCCGCGACCTCGGCCAGCGCTGGAATTGTGGTAACGGGCAATCCGGGGGCGGGAAGCTGCACCCCGTCCATCGCCACGGCGAAGGGATACGTGGTTTACACCTAACAAATCAAAAAAATGAATCCTGTTTTTATTTCCGTGGCGGTGGGCAGAAGGGCGTCCCTTGAGGTTTTGCGCCTGAAAGCCCGTGTGACCGGTCTGGACATCGTTTTCTCCGGAGACCCGAGGGTTTCCCCGGCGGAGGACGAATACCTGTCCGGGGTGCTGACGAAGACGGCGGCGGCCGGTTTCCACGCGGAGCATCCGGGGCCGGTCGTGCTGATGGACTCGGATCTGATCCCGCAAGCGGACGGCCCCTTTGATAACATGGAGTGGCCGAAGGCCGACGTGGCGTTTGTGCCCTACCCGTGGAAGACCCACCACCACGATCCGGAGGTGATCGCCGCGCTGGAAAAGTATCCGATGGTGAACTCCGGGCTGCTGGTGTTTCGCACCGGCGAGGTCGCCGCGAGGGTGGCCGGGGTGTGGAGCGGCCGCTACGCGGAAACGGCCGGGAAAGAGACCGGCAACCGGATTCCCAATGACGAGTGGTCGCTATTGCTGGCGCTGAACGAGCTTGGGGTGTCCCACGAGTTGCTGCCCCCGACATGGAATGACTGGGGACAGTTCGGCGAGGCGGTGGAGGGCGCTGTGTTTTCCCACAGGCATGCCACGGAGGATGAGTTTCCGGTTCTGGAGCGGATACAGGTGGAGCAATCCCCCGCCGGTCTGCTGGCCACGGCCGAGAGGGACGGGCTGGCGGTGCCTTTCGTGGGCGGCACGATCACGCTCGCCGCCGGGGAAAAGGACCGGGCGTTGTTTTCGCAGGCGCTCATCCTCTTCCGCGAGGCGGAGGACTTGCAGCCGGATGAAACCGCGAAAGCCGCCTACCGCGAGAGCGAGGTGACGCTGGCGGACAGCGCCGGCGCGACACACACGCTGACGATTGCCCAGGCGCGAGCCCTTCTCGTTTCCTACGGAGCGGCCTACCACGCGCTGTGGACGGCGGCGAGGTGAGGAATCAAGACAGATCCGGCGGATCGGACATATCTCTTGCAGACCAAAAATCATCATCAAAACCATGAAAAAAGAACAAATGCTCGGCCAGTTGAGGGCCGTTTTGTCAGCGCTGGGTTCCGCGATTGCGGTGTGGGGTTTCACCGATCCGGCCGGTGAGGACTGGCAGGGGGCGGTCGGCGCGATTCTCATCGCGGTATCGTTGGTGTGGGGGCTTGTCCACCACCGCGATCCGGGAGCGCCGGGGCGCTTGTCGTGGTCATTGCTCCGGAAGCTGGTCAACGTGCTGGGGACGATGGCGGTGACCTATGGTTTCCTCCACCCCGAAAAGGTGGAGGTGATCGGCGTTATTGTGGCGTCCCTGGGACCGCTCTTCGCATCCCTGTGGTCATGGGTTGATAACTCGCCGGATGAACCATGATATGACAAACCGCCATGTCTAGGATTCCGTTCAAAGGCCGTGAAATCGTCGTCAAACAAGTGCAGCGCTCGCTTGGCCTCACCGTTGACGGCGATGACCGGCGGGCGACATGGCAGGCAATCGCCGAGCGGCTGCCGCTGTCTCCGGTCCCGAACCTCGCCAAATCCACGGCCGTCGAATTTCCAGGACGGGATGAATTGACGAAGCGGGTGCAGCGGGCGCTTGGCGGCGTCCTTGTGGACGGTCACGACGGACAGGAGACATGGGCTGCGTTGGCCCAGCGCTTCGATCCCGTGCTGAAGCATGGGGATCTGCCGGTTGCGCCGACACAGAAACCGGTGTCCGGCGGCTACTCCGAGCGGGTTGTTTCGTCTCCGAACCGCAATTCCGGAACTAACGAATGCAAGGGATGCGTGATTCACCATGCTTCCGGTTATTATGATGGAACGGTTTCATGGTGCCTTCAAAAGGGCACCCAGGCCGGGTATCATGTGTTGATCGCCACGGACGGCCGCCGGACGATCATGGGCGAGGATGCCGCCCGTCTCCACCATGCAGGGGCATCGGTTTGGAAAGGACGGTCCGGCTGCAACGCCTTCATGCTCGGCCTCGCCTTTACGGGGAACACGAACGACGGCGCGATGCGCGGCGACGCCGGGCGGCATTTGACGCCGGATGAAATCGCCTCCGCGTTGCAATGGCTCCGGCCGAGGATGAAGCGCTACGGTTGGTCGAAGAACGAGATCACCGCCCACCGCGTCGTTTCCCCCGGAAGAAAAGACGACACCTCCGTTCCCGCCCTCAATCAAATTCTCGCCGCGCTCTGAAATCATGATCGAAATCCCCATCGCGTGGATGCTATCCACGATCCTCGGCCTCGGCGGGGTGATCGCGACGCTTGCCGGGATCATCTTCCGCATCCTGATGTCGCGACTGGCCGCGCAGGACAAGATCATCGAGCACCTGCAAGCGGACGTGGCGAGGCTTTCGAAGGGCTGCGGGGAGGATAACTGCCGGTGGAGGCACCGGTGAGGGGAGCGGGGATGGGGGGAAGAGGCGGGCGGGACGCCTGCGGTCCTTTTTTTGATGCGGGCGGGACGCCTGCGGTCCTTTTTTTGATGCGGGCGGGACGCCCGCGCTCCCCTTGTTTTTTTGACACCCCCGGTTGGATGTCATGCGAAAACATCCATTCAACCGCTTTCTCCGCTCCGAGGCCACGGAACATGGTGGCGAGGGGGGCGGAGCCTCCACGCCGGTCTCCACGCCCGCGGCATCCGCTGAAAACACCGATCCCGCAGCCGGGGGAACGCCGGGCCGGGAGCCGACCCGGCTGGAGAAAATCGTGGCTTCGATCCGGGACAAGGGAGCGATCCTGGCGGAGTCCGCGGACAGGCAGAAACAGGTGAGTGAACTCACCACACGGCTTGCGGAACGCGACGGCACGATTTCCACGTTGCAGGAACGGGTGAAAACGCTGGAGGCGGAAAACGCGGCGTTGCAGGCGGATTTCCAAACCATCGACACGGCTTTCAAGGAGTCGGAAGCGAAGCGTGGAACGGTGGACAAGTCCGCCGCGCGGCAGATCGCCGGGATGGGCTTCGAGCCGGAAACGCTGCCCGCCGCGAGCGGGGATGGCGCCACCGTGGAAGCGCTGGTGGCGAAGATGAACGCCACTTCCGATCCGGTGGAGAAATACCGTCTTGCGGAGCAGATCAACAAGCTGGAGGCGGCGGAAAATTGACACCCGCACGGAAACGAAAGCTCGAACAGCAAACCGTAAAACATCATGCCAACTCTCTCCGCAGGAACCATTCTCCAGAAGATCATCTCCGCCTACCGGACTCAGTTCCCGATGGTGGATTTCTTCTCCACGGACTTCACCGCCGAGCCGATGCGTCTCGGCCAAACCGTAACGGCCCACATTCGCACGCTTCCGGGAGTCGCCGCTTACGATCCGAACAACGGGGGCTACGAAAACGGGGCAATCGAAGGCCGCGATTTGCTGGTCGATCTGCCGATCACCGTGGACGCGCACATGCACGCTCCGGTGAAATACAGCCACCTTCACCTGATCAAGGACCAGAAGCGTTCCTACGAGGGGACCGTCGCGGACCAGGCCTGGGTGCTCGGCCGTACGATGCTGCAAAGCATTCTGGCGAAGGTGAGCGGGGTGAACATTTCGCAACAGACGGTGGAGGCTTCGGCCAACGTGGATCTGGAAACGCTGGAAAGCATCAACTCGGCAATGAATCTGAACGGCGCGTCTTCCGGGGCGCGGGTGGGGATCGTCTCGACGGCGGTGGCGCAGGCGCTGGCGCTGGACAGCCGGATCGCGAGCAAGGATTACTACGGCCTTCTTACCGGCGGGCGTTCCTACCGGGTTTTCCACAATGTGGCGGGGTTCCAGTCGATTTACGAATACCCTGACTTCCACGTTTATCCGGCCGGACCCGTGACGGCGGACGCGGCGACGGAGAGGCTGACCAAGGCGGCCCACGGGTTGGCGGCGGGAACGCGCGTGCGTTTCACCACGGCGGACACGCTTCCCGGCGGCCTTGCGCTGAACACGACGTATTACGTCGTCAATCCGACGCTCGACACGTTCCAGGTTTCCGCCACACCCGGCGGCGCGGCGGTGAACATCACCAATGCCGGAACCGGGGCGCACAGCGTGGCGAGCTACGAGCAATGCACCGGGTTTTTCACCGATGCGTCCGCCGTGGCGGTTACCGCCGGTCTCCCGGAGCAAAGCCACGAGGCGGCGGCCTCCCTCGGCGTGCCGCCGACGATGGGCATGGAGAAGATCACCGACCCGGAAAGCGGATTCAGCCTGGCGCTGATGAAGTGGATGAAAACGGGCACGGCGGACATCTATGTTTCCCCGACCTCGATCTGGGGTTCCAGCGTCGGCAAGCAGGGAGGCGCGAGCGGCGCGATCACCGACCGCGGCGGCCACCGCCTGGTTTCCGCCTGATTGATCCTCGTTGTCAGGAGTGTGCCCGCTGGCAGACCGGGGAATGTCTGCCACCCTTTCCTTCCAACTTTTCATATCATATGTCTATCGCAATCGTCCTTGGCTATTCCGGAATGAAGCGCGGAAACGATGTCTCGAACCTCTACACGGGGTGCGATGTGGCGAAAGCCCGCGAAATTCTCAATCATCCGCCGGAGGGATACGCCCGCACGGAGCTTCTCATCAATCCGACGCCCTCGCTGCGGAGGATTCATGAGGGGAAGGTGGAGGAAGCACTAAATCCGAAGCACGAAATTCGAAACGAAGAGGCGGAGCCCGAAGTGGCCGTGCCGGTGGAGGCGGAGCCCGCGAAGAAGAAGGGGCGGAGTGCGAAGGGGGAATCTGGCGGATCTGACTGATCTTTTTTGAAGAATTTCCTTCCGCCTGAAGTAGTGCTCGTGACGGGGGTTCGTAAAAAGGCGGCGGTTCGGGGACGGGCCGCCGCCGGTTTTTTGACTCGGGGGCTTGGGTATGGACGCCGCCGCCCTTCGAGCCTTTTCGGAACAATCCGCCGCCGTGGGGGAGAATTTGTGGGGGGCGGTGATCCGGATCGGCGGTGGCGCGGAAATGGCGGCCTCGATCACGGATCCGCGAGGGATGCCGGAGCTGGTGCCGGGCGGGGAGCGGGATCAGGGGGAGCTGATGGTGCGGGTGCGCGTTTCGGAAATGCCGGAGCGTCCGGCCTTGCAGGGCAGGCTGGAATGGAGGCGGCCGGAGGAGGCTTCATGGCGGCCGGCGAAGTGGCGGGTGGCGGAGGTGACGCGGCATGAGTGCGACGCGTGGTGGCTTTTGAAATGCGAGCCGATGAACTGAGGCTGAGATGCCAGAAACCAGAGACCAGATTGATGAAGACGGGGATGAAAGTGAATGTGGGAGGTTTCCTGAAGAAGCTGAGGGAACATCCGCAGCTTGTGGCGCGGGAGCAGGAAAGTGTTTTGAGGCAGGAAGCGCGGGCGCTGGCCGTGAGATATGCGAAATGCACGGCACCGGCGTATGGTCTCGAGTTCGATCCGGCGAGGGCGGAGGGAATGAAGAAGCGGGTGCATGGGGAGGTGTTTCGCGCGTTTCTGACGCGGCGGCAGGGCGGGCGGATTTACGATCTGATCAAACGGCGCAGCCCGCAACTGGCGGCGGCGTTTTGGAAGGCGTGGAAGGATAAAAACGAACGGGCGCAGACGCGGATCATGAGGGAGGCCGGGATTTTTCCGGGGAAGCTGGATCCGGGGGTTCACAAGGCGGCGCGGACGGGACGGGGAAGCCGCGTGCCGGAGGGGCATCAGGCGCGGGAGATGGTTTCGGAGACCCAGCTCCGGGCGTATGCGAAGCGTCAGGCGGCTCTGGTGGGCTTCGCGCAGGCGGGATGGTATGCGGCGGCGCGCGGACTGGGCGGGCGGGTGAGGAGGAATCTGGTTTCGGCAACGGGGAAGCGGAGCACCGTGGAGTCGTTCCCGGCTTACGTCAGGAAACTGGCGAACCGGCATCCGGGGATAGGCGGGGCGAGGGTTTTGTCCGCCGGTCACACGGCGCGGGTGGCAATCTGGACGGGGGTGAGGCACGCGAAATACGCGCTTCCGGGGCATCTGATGGATCTGGCGGTGGATGAGGCGAGAAGAAACGTGGCGCGGGCGATGGCGCACGCGGTGCGGGAGCTTAACAGGAAAAATTTCAAGGCGGCATGAACGCGGCGGAGCACAGGATCAATCAGGTGGTGAAGGAGGTGCTTTCCGCGAACCGGCCGGCCGGGGTGCCGGATTCGTTCACGATCCGGGCGGCCCAGGACATAGAAAAAGTGGAGCGGCCGTATCTGGTGGCGAGTTCGGAAAACGGCGAATCCCCGCACCCGCAGATGCGGAAGCTGAATCTGATCCTGACGACCCACACCCGCGTGGACGATGCGGAAACGCTGCCGTGCGCGGAGATCCACCAGCGGCTCGTCAACGCGCTGCTGGAAAACGGGGCGGATGTGAAAACGGGGCTGGCGGCAAGGCAACTGCGCCTGCGAAAGCTCGTTCTCGGGGCGACGGGGGAGGAGATCGAGGATGGTCGCGGAAACGCGCACAGCACGGTTTTCACGATCTGGGTGCAAATCCTGCCGGTGGGGGAAGAGTGAGAAGTGGGGAGTGAGGAGTGGGGAGTGGATGCGGGCGCTCCCTTGTTTTTTTGACACCCGGAGAAGGGTGTCATGCCAGTCGCAGCGAAAATCAGACACGGAAACGTCCCGGAAACGGAGACCCTGGTGGATGAGCCGAACATGCTTGTTCAAAGCCTTTCGGTGAAGCCGGAGCGGGAGGAGAAGTTATTCAAGGGCGCGAACAAGGCCACGCAGGGGGCCTTGTATCTGGACCCGAAGCTGACCTTCGAGTTCAAGTCGATCATTTCCGAATACGAGGGTCTTTGCGAGGAGCATCCGGGGATGGCGGTGAGCGAGCTGGCGAACTTTTCCGGGGCGATCCACGGGTTCGATCCGGAGGAGGGGACGCTGGTCTACAAGGATCCCTCGCGGGACATGGACACGGAAAATCCGGACATGATCAATTTCACGATCCTGCACCTGCCGTTCGTGGAGCCGGGAGGTCCGGTGGATGATGGCAGCGGCGATTGATTTCCCGCACCGGCGGCGCGGGGGCGGCCGCCGGGATGACAGGACCGGGCGATTTCATTACCATGTTGGAGGAGCGGATGATCACGCGTGACACGCGGCTTGCGGCGGCGCTCGGCACTCTGGGCGTGCCCATCGAGATCCGGAAAACCCTGGACGCGAGAAGCGGGCGGATGTTTTATCAATTCCAACTCGGCCTGAGGTCCGAATGCGGGCGTTATCTCGCGGCGCGGCTCAAGCATCAGATCCGCTCGGGCAGGCTGGAACGGATGCAGCCGGATCACGAGGCGCTGACCGCACTGCGAGGCATGCGCAACCGGGAGTTGATCCTGGACCTTCAAAACAAGGGGCGTTTCATCTGGCTGGCGGAAGTCCCGAAAACGAATCTGTGGCAGTATGTTCCCGGAGATTCCGGACTTCCCGGAGCGCGGGGGCAAAAGGAGGTTATCGAAACGAAGGATCTGAAGATGGCCGCGGCGCTGGGGATCGTCGGCGTGCCATTGCTGGCGGTTTACGGCGGGCGGGGCGATCACAGTTATATCCTGCCGCGCTTCGGGCTTCCCGGTGGAAACGGCGGCCCGGCGGACGCGGCCCGGCTGATGAAGGCGTGGAGAAACAACCGGGACGCCCTGCCGCCGGATTGTCCGTTCTCACAGGCGATGTGGGGGCTGCTGAACCGCGAGCGGCTGGTCAACGCGCTGCACGCGGAGATCGAGAGCATCCTGCTGAGGAAGCCGCGCAGCATGAAGAGCGCCATCGTGAGAAGCGATGCGACGGACAAGGCCTTCGACCGCGTGAAGGAACATTTCGATCAAAGTTGAGAGTTGAGAGAAAGGGAAAACATATGTCAGCAAAAAAAACAACGAACGAGCGCGCGCCGCGCGTGCATCTGGACACTCCGGACGATGTGGGTGTCATCGGACAAACCCGGGCACCGAAGCCGCCGGACAAGATCCGGGAAAATCCCGCCGACGAACGGAGACGGCAGGAGGCCTTCGACGCGGAGTTCGGCTGGCGGGACGAGCCCTTGCAGGGGTTTTCCGTTTCCCGCGAGGCTCTCTTCGGCCAGCTCCGGCTCGCCATGGGAGCGCCGCAGCTGCGCTTCTGCCTGGCCGATCCGGACGCTTTCGCGGCCGACGCGCAGCGCATCCTCTATCTCTGCGCGACTCCGCCGGAAGTGTGGAACCGGCTGCGGGGGGACATGGCCGTCCTGCAAGGGGCGGTGGATGAATGGGCGGATGCGAACATCGCCGTTTCCGAGAAGCTCGCCGCGGAGACCATGGCGATGAAAATCTGGCTGGCGGCGCAGGAAAACCGCCACGAACCCGCGCCCGCGGCGCGGCCCCACGGGGATGACGAGGGAAACTAGTCATGCCCGTTTGGGAGGCGCAATACGTCATCGTCATCGCCTCCAAAACGGGCTGGTCCGAGGATTTCATCCGGCACCGTCTGCCGCTCTCGCGCGGGTATGCGTATTACCACGCGGCGCGGGTGCTGGAGGGCGAGCGCTGCCGCTGGCCGGGCGTGAAGAGCGCGGCGGCGGGGTGGGTGGACGCGGTGAAGGACTGGGCACGGAAATTCCGGGGAAAACGACACGGGGCTGAAAACGGATGAGCGAGGAAATCAAAACGGTTCTGACGGCGGACTCCAGCGCGCTCGCCGCCGAATTTGCGAAGGCCTCGGCCATCGCTCAAAAATACGCGGCGGACAAGGAGGCGCAGGGCAAACGCGCCCTCGCCTCCGCCCGTGCCGAGGTGGAGGCGCTGAGGCTGGAAGCCACCGGCCACGGCGCGGCCGCGACGGCCCTGCGGGAGAAAATCCAGATCATCGAGCAGGCGCGGCGGCTGTCGGTCCAGACAGGGATCGCGGAGAAAGACGCGCTTAAAATCGTGCAACGCCAGACGGAACTGACGCGGCAGCTTGTCGAGCAGAAGGAAAAAGCCGCGGCGGTGAACCGGCAGCGGCTGGAGACGGAAGCCGCGCTCGCCCGGAAAAAAGCGGAGAACGAGGCGCGGGAGCGCCGCATCGCGGCCATCCCGCGCGGAGGCAGGGACGCGCTGCCAACGATGGCTTTGACGCAGGGGGAGATGACGGGGCAGTGGCTCGACCAGGAGCGGCTGCGGGCCAGCCTGCGCGGCACCGCCAAGGATTCCGGTGCGGCGGCGGCCGCGATGGGGAAGCTGCGCGCCGCCGGGGCCTACGCGGCCGCCGGATACGCGGCGTATCGCGGGGCGATCCGCCCGGTGGGGGATTTCTACATGGCCTACGCGGCGCAGGAAAAGCTTCAGCTCGGGCTGATCGCCGTGGAGGGATCGGCCGGGAGGGCGAAGAAGAGGCTGGATGAACTGCGGAAGATGGCGGAAGCGCCTGGATTCAGCATCGAGGCCCTGGTGGACGGGTATATCCGGCTGAAATCGGCCGGCCTGGCCGCGGATGTGGCGAAGCGCTCGATGACCGAGTTCGGAAACGCCATGGCGCTCGTCGGCGGCGGGGCGGCGGAGCTGGCGGGAGTGAACTACGCGCTGATGGAAATCACGGCGAAAGGGAAAGTGTTCGCGCAGGAAATCAACCAGCTTTCCAGCCGCGTGCCGCAGATGAGGGCGGCGATGCGGGAGGCTTTCGGCACCTCCAATACGGAGGAACTCCAGAGCATGGGGATCGACGGGGAAACCTTCATCCGGCGGATCACCGAAGCGCTGGCCAAGCTGCCGCGCGCCACGGGCGGCGCGGCCGAAGCGGTGGAAAAACTGGGCGCGTCCTGGACCGAATTCAAGGCATCCATCGGAGAGGCCGTGGCGATTCCCGGGCTGCCGGTCCTGAAAGAACTCACGGGGCGGATGAAGATGATGAAAAACCTCGCCGATGGAGACATGGGCATGGGGAAAATCACGGCCGCCGCCTCGAAGATGGGGCCGACCATGACCTCCGTGCTGGCGCTGGTGGGTGCCGTGAAAAAAGCGAAGGCCGAGGTGGCGGACGGGCCGGGAGCCGTGGAGGTTGAGGTGGATGACGGCGAGGCGATTCGGAATGCCCAAAGGCTGCGCGAAGAGGCGGAACGGCTCGCGGCCGTGGCCTTGGAGCGGGAGGCGGCGGAGCGGAGGATCGCCGTGGAGCGGGAGCGTTCCCGCAAGGCGATGGCGGAGGAAAACCGGGCGATGAGGGAGAGCATCGAGGCCGGGCTCTTCGACATGCTGCCGGGCGAGGAAAAGCTCGCCGCACTGAAGAGGCAGGTGGAGGGGATCTTCCGGGCGGCGAGCTTCGGCGGCCCGGACATCAAGGATCTGAGGGGTATCTCCGCCGCAGCCGAGGAAGCGCGCGGACGGGGGGACTTCAAGCGGGAGCGGATACTGCTCGACTATCTGGAGGAGATCGCCGGATCGCGGCGGAAAATCCGGGAACTGGAAAAGGAGGAAACCGAAAAGAACACGGCCCGGGACGCGGCGCGGCGGAGCTTCGGGGAGGAACTGGAAATCCAGCAGGCGCTCGCCGCCGGAGACATCGCCCGCGCGCGGATGCTGGAACGCCAGCGGGACATCGAGGCGGAAAAGCTGCGCATCATCAAGGAGCAGAAGCTCCCGGCTCCGGAAGCGGAGAAAAAAGCCCGGGAGATGGTGGGTGCCCGCGCCGATGCGGCGGCCCGCCCCGCCCGCGAGGATTTCGAGAAAGAACTCGAAATCCTGCGCGCCCGCGCCGCCGGTCAGAACGACCGCGCCGGGAAGCTGCGCGAGGCGGCGAATCTGGAGCGCGAGATCCTCGAGATCATGCGCTCCCAGAACGTGAGCGCGGAGCAGGCCCGCAAGCTGGCGGAGGAGAAACGCGAGCTGACGCGCAACGCGGCGCGGGGGGATTTCATGGCGGAGATGAAGGCCCTGAAAATGGAGGCCGGCGGAAACAAGGCCGGGGCGGACGCCCTGCGCGAGGAGACGAAAATCCGCGCCGAGGCCATCGCCCTCGCGGAAAGGCTGGGGATTTCCGAAAGGCAGGCTCAGGCGATGCTGCGTGAAAAGGCGCGGCTGGAAAAGGAGGTCGAGGGGAAGAGGAAGGCCGGGGATTCCGGCGAGCGTGAGCGACAGCGGCGGAGGATTTACAAGAAATCCGCCGACGAGCCCCGTCTCACCCGCGAAACGCTTGGCCAGCGCTTCACAGGGCTTGGCGGCGCGAGGGGCCTCGGCGGTGCCAGGGGCCTGCGCAACCACGAACTCTCCCGCCGCTCCGCCGAGAGATCCCAGCGCCCGCAGCGGCCGGAGGACGCGGCGGCGAAGAACCTTCTCAAGAGCGTGAACATCCAGGAGGAAATGCTCAACATCTGGAAAAAACTCAACGTCGTCTGAAAGAATGAAAGCCGCGATTTTCCACGGCGCGCTGCCGTTTTTGTCCGATCCGGTGAGCGTCTCGCGGGGCGGGGCGGGGATGCTGGATTCCTTCCGCGCCCGGCTGCTGTGCTCCGAAGACTGGGAGGCGGACGCCCGCGCGCTGGGCTTTGAAATCGACAGAAAGATCGTCTCCGGCGTCTCGCTGTGGGTGAAGGGGCTGGAACCGGAGCACCAGGGGGGTGGAGTCGTGGAGGTGAATGTCTCCGGAGAGGGGCTGGCCGCCTCGGGCGAGCGCCGCCAGCGGAAAATGAAATGCGGGGAAATGGAAACCAGCGTGGGGCCCAACGAGAGGATGATGATCGTCTGGAGCAAGGAGGAACGGGGGGAGGATCCGGAGAGCAAGGAAAAGGTGGACAAGGTGAAACGGCGCACGCCCAAGGTGGACGATGAGGGGGAGCCGGTCCTCAAGCCGATCTCGACGGGCTCCGGGACGATGGACCGGTGGGTGGTTTCGGAATCCGAGGTCACGGTCATCGACACGTATTTCCTGACATCCAAACCGAAGATGGATGAGGTGGGAAAGAATTTCACCCCGCCCAACGCCCCGGCCACGCCGGGCTACCAATGGGGCGGCTACAACGAGCCGCTGCGCGGCCGCCACCCCAACGGCTGGGTGCTGGCGGATCGTGATGTGGAGGAGATCTTTTATTTCAACGACGAGATCGGGCTATGGCGGGTGACCGACACGACGGTTTTCCGCCACCCGGCCTTCCCGGACTAGCCCATGGCTGACAAGACACCAGAAGCGGCCGGAAACGGCCCGATGCTCATCCGCCCGTCCACCTGGGAGGCGCTGCGCCGCCGGGTGGAGGAGAATGAATTGAGCGCGGACCCGAAGGATTTCGATGTCACCACCCGCGGCGGGAAGAAATTCCTCCGCTTGCGCCGGATCCCCGGCTCCCCGCGTCCGGGCCCGCCACCGATTCCCGCGTTCACGCTCTCCGCCGGGAAGGACGGAGCGCGCGTTTACAAGGGAGTGCTGGAATGGTGCGTCACCTCCCTGGAGTTCGAGAAGATGGGAAAGGTGAACTCATTCACAGGGCAGGCCGCGATCAAGGGCGTGGAGGTGATGAAACGCAAAGGGGAGGAATCCTCGGGCGAGGAGGAAGAGGATGACGACGGCTGGTGGGATTTCGATTGGTGGGGCGATGTGTGGGCGAAGGTGGTCCTGGACCCGGAGACCGGAGAGCCCGCAAGCTGGGACATCGTGGGGCCGGACAAGCCGGAAATGCTTTCCATTCCGGCCCTCGACGAGGATCTCAGCCGTGAAACATCGGAAGGAGGCGGGGAAGGCGAGAGCGAAACGGGCTATGCCATCCTGCTCGGAAATGTTCCCGAGGACGGACGGATCACCCAGGAGCGGACGGGGAATCTGGAATGGTTCTGTGCCTTCGTTCCCGAAGGAAGCGGATCGAGCGGGCCAAGCAGTGATGATGACAGCGACTCGAGCAGTGATGATAGCAGCGACTCGAGCAACGCAAGCAGCACGGATAGCCAATCGGAGAAAAGCTCCAACGCGATCGTGGCGATGCCGTGGCATGAGAGCGGGTATGGAGCGATGGCCACCATCGAGAGCAACGAGGTGCTTTTCGAGTTCATCGTGCGGGGCCTGCGGATGAAAGGGAGGCGGATGAACGTGCGGATCGACCGCCGTTTTCTTTCCATCTGCGACCGTCACAGTTTCACGGTTTCCGCCCAGGGAAGCGCTCCCTTCCCGGTGGGGGCGGAAGTTGCCGGGGACATGGTGATTCTGCGCGCCCTGCCCTTCCTCTCCCCCGGAAAAATCACCCTGCGCCTCACCGGGGTGCGCAAGGGATTCGCCCGCTGGAACATGCCGCCCCGCACGGCCCGCCAGAAGGCCCAGGCGGAGGCCTCCAACCTCGCCCAATATGAACGCACGCCGGGACAGCTATGAGTGAAACGGAAAAATCCTCCGAAAGCATCCCCTTCTCGAGCAGCGACTGGAGTTCACCCCCCTCCCGCCCATGGGACTCCTCGAGCGCCAGCGATTCCTCCGATCCCAAGGATTCGGAAGAAGATGCCTCTTCCAGCGGCGGGGGGCCGGGAGAGGCCTGCCCCGGCATCACGGACATTCAGGTGACGCTCTACCGCATCGGCAGCTATGTGCTTCCCCCGCTGTGCTTCGAGAACAACGCGCTGACCGGATGCGCCGTGGTGATCGGCTTCGTGCTCGAGCCGTTCGATCCGGTGTGCTACAATTATCTGGTGGCGCGCGTGACCATCGCCGGATCCAGCAGGACTCTGGCGGTCTATAACGTGGGGGGGTTCTATCAGGTCACATGGGGCTTCGATGGGGACGCGTCGCTCAACCTGTTTCCCTGCACGGAATATACGGTGAGCATCTGCCTTGAGCGCTCGATAGGCACGCCGGAGGAATGCCGCGTGCCCTACGATTGCTGCGGGGAAAAGACATGGGTTTCCCCCGGTTTGTGCGAAAATGAAGGGGAATGCCCCGGCTGCACGAACCCCCATGCGGCGAACTACTCCCCGATCGCCACCGACGACGACGGATCATGCCTCACCTGCGCGTCACAATCCCTCTGCGTGGTGCCGGACTACGATGAGGGTGAAAACTGCAACAACGCCGGGAACGGCTGTTGCGACGAGCACTGTATCTCGGTGGACGATTGCAGTCCCTCCTTCAGTTCCTCGTTCCTGGCCGCCAACGGAACCTATTACCCGAGTTGCTACGGATGAACGTAAAACACGTCATTCCCGCCGCGCTCCACCTGGTGGAATCCGGGGATCCCCGCGCCGCCCGCCTCTGGGAGGCGCTTCCGCCGGATGTCGCCGCCGCCGCCGCCGCGGTGGCCGCCGCCGGATTCAGGAACGCTCAAGGCCACATCACCCCGGAGGTGCACCGGCTGGTGGCCGCGCTGAACAGCCATGTCTCCGCCCTCGCGGAACGGATGGAGGGACTTCCACTCGAAGAACTCGCCGCCAGGCACGCGGCGGCCGTGGTCCGTTTCCGGAAGGCGGCCGCCGGCGGAAAACGCCCCCCCGGACTGGCCCGGATGGCTGAGAACTTCGGCCGCGCCGTGCTCGCGGAGGGCCGCGCCGTGGCGGCGGGCGTGGAGCCTCTCACCGAAGAAGAGCGCCGCCGCCGTCTCGCCATCTGCCTCGCCCCGTGCCGCAGCCTCATGGGCGGGCCGGACGGCGAGGCCCCCCGCTGCGCCGAATGCGGATGCTACGTCCACCGGAAAACCTCATGGAGAAGCCAAAAATGCCCGCGCGGGAAATGGTGACGGAAGAGTCTCGCTACGTACTCCCCATCTGCATCCCCCTCCACCAAAGGGGAGGGAAACTGAGGGATGATACGGAGCTGCGCTTCGCTCTGCGCTCGCTGGAAAAGCATCTTCTGGACCCTTTCCTGATCATCATCGTCGGCCCCCGTCTCCCGACTTGGATCACCGGCGTGGAGCATCTCCCCGCCATCGGTCTGAAGAGCGCGCTGGCACTGGCCGCGAAACGGTTTCCGGCGGGTTTCCTCTGGTGGTATGACGATTGCTGCGCCCTGCGGGACACTCCGGCCGCCCTGCTCAGGGTGACCCCGGCCAGCCGGAGATGGAGCCAGGGCAGGGACACCAAATGGACGCGCCAGTTGAACGAAATCAAGGCGCGCCTGGAAGAAGAAGGGATCCCCGCATGGGACTATTCGCGGCCGCACGGCCCCTATTGGTTCAACAAAAGCCTGGTGGACGAAGGCTTCGCGGACTGGCCGGGGATGAAAGCAAAATTCCCGTGGGAAACCTGGATACTTTCCAAACGCAACTGGCCGCGCAGGCATGGAGTGGTAAAACAATATTACAGGCAGTTCCGATCCCCGCCCGGCGGAGGGCGGTGGCTGCTCAACTACAACGACGCGGGAAACACGGAGGAACTCCGGAGATGGTTATATGCGAGGTTCCCGGATAAAAGTTCGTTCGAGGCGGGGGAGTGGTCCCCCCGGTGGGCTTCCCCCGTGGTGAACTCCCCGCCGGATCTGAGATATGTATATATCAATTTGGAACGGGACACGGAACGGCGGGAATCGTTTTTGAGAGAGTTTCCCGGAGTTGACTGGTGGAGATTCCCCGGTTGCGAAGGAGGTCTCATGTGGGGAGAGATCGCGCGCGGGCTGGGGCTGCTCGGCGATCTCCGGGAAGCATGCGGAGAGATACTGGCGAGGCCAAGGTGGGGGACGGTGGGTTGCTCCATTTCACACGTCCTCTGCCTGAAGCTGGCCACGGTGGCTGGCGGAATAGTGCTTTTTCCCGACGACGTGGAGAACACCCGTGGATTGAACATCAAGAAACTTGTGGCGCAGGCGCTCGAGCACCGGCCGCCCGGAGCGGGCTGGATAAAACTCAAGAACGGGAAGCCTCTCTATCAGGAATCGGAAGACTCGGCCCATACGAGCGGAGGATGGACATTCCGCCGCCTCGCCATGGTGCCACGGGATGTGAAGGGAAGCAGGAAAACAGGAGCGACGCATAATACCGGAAGCGCCGCCGTCATCATCCTGAAGGAACAGGCGAGGGCGATCCTCGCCGCGCTGCCGAAGCTCACCTCGAACCATTTCGACTTCGAACTGAGAGCCATCGTGGACGAAGTGCCCGGCGGCTGCTGGGAAATGCTCGGCACGGGAATTGTCCATGCCGGGGGGCCGGGCGGAGGAAAAAACAGTGTCCGGTGCAAAATCAACCGGGAGCGGAAGGGTGAATCATTTCGCGGCTCCCCCGGCTAGGGAAAACCATTTCCTCCCCCGGCCCGGAGGGATCGGCCGCCGGTAGTTCGAGCGGATGACGGAAGGGCTGTTTCCCGCCTCCTCCGCCACCCGGCCGATGTCCCGGATCACCTGAAGCCGGTAGGTGATGTAGCTGTGGCGGAGCACATCGTCCGGCCATGGCAGCCCGAGCTTGCGCCGGGCGAGGATGGATATCTCCTCCCTTGAGCGGGTCAGGCAGATGCGCCCGTCCGGTTCCCCCCGGAATTTCCCAAGCCGGGAGAGGAGGCCTTTCGGGACCGGAACCCAGCGCTCCCGCGCCGTTTTTCCCACGACTTCCGGGCGCAGATGAAGCGTTCCCGCCTCCGCGTCCAGATCCTTCCACCTAAGGCCGAGGCATTCGCTCGGCCTCACGCCGAGCCATCCGGCGACTAGAAGATAGGGTAGGTAGCGCGGACACTCGGAGCCGACCGCGTCCAACAGTTTCACCCCTTGCGCGGGAGTGAAGATTTCCGGGGCCTTGTCCACTTTCCGGCCGGGTTTCATCGTCGCGGTTGGAATCGGCCGGTCCCGCGGCCACAACTCCAGCTCGCGGGCGCGGTTGAAGAAGGTGGCCCAGCGTGTGATTGCGTTTTTGCGCGTCCGGTCGGACCATCCGCGCCCGGCAAAATGCTCCACCAGCATTTCCCGCGTCACCTCCAGAAGTGGAAGATTTTCCCGGCCGTCCACGAAAGTCTTCCATTCGTTTTTCATGCTGGTCCGCGTGGCGGCCCTGGCCGAATCGTATTCCGCGAGCAGGATGCCCCTGGCCTCTCCCAGCGTCACCACGCGCGTGACCGCCTTCGGCCCATGGGTGGTGAAATACCGTGCGGCCGCCTCCAGTTTCCCGGCATCGCCATCGAGCAGCTTGAGGGTTCTTTCCAATGTTCCGAGAAGATCGGAAGCCCCTTCCTCCCCGCCCGCGAGGCGCTCCAATTTGGCCAGGCGTTCCTGACGCGCCGGATGGATCCATTGCGCGCCGCTGGCCCTGTCCAGTTCCTTTGCCTTGCGTTTGGCGAATTGAAATGCGATCTCCCAGGACCGGCGAGTGGTATCCTTCGTTTTCCCCGCGTCCCTCCATTGCAAGGCGATTCTGGAATCGCTCCGTTCATACAACCGAACCGATCCCGCTCCATAAGTAACGATTTCCTCCCGCTCCGGTTTCCTTTTTTCCATTTCGGAAAAAACGCATTTTTTGACAGCAAATGACAGCAGGAAAAACCGCAAAATGAGGAAAAACCGCGTTTTTTATTGGCCGGAATCGTTGATTTTCCGTTGTCCCGGCGATCTTCAATGAGTTCGAATCTCATCGCCCGCTCCATTTTGATCCAAATGCGAACCCAACTTGAGGTTGGTGCAACTCGCTGGAAGTGAGTTATTTGCAAAAACGTCGAGGTTAACCGAATACCAGTGGGTTCGTATTTTCCGCTCCGCCGGGCTCAATCCTCCCGGAATCGGCTCCTTTTCAGGGTCAAGGCGGTTAACTCGAACTCCCCGCACGATCAGCCGGACCAGCTCGCATTGTTCCTCGAAAGAAAGCTCCTTCACCGCGTCGTCGAACTGCCGCAGCGCCGCCGCGATCCGGTGTTCGTCGGCCACCACCCGCTCGCGGAAAGAGATCTCGATTTCCACTTTCTCAAGCTCTCTTTCCAAGTCGTGCTTCTGCTTCGACAGATCCTCGGCGGCAGCAAGGGTTTCCTCCCCGAAATGCCCGGCTTCCGGCTCCCGGGCGAGCATGAGGTAGCGGGCTAGTGAATCGGCCATTTCCTTCCTCCGTTGCTGAAGCTCCGCCCGGCGCTTCTTCAGCGGGCGCAGCGAGCGGGACTTCTCCTCATTGGAGGCGGCGATGGCCGACTTGATGAGTTCCGGATGGCGGCCAAGCTCCCCGATGATCCGCAACACGAATTCATCCAAGGTCCGGCCCGGCAAATTGCGGACGGTGCAGGACGCGGCGCTGCCCTCCCTGCTGACTTCGTTACATGTATAGTAAAGGTACTGCCGCCCATTCCCGTCCCTCTTCCCGCTCGGCTTGGGCGTGAGGCGGCGACCGCAGAGCCCGCAATGGATGATGCCCTTGAGGAGAAATTGATGGACGTTGCGCTCCAGCCGGTCCTTGGGATTGCCGCCCGGCCTTGTCTTGCCGCTGAGCGCGTCATTGGCCTGCTGCCAGAGCTTGGCGCTGACGAGGGCCGGATGCTCTCCGGGGTATTCCTTCCCCCGATGCCGGATGACTCCCTTGTAGAAGGGATTGGAGACAAGAGTGGTGATCTTGTCGCAGATGAAGAGTTTTCCGCCAGCGGAGGTACGCCTGCCACGCTTGCTCAACACCAACCGTTCGGGAGTGCGCAGCCCCTCCGCGTTCAGGATTGCCGCGACCTTGGCCGGACTGCCCAAGTCCCGGCTCAATTCAAAGATGCGCCGGGCGAGCACGGATTCCTCCGGGTGGATTTCAATCCGCTTGGTGACCGGATCATGAGCGTAACCAAGCGGAGCCCATCCACCGTTCCACAAGCCGCGCTTGGCGCGCTCCTCCAGCTTGTGGCGCACCCGCTCCACGGTGGTTTCACGCTCGAACTGAGCGAAGGAAAGCAGCATGTTCACCATGAGCATCCCCATGGGCGTGCTGGTGTCGAAGGATTGCGTGGCGGACACGAAATGGACGTCATGCTGCTCCAGCACCTTCCACAGCGCGTAGAAATCCGGCAGCGAACGGGTAATGCGGTCGAGCTTGTAAGCGACCACCACCTTGACTTCCCCGGACCGGATGGCGTGCAGCAGTGCTTGGATGCCCGGACGTTCGAGATTCTTGCCGGAGAATCCGGCATCATCGAAGAAATGGGTGGCCTCCCAGCCTTCATGCCGGTGGATGGCAATGGAATGCTGGCAGATATCGCGCTGGGTATCCAGCGAGTTATATTCTCCCCGTGCCTGATCATCGGTGGAAACGCGGGTGTAGATGGCGCAGCGGACGAGCGGAACGGGACGATTGCCGTTGAGGGAAACGGCGTTGGAATGGAGTGGTTTCATGGGATGATTGAAGGAAAGGCTTCCGGTTGAAGGCCCTGGCAAAGCGGTATGCTCGCGGTGGCCGTCCATGGGGAAGCCGCCATGGACTTCGCTCCACTTGGAGCGGGTGGACCCGAAGCGGGGTCAGAGGTGGGGAATCCATTCGTCCCGGTGAAATGGTCCTGATCCAGTGTCAGGAACTGGAGAAAGTATAATTCATACTTTACTTACAATCAAGAACTAATATCATATTTCCTTCCGTTTTTCACCCACTCTTTCGATCTAACAGATTTGATGCTCGCCCGGCGCGCCGGAGTCCCCGGCGGGCGACCAAGCGGCGCAGGGAAAAAATTCATTCAATCCCCCCCAAAAAAATCGGTCGCATCCGCGACGCGGACGGAAACCCGTCCTAATGCCCTCATGGGGCCGACGAAGAGGTCTAATTCCGAACCATTACGGAGAGGGAAAGTTATTTTCTGTTTTTGCGCCATATCGGGAACGAAGCCGCATTGAAGTCATGGGATGCTGACGGTATGACACCACTGGCGGATTACGAAACGATCATCCCGGAAGAACGGCTCCGGCGGATCGGCCGACTGTTGTGCAAGGCGGCGATTCTG
>CAZKQK010000009.1:0-61211 GCA_964554865.1 uncultured Luteolibacter sp. | reverse complement strand
GTTTGGTCAGGAATCGGAGCGTGAGGGCGGGCAGTCATGGCAGAGTTTTTGCGTTCTCCGGGGAATCCAATGCGGGCATGTCTCTCTGGCATCGCGTAAAGTACCCCATCCGTGATTGTATGGCGGCGAGTCGCGGACTTCTATCACCGGATGATTGCAGTGTACGTGATAGCCAAGCGGCGGCACATCGAATGGTTGGCACGCATGCCGGCAGTTACCGCACAACTTGGCGTGTTCGTTGCATATCCAGCACGGCGTGTTCGTTGCATCGTCGTCTACGCGGCCGGGGAGCATCGTGCATCCACCGCAGGCAGAACAAGCCGCGGATGGATCAACCGCCTCGGGGTCTTGGGATTTATCGATGTTAAGCGAAGAAAATGCTTTGCGGCACCACTCGATTGAGTATTTCCGGCGTCCGAGTTCCATGTCGGACAGGAACGGCGCGGAGCATCCGAGCCGGCGGGACAGTTCCCGCAGAGACACCTTTGCGGATTCGCGCTGGCAGCGCATTGCCCGGCCGACCTCGATCAGCAGCGCGGCGCGCTCTTTCCGCCACCCGGATTCCATGCGTTCCAGATCGCCAAGGCGCTGCACAAGACGCTGGAGAGGAACCGCTCCTGGCGGCTTTGTTTCGGGAGTTGGTTCGGGAGTTGTCATTTATTGGGTCAAGCCGGAGTGCCGATCCAGACAATGATTTCCAGCCGAGGGCACGCGCGGTCGGTGGCGGCGCGAAGCTCGCGGAAGCGCAGATGCCGGTCGTCCATTCCCAGGGCCGAGCAGATGCCGTCGAGGTAGGATTTCGCCGAGGCGATGGCGTTGTCGTCATCCCAGCGGCGGTGGGCGAAGTGGTAGGAGAGCGAGTAGGCCGCGGCGCGGGGGGCGGGGCGGCCGGCGAGCACTTCGAGCGCGCGGAAATTGGCGAGCGCCCTGGCGGATTTCCTGGCTTTCCGGACCACCGCCCAGTGCCCGTGCTGGCCATTCGGGCGCAGTGCCGGCGGCGGTACCGGGAGGATGACAATCATCCGGTCCTCCGTCAGACTCCCGGCAGGCGGGCCCGCGGTTGGAGGCCGCCCGGAGGAGGGTTTTTGCGCAGGGCCGGCCATGTCAGTGGACAAGAAGAACCACCCATGTGACGGTCCACGCGATGACCCAGGAGGCGGCGCAAACCGCCAGCGTCACGAGGACGGTCCACGCGATGTCCTTCCACGTCAGTTCGGGAGGGCGCGGCGGCGGAGGGGTGACGGGGTAGCGGTTCATTTCTGGTTCCTTTCCATCCGTTGCGCGGCGCGGGCGATGGCGGCGCGGCGGCCCATCACCCAGCGCTGCACCGGGTCCTTGCGGTCGCTCGCGGGGCGGCCCCGCAGGTCGTCCCACGCGGCGGCCAGCATCTCGCGGCCGTATCCGGCCACCCAGCGGTCGTGTTCCGCCGCCTCGCGGCTCCGGATCGCCGCCAGATGGTCGGGCCCGGACAATCCGGGCAAGCTGCCGCCCCTGGTCAGCCCTCCGGCTTCCAGTGGTCGTTTTCCGCCCGCACCGGGCGGGCGGTGGTCCGTAATGCGAACTTTCGCGGGTCTCATGGCAGGCGGTGGTTGAGGATCAGGTTCATCAGCCGCTCTTCGCGGCGCAGCAGGGACTTCCAGCGGCGGTGGTTGCAGCGGACACAGGCGTCGTACATCTGGTCGCGCACGGTCCACAGCCGACGGGAAAGCACGATGAAGGATTTGGCGCTCATACGTGCCTGGTCCTCCCCTCCACATGGCGCAGCCGGTGCCACTCGGCGTCCGCGCTCCACCGTTCGCCGCAGCGGAACAGCGGGCGCACGTTTTCCAGCGCCCGGTCACAGGTGCCGATGACGTAGCGCGGGAACGAGTCCAGCCACGGCGTGGAGATGAGGTAGAGAAACGTCCCGTCACAGCGGTGGGCGAGGTGGATCACCTCGCGCACGTCCGGCTCCGCGCCAATCCTGCGGGACACCTCGTCGCGCAGCGCCTTCGCCTCCTCGTCCACCTCGCCGCCGGACAGGCCGGCGGGCGGACCGCCCGCCCCTTTCGGACGCCAGTTCTCGTCAAGGGCCGGGTCATGGTCGGCATGGCCGGGGTGGTGCGGATTCACGCTCATGGTGTGCGGTTTTCAGGGTTTTCAGGGTTTTTCCGCCCGCCACGGATTGGGGCTGTGCCCCCCGGCGCGTCCCAAGGGGGGCGGGCGGGAAAAGGAGTCAGGCGTCGTCGAGCAGCTTGCGCACGTCCGCCAGCGAGTAGAACCGGGAGCCGCCGCGCGCCTTGGCCCGCACCTCGCCCGCGGCCACGCGCCGCAGGATCGTCGAGCGCGACCAGTTCGAGACCGGGCAGCGGCCCTTCGCGGCAGGCAGCCGCGTCCATTCGTCATCGTCCGCCCGCGCCTCGCCCAGCGCCTCCAGCAGATCCAGCGCCGCGCGCGTGGCGCTGCGCAAGCCGGCGATCACTTCGGTGACTTCCGGGTTCATGCGCCGGCGGGGTGGGAGGTTTGAACTTCGCCGTTGAGTTGCGCGAGAAGCACGTCAACGCCGCGCTCGATGGACATGCGCAGCACGTCGGATTTCTTCAGCCCGGTTTCCTCGGCGGCTTGCGCGACCTTGGAAACAAGCGCCGGAGAGAGCTTCACCGGCACCGAAGCCGTGAGGTTGCGGGTGGCTGGTTGCGTCTTGGACATGGACGCAATGTAGTAGATTTTACTACCCACGCAAGAAAAAAGTAGTAGATTTTATTATTGCCGCTAAAATGCCGCCATGCCAGACGACAAAATCCCTTCATCGGTGAAATTCTCCAAGGACGTGAACGCCAAAATAACCGAGGCGGCCAAGCGCACAGGTCTTTCAAAACAGAACATCATCCGCATATGCACCGCGATGGGGATCGAGGATCTTCGAAGACTCGGGTGGGACATTCCCGGACACCTTTCCGCCGCCGCCGAGCAAACGCGCGCGGCGGAATCAAAGAAGGAAATCCGCATTCTCGCCCGGGAGGAATCGGAGGAAGCCTGATCCCGTTGTTCAAATGCCGCCGCTGCCCCCACCGCTACCGGCCATGGGATCAGTGAAACAACCCGAGGCCCCAGACCGCCAGCAACACCGCTCCCGCGATGGCCTGCTCTCCGATGGATGCGGGGCGGCATCATTTGGAAGATTCCTTGGTGGGCAAAGAAGGATGGATCGCCGTGTCTTCAGTTACCTCGAACCGCTGCCATCCGGCTTCACGATCAGGCTTTTCCCAAACCCCTCAACCATCAGCAGCACCGCGCTGCCAATCACCGTCACTCCAATCGCCTGCCACCACGGAATGGCGCAAATTAACAGCGAAAACATGACCACCGTCCGCACGATTGGGAAAATCCCCGCAACTCCCGCCCCGACCCACGCGGCAAAAACGGCGATAGCCGGCCACTTGAGGTCTTCACCAATTACGCTTGCCAAGGACGATAGGGCGAGAACGTGAATCCACATGAAAACAAGCCCAGCGCCGAATCTCATGCCGCCATCCAACCCAACCCGTTGCGGGAAATCAAGCCACGGTTGGCATTTTCTCCATCGCGGCGCGCATCGTGTCCATGTCGAGGTGGGTGTAGGCGCGCGACACCGCGGCCGACTGGTGGCCGACAATCGCGCGCGCGATGGAATCCGCCACGCCGGCGGACTTCAGCATGGAAGTGGTGGTGTGCCGCAGCGAATGGAAGGACAGTTCGGAAACCGCCCGCCGCCCCTTGCCGCCGGCCTTGGCCTTCACCGGACGCGCCAAGCCCACCTTGGACAGCTTGGCCCGGAATTGGTTGGACCGCGTGGTTTTCGCCAGCGCGGCGATTTCCGGGAACACAAACCCGTTCGGGCTCATGTTGGCCGGCAGCGCCTTGAGCGCGTTCACGGCGTCATCCATCAGCGGTAGCGCAACCAGGGAATCCGTCTTCGCCGTCGTGAGCGTCACCGTCCGCGCCCGCAGGTCGATCTGGAACGCCTTCATCACCGCCAGGTCGTTGAGCCGCTGGCCGGTATTCAGCCCGAGGAAGAACAGCGCCCGCCATTCCCCGGTGAGCGTCGGCACCAACAGCTTCAACTCCGCCGGCCGGAACTCGCGGCGCGGGGTTTTCTTCTCCTTGAGATTCGCCACATGGTCGGCCGGATTGGCTTCCAGCAGCTTGTCCCGCTCTTTCGCCACCTTGAGCGCCATGCGCAGGTGTTTCATCTTCGTGTTCGCCGTCACCGCGGAATTCCCCCCGGCCCAGAAGTTGCGGATTTCCGTCACCAGCGCCGGTGTCAGCGCCGCGAAACCGCCAATCCCCTTTTCCCGCAGCCACGCCGCCACCTCCGTGGCCGTGCGCTCGTAGGCCTCGAACGTATTGCCCGCCACCTCCGCCTTGCGGCTCGCGGCCCACGCCTCGATCCACACCGCCGGGTCCTTGTCGCCCGCCGGAATGAAATCCTCCGCGATCCGGTCCAGAGCCGCCCGCAGTTGATGGGGGGACTGGTGATGCTTTCGCGCCGCCCGCTCCGCAGCCCCCGCCACGGCCAGCGCCTCCGCCTTGTCCCTCAGCCCGGTGGAAAACTGCCGCTGCCGCCCGTCCGCCAAAGTGATGCACGCATACCAGAACGCCGATTCCGCCCGTTTCCGCACCGAAGCCATGACCTGACAATGGACTGACAATAATTCATGTCAATTCATACCATTCCACGCCATCCAAAAAAACGCAACTAGCTGAAGATCAATTGTCAAACGATGGCGGACAGGGAGGGATTCGAACCCTCGGTGACGTTTCCGCCACACACGCTTTCCAAGCGTGCTCATTAGACCACTCTGACACCTGTCCTGAAAGTGGAGGCGGACGCTAGGAAGACCGGGGTTTCTTGGCAACCCCTTTTTTTGAGGGAGGGAGGAAATCATCCGCGGACGGCGTCGGCCACGCGCATGCCGTCGATGGCGGCGCTGACGATGCCGCCGGCGTAGCCCGCGCCTTCGCCGCAGGGGAAGAGGCCGGCGATTTCCGGGTGCTCCAGGGTGTCGTCGCGGCGCGGGATGCGGACGGGCGAGGAGGTGCGGGTTTCGAATCCGAGCAGCAGGACTTCGCGGGAGACGTAGCCGCGCATTTTGCGGTCGAAGAGCCGCAGTCCCTCGCGCATGCGGCCGACGAGGTCCTTGGGGAGGATCTCGTGGAGCGGGGCGGGATTCGCGCCGGGGAAGTAGCTGGTTTCCGGGAGATCGGAGGAAACCCGGCCATCGAGGAAATCGGTGACGCGCTGGCCGGGGGCGGCCTGGCCCCCGCCGCCGGCGTTTTTGGCGGCTTGCTCGAGTTGTTTTTGCCAGGCGATACCGGCGAGCACGCCGTGTTCCCTGGCAAAGGCGCGGGTGTCCTCCGGTTCGATGGTGGAGACCATGCCGGAGTTGGCGAAGGGCGAGTCCCGGCGCGAGAGGCTCATGCCATTGACGACGACCTCGTCGTTTTCGGTGGCGGCGGGGACGATCCAGCCGCCGGGGCACATGCAGAACGAATGGACGCCGCGGTGGCGGATCCTGGTGGCGAGGCGGTAGCTGGCGGCGGGCAGCAGGCGCGGGCGAGGGGCGTCGGGTGCGAGGTGGTATTGCACGCGGTCGATGAACGGCTGGGCGTGCTCGATGCGGAAGCCGGCGGCGAAGGGTTTCGGTTCCATCAGGATCCGGCGATTCGCGAGCAGTTGATAGATATCACGCGCCGAGTGGCCGGTGGCGAGGATGACGGAGTCGGCGGCGATTTCCTCACCGGAGGCGGTGATCACTCCGCGCAGCCGCCTGTCTGTTAGAGCGAGGTCGGCGACCTTGGTCTGGAAGCGCACCTCGCCGCCCGCGTCGATGACGGACCGGCGGATGGCCTTGACCACGTTGGGCAGGAGGTTCGAGCCGATGTGCGGGTGGGCGTCTGTTAGGATTTGTTCCGGCGCGCCGTGGGCGACGAGGATTTCATACACCCTGGCGACGGGGCCGCGCTTGGTGGCGCGGGTGTAGAGCTTGCCGTCCGAGAAGGTGCCCGCGCCGCCCTCGCCGAAGCAGTAGTTCGAGTCCTCGATGACGCGGCCCTCGCGCAGGATGGGCGCGAGGTCGAAGCGGCGGGAGCTGGCGTCCTTGCCGCGCTCTAACAGAATTGGTTTCACGCCCGTTTCCAGGCAGCGCAGGGCGGCGAACATCCCGGCGGGGCCGCAGCCGACGATGACGGCGGTTTTCGCGCCGCGGGGCAGGGGAGGGGCCAGCCAAACCGGCTTGATCTCCGGCGGGGGCGGCCCGTCGAGCGCGACATCGAGGCGGAGCTGGACCTTGATGGCCTTGTGGCGGGCATCGATGGAATGTTTCCGCAAGCGGACACCGCCGATGTGTGAGGGCGGCAGACCCAAGGCCTTGGCGGCGGCCTCGCGGCGGGCCTGATCGTCCTCGGAGCGTTCGAGGGGCAGGATGATGTCGACGGTTTCGATCCTCGGCTCCATGGCGTGCGGGTTCAGGCGCGGATCGGCCGTTTGCGGCCCGCGTCGTCCACGCTCACGAAGGTGACGCGGGTGGAGAAGATGGGATGCGGGCCGGCCTTTTCATCGATGACGGTGACATCATAGGCGGCGCTGGTGTTGCCCTCGCGCAGGCGCTCGCAGGTGATGCGCAGGATGGTGCCGTCCCTCACGCTGTGATGGAACTCGACGGTTTCCATGGCCACGGTGACGAACTGGCAGTGCGGGTAGTCAAGGCTGGCGGCGATCCACGAGGCTTCGTCGATCCATGCGAGCAGACGGCCGCCGAAGAGGTAGCCGTATTGGTTGAGATCCCCGGGCAGGACGAGTCGGTGGGTCTGCATGGGATCACCAGCGGCGGCGTTTGGATTCCCGGTAGAGGGAGGAGTCGGCCGAGAACAGGCCCGCTCCGGAGAAGATGATGGTGATGATGGGGATGAGATACATCAGTCCGAGTTCCTTCGCCTCCATGATGGTGGGAGGTTTCACAAACCACGGCGCGTCCTGGTGGAAATCGAACACGGCGACGACCATGGCGAAACCTAACAGGAATGCGGCGGGCCGGGTGGCGAGTCCCAGAATGATGAGGATGGATGCCCCGAACTCCGCCGTGATGGCGGCCACGAGGCTGACCGGCGGAGACATGTATTTCAGCGGGAAGAAATCCGGCACGTAGAACAGTTCCTTGCGATCCGAAAACCCGGCGAGCTTGGGCCAGCCGTGGCCGACGAGCATCATGAGTCCGGTCATCACCCGCAGCGCGAGGATGCCCACGGAGGCGGTGACATCCCTGGTGCCGCAGTCGAACAGGAATTTCTTCATCAGGAGCCGGCGGGTGCGTTTTTCGGGGAGATGGTGATGCGTTTCAGGCGGTCGTCCCCCTCGGGGGAATGGGTTTCGATTTCCCCGTCGCCCATCAGGATGTTATGCACCATGCGGCGGTAGTAGGCGTTGAGCGGGCGGAGCTGATGGGGCTTGCCGGTGGCTTTGACGCGGTCCGCGATCTCGCGGATCTCGGCGGCCATCTTGTCCTCGCGGATGGTGCGGAAGTGCTCGCAGTCCACCTTGATGCGCTCGGCCTTGGGATGGGAGCGGCGGAGGATGCGGTTGACGAGATATTGGATATCGTCCAGGCGGTCGCCGTCACGGCCGATGATGGCCTTGCTGTCATTGGACTGGATCTGGAGGCAGGGGCCGTCCGACGTGTCCTGGGCCTCTACCGTCGCCGCGATCCCGAGGTGCCCTAACATGGTATCGAGGATTTTGGTGGCTGTTTCGACGGTGGTCATGGCGGGAGTCTAGCGACATCGCGGGCCGGGTCAATCCACTCCCGCCGCGCCCGCCGCAAAAATCCGGCCGATGGTTTCCGCGCGGGCTTCCAGGCGCGCGATTTCCCCGGCGGAGAAGTCGTGTGGCGTGTGTTTGCCGATGCCCAGGGTGCCGGCGAGATGTTGGCCGCAGGGGGTGAAAACGGGCACCGCGAGCGAGCCGGAGACGCCGGTTTTGCGGGCGTCGGGCTTGGCCACGCCGCCGAGATCCTGTTGGAGATTGCAGAGTGTGACGGGTTCCCGTTTCTCGGCCGCCACCCCGGCGATGCCCTTGCCTACGGGGATTCGCCGGATTTTCTCCAGCAGGATTTCCGGCACGCCGATCTGGCAGACGAGGTCGAGGAAGGCCCCGTCCGCTCCGATCCGGTGGAGGGTCCCGGTTTCGCAGTCATGTTCGGCAAGAATTGAGGCGAGGATCGATTTCAGGTCGGTTTTTTCGTTCATTTCTCGCTATTCCTAGCAGAGTCCCGGGGCCAGTCACGCCCGGTTCCCAATTTGGGGCAATTCACGCTTGGCAGGCTGGCCCGAATCAGAGAAACCAAACACCGTATGAAAACCTATATGCTGATTTCCACTCTGGCCATCGGCCTCGTGGCCTGCCAGAAAAACCCCGGCATGAACGACTCGTCCGCAGTCAAACAGGAGGTCTTCGGCAAAATGCCGGATGGCCGCGAAGTCAGGATTTTCACCCTCACCAACAAGAACGGCCTCAAGGCCCGGGTGACCGAATACGGAGCCATCCTCGTTTCCATGGAGACTCCCGACAAATCGGGCAAAACCGCCGACATCACCCACGGCTACGACACCCTTGAGGGCTGGCTGACCAACACCTCTTACTTCGGAGCCACCGTCGGCCGTTTCGGCAACCGCATCAAGGACGGCAAGTTCACACTTGAAGGCAAGGAGCACACGCTTGCGACCAATAACGATCCCGGCGGCGTCCCCTGCCACCTCCACGGCGGCATCAAGGGTTTCGACAAGGTTCTCTGGTCCGGCGAGGCCGCCGGCTCCAGTGGTGTGGAGTTCACCTACCTGTCCAAGGACGGGGAGGAAGGCTACCCCGGCAACCTGACCGTCAAGGTCACCTACACCCTGAACGACGACAATGAGTTGAAATGGGAAGCCCGGGCCACCACCGACGCCACCACCATCCTCAACGTGGTGCACCACTCCTACTGGAACCTCTCAGGAGATCCGAACGCCAGCATCAACGACCACATTCTCACGCTGAACGCCCCGTCCTACCTTCCCACCAACGCCGGACTCATCCCCACCGGTGAGATCGCCCCGGTGGCCGGCACGCCGATGGATTTCACCAAACCGACCGCCATCGGCGAGCGCGTCGGGGCGGACTTCGAGGCCCTCAGGTTCGGCGGCGGCTACGACCACGCCTGGGTGCTTGAAAAGGGCGACGGCGTCCGTTTGGCGGCGAAACTCAAGGATCCCAAGTCCGGCCGCGTGATGGAAATCTCCACCGACCAGCCCGCCATCCAGTTCTACGGCGGCAATTTCCTCGATGGCACCGTCGCCGGCAAGGGCGGCGTCAAATACGCCCACCGCACCGCTCTCTGCCTCGAAACCGAGGGTTTCCCGGACGCGCCCAACAAACCCGACTTCCCGTCCTGCGTGCTCAAGCCCGGCGAAACCTACAAGCACGTGATGATCCACCGTTTCTCGGCCGAGTGACACCGATTCGCAAAACCCATAGCCATCCAGCCACATGATTCTTCCATCCGGCCCGCTGGCCCAGGTCTCCGTCGAGAGCGGAGCCATGGGATCGTTCGACATGATCTTGTTTTTTGTCGCTGTCGTCGGCGTCATCGCCTTCGGTATCTGGCAGGGCCGAAAGGAGAGCGCGGGTGCCGCCGAATCCGGGGGAGCCGCGGGATACTTTCTCGCCGGCCGGGGGCTCACCTGGTGGCTCGTGGGGTTTTCACTGATCGCCGCCAACATCTCGACCGAGCAGTTTGTCGGAATGTCCGGTCAGGCCGCGGACTGGCTCGGCATGGCCATCGCCTCTTACGAATGGATGGCCGCCATTACCCTTGTGGTGGTGGCCTTTGTTTTCCTGCCCAAGCTCCTGCGCTGCGGCATTTACACCATTCCCGAGTTCCTCGAATACCGCTATGGCGTCGTTTCCCGGACGGTGATGGCCGTCTCGACGCTCGTCATCCTCGTCGGCGTGCCCACCGCCTCGGTGATCTACTCCGGAGCCAAGGTGGTGTCCGTCTTCTTCGCCGGCCACACCGTGCTCGGCCTCGACCTCGGCTCAATCACCGTCGGCTGTTGGATCATCGGACTTTCCGCCGCCATTTATGTCTTTGTCGGAGGTCTCAAGGCCTGCGCCTGGACCGACCTGATCTGGGGCGCGGCGCTTATCGTCGGCGGCGCGATCGTCATGTGGCTCGCGCTCGGAGCGATGAAGGAGGCGGATCCGTCCGTCCTGATCGCCACCAAGGTGGCAAACTCGTCGGCCACCGTGCAGGATCTCGAAGCCGCCGGCGGCTGGGAGCGATTCATGCTCCTCAATGACGGCAAGGGCGGCGAAGCTGCGGCTGTCGCGGGTGAGAACATGGCCGGCGGCAAACTGCACATGATCCGCCCGAAAAACGACCCGGCCATCCCTTGGACCGCTCTTCTTCTCGGACTTTGGATCCCCAACTTCTTCTATTGGGGGCTCAACCAGTATATCGTCCAGCGCACGCTGGGTTCCAAGTCGCTTGCGGAAGGCCAGCTCGGAATCATCTTCGCCGCGACTCTCAAGCTAATCATTCCCTTCGTCGTTGTGATTCCCGGCATTCTCTGTTTCAATCTTTACAGCAGCGACCTCAGGGAGGAGGCGACCAAGAAGAATGCCGCCACGCTTGTGGAGATGCGCACGGAATCCAGGAAGGTCTATCCGTTCACCGAGAACTTCGCCGCGGCGAACATCGGGGAGGCGCGCGAAGTGCTGGCCCACAACGCGCAAGTTGTCGGCAAGCCGGCCGAACTGCCTGCCGGTGCGGCCGCCCCCGAACTCTTCAGTGCCAACAACGGCCTGCTGGATGCGGCTGCCGCGACGAAAACCCCGTCAGGCACGAAACTCATCGGCTACGACTATGACGCGGCCTTCCCGATGCTGCTCCGCAAGCTGTTGAAACCCGGCATTACCTGGTTTGTCCTTGCCTCCATTTTCGGCGCGGTCGTTTCCTCGCTGGCCTCGATGCTCAACTCGGCATCGACCATCGCCACCATCGACATCTTCCAGAAGCTGAAACCGGATAGCAGCCAGCAAGCCTTGGTCGGTGCCGGCAAGTTCTTCACCGTGCTGTTTGTCCTGATTTCCTGCATCATCGCGCCGAACCTCGGAAACCCGGCCTTCGGTGGCATCTTCACGTTCATCCAGGAATTCCAGGGCTTCATTTCCCCGGGAGTCCTGATGGTCTTCCTGTTCGGGTTCCTCGTGCCCCGCGCCCCGCGCTTCCTCGGCTGGCTGGGCATCGCCGTGAACGTGGTTCTCTACGGCGCCCTCAAGCTCGCGGCTCCGGGCATCCCCTTCCTCAACCGTATGGCCATCTGCTTCGGCGTGGTGTTTCTCGTCATGGCGGTCATCACCGCAGTCAAACCGCTCGCCCAGCCGGTTGTCATGCCCACCACCGATCTCATCGCCTTGGAATCGTCGAAGAAGGCCAAGGTGTTCGGCATCGGAGTGGTCATCGCCACCCTCATCCTCTACGTGATCTTCTGGTAAAACCCGGACGATCACCCCGTTTCCAGACACCCCGTCCGGTTCTCCGGCACGGGGTGTTCCGTTTTCCAACCCACGCGATCAGGTGGGGCGGCGGGGCGAACTAACTTCTTGTCGCGGAGAGGCTGATTGTGCTTGGGTGGCCGCCCGACTCCCCCCGAATGCGACTCCCCCCGATCCCGCTACTGCGGCAGGATCACCGGAAAACCCGCCACAAAACCGCGGATTCCGGTGTTTTGACGCCGCCTGGCAACGTTCTTTCCGGACTCATGGAAAGCGCGGGGCGCGCCGTGCCATCGATTATCGGAGGTATTCTCGTGGCTGCGGTTTTCGCTACCACCGCGTCCGCCGGCGCGCTTGATCTTGAGTTCCGCCCCCATCAATCCGGCTCTCCCATCACCAAAGGAGGCGCCTTCACTGGCGGGCCGAATGGCGATCTCACGCTTGCCCGTCTCGATTTCCTCATCACCGGACTGGCCCTCCGGAAAACCGACGGCGCCTGGGTGGAGGCCGCGCCGGATTGGGTGGACTTCGTTTCCACCGGCAAGCGCCGCCTCATCGTGCGCTGCGACGGCGTCGCCGAGGCGGACTATCAGGCGATCCGTTTCCGCATCGGAGTCGATCCCCGCACGGATCGGATCGATCCCTCGGTCTATCCGCCGTCGCATCCGCTGCATCCGGACTTCTGCGGGCTGCATTGGAGCTGGCAGGGCGGCTACATCCATCTCGCGCTCGAAGGGCAGTCGTCCAAAACCGTGCGCGGCGGCAATGGTTTCTCCTTCCACCTCGCCCGCGGGGGCAACGCGCCGTTGATCGAGCTGCCCGTCAGCTTCCGCGGCGGCGGCCCGGTCACCATCCGCATCGGCATGGATGTGCCGAAACTGCTCGATGGCGTCGATTTCACCCGCGATGGAAACGCCACCCACTCCCGTGATGGCGACCCGATCCCCGGCCGCATCAAGACCAATCTAACAAGCGCGCTGAAGGTCGAGTCCGTGGCTGCGGACACCTTCGCCGCACCCGCCCCGCCGCCGGACGTGGCGGCCGTTCCCCTGCCTGCCGGGACCACCCCCTTCAATCTGGAAATCCCCGCCCGTTTCCCGCAGGTGAATCTTCCGGCGGACAATCCGCTTTCCGTCGAGGGTGTCGAACTCGGCCGCAGCCTGTTCCACGAGAACCGCCTCTCGATCAACAACTCGATCTCCTGCGCCTCATGCCATCAGGAAGCCACCGGTTTCAGCGACGCGCGCCGCTTCAGCACCGGTGCCGAAGGTCACGCCGGAAAACGCCGCTCGATGCCGCTCTTCAACCTCGCCTGGCACAAGGAAATGTTCTGGGACGGCCGCGCCCCCTCGCTGCGCGAACAGGTGCTCATGCCCGTCATGGATCCGCATGAGATGAACGAGAAACCGGAAAACGTCGTCGCGAAACTCTCCGCAGACCCGATCTACCGGAAATCATTCGCCACCGCCTTCGGTTCACCCGGCGTCACCGTGGAGCGGCTCGCCCTCGCGCTCGAACAATTCCTCCTCACCACGCTTTCGCACGAATCCCGCTTCGACCTCGCCCTCCGCCGCGCGGGCGATCTGACGGAAGAGGAGAAGCGCGGGCTCCAGCTCTTCGTCACCGAGCACGCCCCCGGGCGCGGACTCCGAGGGGCCGATTGTTTCCACTGCCACGGCGGCATGCTTTTCACCGACAACGCCTTTCACGACAACGGCCTCGATCTAACCGATTCTGACATCGGCCGCATGCTGGCCACCGGAAACGGGGAGGACCGCGGCAAGTTCAAGACCCCCAGCCTGCGCAACGTCGATCTGAGGGCCCCCTACATGCACGACGGCCGCTTCGCCACACTCGAAGAGGTGGTGGAACATTATGACTCCGGCGTCGTCCGCCGCCCCAATCTCGATCCCAACCTCGCCAAGCACCCCGCCGGAGGCCTCGGGCTTTCCGATCTTGAGAAACGCGAACTCGTTTCCTTCCTCCGCGCCCTGACAGACAAACGGTTTTCACCGCCCGCCACCGCATCGAACCCTCCCCCCCGGCCATGAACGGTTCCAAGATCCCCCGCTTCCTCCCGCTGCTCGCCGCGCTCGCCATCACGGCCGCGCCGCGCGTCCATGCCGATATGAACCACGCCGCCGAGGACGAATTCGCCGCCGCCGCCGCCGCTCTGGCGCCCAAGTTCGATCCCAGGCGCGACGCCATCACCATCGAGAAGATCATGGCGCAACGCGAAGCCGCGGCCAAGGCGGTGGAAGCGAAGAAGAAGAGGGCCGCCCAGGCGAAAAACAAAGCCAAAAACAACAAGAACAAGAACGGCAAAAACCAAAAGGGGAAAAACAACAAGGCTAACACCAAGAAACCGCCCGCGAAGAAACCGCCCGCGAAGAAACCGCCTGCGAAGAAACCCGCCGCCAAAACCAAGACTCCCACCGCGGTCGCCAAGAACGCCGTGATAAACTCCACCGGTCCCGACGCGCGCGGCACCTGGGGTTCCGTCATTCCGTGGACTCCCCACATCCCGGTCACCGCCTCGCTTCTGCCCAACGGAAAACTGCTCACCTTCGCCTCGAACCGGCGCACCACCTTCCCCAACGGCCCCGAGTTCACATACGCCGCCGTCTGGGATCCCTCCACCGGCCAGTTCGTGGAAGTGAACAACAACCGCCACGACATGTTCTGCGGCGGCACCGCCCTGTTGCCGGACGGCCGCCTCGTCGTCAACGGCGGCCGCGCCACCACCCGGCTCTCCAGCATCTTCGATTGGAGCGCCAACCAATGGCGAGCCCTGCCCAATATGAACGACCCGCGCTGGTACAACCCCAGCGTCGCCCTGCCCGATGGCGGCGTCTTCACCGTTAGCGGCAGCGGCGGATCGAACACCGCCGAACTCTGGAACGAGGCCACCGGTTGGCGCCGTCTTTCCGGTGTCGGTTGGTCCGCCGTCACCTCGCAGCCGGGTTATATCAATATCTGGCATCCGTTCCTCATGCTTGCGCCCAACGGAAACCTCTTCCACTTCGGCCCCACCGACCGCATGAACTGGGTGACAACTTCCGGCACCGGCTCGCTGGTATTTTCCGGCAACAACGTCCCCGGCGCGCACTACCCGAAGGAAGGCGCGTGGGCGATGTATAACGAGGGCCGGATTGTCGTTGCCGGCGGCGGGGCGAACACCACCTCCGGCAGCGACTCGACCACCGGCACCAGCACCACCGCCTCCTACAAGGTGGACCTGCGCGGAACCACTCCGGTGGTCTCATCGATCGCGCCGATGACCATCGCCCGCCAATTCCATAACTCCGTCGTTTTACCCAACGGCGAAGTCATGGTCGTCGGTGGAAACGGCGGCGTGAAGTTCAGCGACGCCGCCTCCGTGCTCACTCCGGAGATCTGGAACCCGCAAACCGAAACCTGGCGCACGGTCGCAAACCACGCCGTGCCGCGTAACTATCACTCGGTCGCCCTGCTCCTGCCCGATGGCCGCGTCTGGTCCGGCGGCGGCGGTCTCGGCGGCAACGCGGCCGACCACCGCGACGCGCAAATCTTCACCCCGCCCATGCTTTACAACGCGTCCGGATCGCTCGCCGCGCGCCCGGTCATTTCATCGGTGCCCGCCAGGATCGGCATCGGCACCAGCTTCACCGTGAACGCCACTCCCGGCCTCTCGCGCATCACGATGATCCGCATTTCCGCCGTCACCCACTCGGTCAATACCGACCAACGCTTCCTCGAAGCCTCGTTCACGGAAACATCGCCCGGTGTCTATCGCGTGAACGCGCACCGCAATGTGAACGTGCTGCTTCCGGGATATTGGATGCTGTTCGGCCTCAACTCATCGGGTGTCCACTCGGTCTCGCGCATCTTCCAGGTGGATCCGGTTTACACCGTGGCGCTCACCAATCCGGGAAACCAGACCGGCTACTCGGGTGAGGCGGCCTCGCTCGCCCTAACAAGCCAAGCGCCGGCCGGAGCGGCGCTCGCCTTCAGCGCCACCGGTCTGCCCGCCGGTCTTGCCATCAACACCTCCACCGGCGCGATCTCCGGCACGCCCACCGTGACCGGTGCCTTCAATATCACGGTTTCCGCCACGGACACGATCACCACCGCCAGCCAATCCTTCACCTGGACGCTCGCGCCGGTGAGCCGCTCGCACCGGTTCACCAGCTTTCCCTCCGCCACCGGGCTTACGCTGAATGGCAATGCCACGGTAACATCGTCCCGCCTTCGTCTCACTCCCGCCTCCGCCAATCAGGTTGGCAGCGCATGGCTCAGCCAGCCGTTTCCGGTCCGTGCCAACACCTCATTTGCCACCCGCCTCGTCTTCCGCCAGTCCGGCGCCGCCGATGGCGCGGACGGCCTCACCTTCACCGTACAGGGGAACTCCGCCGCCTCCATCGGCGCTGGCGGCGGTTCGCTTGGCTACGGCGGCATTGGCAAGAGCCTTGCCGTCGAATTCGACAGCCATCCCGGAACCAATGATCCGAACGGCAACCACACCGGTGTTCTCACCAACGGCGCGGTGACGACCCACCTCGCCACCCACACGCCATCCTTCGACATGGAGGACGGTCTCGATCACACCGCATGGGTGGAGTACGACGGCGTCACCAACACCCTGCGTGTTTATCTATCACAAACCGTCACCCAAATCCGTCCGGCCACGCCTGTTATCACGCTCAACAACATCGACCTGCCCGCACTCGTCGGCCAACAGGCGTGGTTCGGTTTCACCGGAGCCACCGGCGGCTCGGTAAACGCCCACGAAATCATCGCATGGGACATGGCCATGGACGCCAACCGCCTGCCCGGCCTCTCGCTGCCGCCCGCCATCATCAATCCCGGCCCGGTCACCTCGGTCACCGGCAGCGTGGTTTCCATCCAGGCGCTTGCCACGGATCCGGAGAACGATCCGCTCACCTTCAGCGCATCGAATCTCCCGCCCGGTCTCACCATCAGCCCCGGAGGACTCATCTCCGGCATCCCGACGACCACCGGTTCGCTCACCGTCACGCTCAGCGTCACCGATGGGGTGAACACGCCGGTTTCCACCAGCCTGCTGTGGACCGTGAATCCACCCTTCGAACTTGTGCCCCTGGCCGGCCCGGCGGTCGGCAGCGGCGCGTCGACCGTTTTCACCGTCTCCTCCACCGGCGGCAACAACGTGCGCTTCAAGTGGAACTTCGGCGATGGCTCGCCGGAGACCTCCTTCGGCGACTCGCCAAGCACCAGCCATGTGTTTGAAAACCCGGGCCGCTATCTTGTCACCCTCACCGCCACCGATGACACCGGCCGCACGCTGACATCCGGTTTCTATCAGGGTGTGTCCGCGGCTCTCACCAGCCGCGCGCCGAACGCCTCGTCCGGCATCATCGTCGAGCGCCGAAGCACCGGCAACGACCGCGTCTGGGTTGCAAACCCGGATGCCGATACCGTGGCGGCGCTCGATGCCGTCACCCGCGCCAAACTCGCCGAGATCCCCGTCGCCGCCTCGCCGCGCACACTCGCCGTGGCGCCGGATGGCCGCATCTGGGTGGCCTGCGCGAAAGGCGCCGCCGTTTCCATCATCAGTCCGTCCACTCTAACAGTCGTGCAGACGCTGCCCATGCCGCGCGGCTCGCGGCCCTTCGGCATTGCCTTCGATCCCGCGGAATCCGCCGCATGGCTCACGCTGGAAGCCACCGGGAAATTGCTGAAACTCAATCCATCGAACGGCGCGCTTCTATCGGAAGTGCCGGTCGGCCCGGATCCCCGCCACCTCTCCGTGAGCCATGACGGAACGCGCGTTTTGGTCAGCCGTTTCATCACCCCGCTGATGCCCGGTGAGCATACCGCCACCATCGACACCACCGGCCGCGGCGGCGAAATCGTGGTGGTGAACGGCCCCGCCTCCACCATCGACCGCACCGTCATCCTCCGCCACAGCGATGAGCCGGACACCTCCATTTCCGGCCGCGGCATTCCGAACTACCTGGGCGCTCCGGTGATCACGCCGGATGGCATTGCCGCATGGATTCCCTCCAAGCAGGACAACATCAAGCGCGGGATGCTCCGCGATGGCCGGCCGCTCACCCACGACAGCGCCGTGCGCGCCATCGCTTCCCGCGTCGCGCTCGGCGCCCTAACAGAAGACTACCCGGCCCGCATCGATTTCAACGACGCCGGCACACCCACGGCCCTCTGCCATGATCCTTCCGGCATCCTCACCTTCGTCGCCATCGAAGGCAGTCGCGCCGTGGCGGTGGTGGACACTTGGAACAAGGTGGAAATCACCCGCTTCGATGCCGGACGCGCGCCACAGGGACTCGCGCTTTCGGCCGATGGCAACACGCTCTTCGTCCAGAACTTCATGGACCGCAGCGTCACCGTTCACAACGTGAGCGGACTTCGCGGCGGCGGCGTCAATCCGCCCGCCACCCTCGCCAGCGTTTCCACCGTGGCCACCGAACCGCTTGCTCCGGAAATTCTGTTAGGAAAACGGCATTTCTACGACACCAGGGACAACCGCCTCGCCTTCCAGGAATACATTTCCTGCGCCTCCTGCCACGCCGATGCCGGCCAGGATGGACGCGTCTGGGATTTCACCGGCTTCGGCGAAGGTCTGCGCAATACCATCACCCTGCTCGGCCAGGCCGAACAAGGCCCATACCATTGGACTGGAAATTTCGATGAAATCCAGGACTTCGAGGGCCAGATCCGCGAATTCGCCGGCGGCACCGGCCTGATCGCCAATGGCAATCCTCACCCGACGCTCGGCACGCCGAACGCCGGACGCAGCGCCGATCTCGACGCGCTCGCCGCCTACCTCGATTCCCTAACGGAAACCGGGGCCAGCCCGGCACGCCAGGATCCGCAAACCCTGCCGCCCTCCGCCGCCGCCGGACGAGAGGTCTTCATCACCGCCAACTGCGCCTCCTGCCACGGCGGCCCCGAGTTCACCATCAGCGCCCCCGGCGTCTTCCGCGATGTCGGAACCCGCAAGTCCACCTCGGGCCAGCGCCTCGGCGGAGAACTCACCGGCTTCGACGTGCCCACCCTGCGCGGACTCTGGGCCACCGCGCCCTACCTCCACGACGGTTCGGCGCCCACCATCTCCGCCGCCGTGGCCGCCCACTCGGGAGTCGATCTAACAAGCGCCCAGCTCTCCGATCTCGAAAGTTATCTGTCGAACATCGACGAGGAAATCCGCGGCGCTCCCGCCATCCTCACCGAGTTTGTGGAAACCTTCGATGGCTCCACGCTGGACACCTCGCGCTGGGACCCCGGCACTCCCTTCGGCGAACTCTTCGCTCCGGTCGATCCGCTTGTCACCGTCGCCGTGCAATCCGGCCGGCTCGGCATCACTCCGCGCACCAACACTTCCGTCGAGGGATACAACGGCATCATCTCCCGCGACCGAATTGATCTAACAGGCTCGGCGGTCGAGGCGCGCGTCGATCCCTCCGGCGGCACCTCAAACACCTGGCTGGCCCTGGTTTCCGGAACCCGCGATTTCCTCGTCATCGGCCGCGAGGGGGGCGTGCTGTGGATCGAACAAACCATCGACGGTTCGCGCGATGTCACGCTCTTCAACTACAATGCCGCCGCCCATCGCATCTGGCGCATCAAGCACGATGCCGCCACCGACCGCATCCTGTTCCAACTCAGCGCGGACGGCACCTCGTGGATCACCGCCCGCCCGGTGGCCCGCGCCATTGATATCAAGGCCATGCGCATCGAACTCGCCGGCGGCTCCTACATTCCCGAGTCCGCGCCCGGCGCCGGATGGTTCGATTACGTGCTGCTCAGCCGCCCGCCCGTCGCTCCGTCCATCGCTTCCTTCGGCGCCAGCCCGCAGGAAATCTCCGCCGGCGGCAGCACCACCCTGCGCTGGACCATCAACCCCGGCTCCTCGCCGCTCACATCGCTCACGCTGAACGGGCAGAATATGTTAGGCTCGGAGGAACTCGTGGTTTCACCCACGCAGACCACCACCTACACGCTCGGCGCCACCTCCGCGGCGGGCAGCGCCAACGCCACCACCAGCGTCGTCATCCGCCCCACCGCCGGCGGCCTGTCCTATGCCGATTGGGTCACCGCTTTCGGCGGCGCCGGCGATCTAACAGCCGATGGCGACGGCGACTCGTATCCGGAAGGACTCGAATACGCGCTCGGCCTCGATCCCGGCAGCGGCTCCGGTTTCCGCAGCACGCTTCCCGGAGCGAATCCCGCCATTTTCCGTGGCGTGCGGCTCGAACGCTCGGTTTCCTCCAATGGCGCGCGCCGCTTCGATCTCGTCTTCACCCGCCCGGTCGCGCCGCTGCCGGACATCGGCTACGGCTACTGGCTCGAGTATTCCGACAACATGGAAAACTGGGGCATTTCCGCCAACCTCAACGGCTCGGGATCGAGCGACATTCCCGATCTGTTGGAAATCATCGTTACGCCCCTTGGCGATGGCACCGAGGAAGTCCGCGCCGGTTTCCGCCACATCCCGGGGTTCTTCGTCCGCCTCGCCGTCTATCTGCCGGGCGGCACCGTGCGCTCGGCGCCGTTCGGCTGGATGAACCGCAACGTCCACTTCGGGGAAAACCTCATCGCTCCGCCCTTCGCCCGCGAGTCGGTCTTCGGCGGCAACTTCACCGCCAGCGGCGCATCCCTAACCGATTCGGCCGCCTCATGGAGCGTCAACCAATGGCAGGGCCACTTCGCCCACATCACCAGCGGCCCCGCCGAAGGCACGATGCTCCGCGTTTCCTCGAACACCGCGAACACGCTCACCTTCGAGGGCGAGTCCGCCGCCCTGCTCGCCCGCCTCGCCGCCGGTCCCGCGGGTACCTACACGCTGCGCCGCTGCCACACCATCGCCAGCCTCTTCGGTGCGGACAACCGCGACGGCCTCGTCACCGGCCCCGCCGCCTCCGCCGACCTCGTCGAGTTGCTCAATCCCAACAGCACCTTCACCGAGTATCACCACGATGGAAACTGGAAACCCGTCGCCGCGCCCGCAAGCGACGCCGCCCAGGTGATCGTGCCGCCCACCGACGCCGTGTTCCTGCGCCGCCGCGCCTTCCGGGAATCCGAAGTCCATCTCTTCGGCGAGGTCGTGCTCGGCAAACGCGTCGCTCCGGTCCGCTCCGGCATCTCCCTGCCCGGCACCTGGAACCCGATCGAGAAAGCCAACATCGAGACCCTCGGAGTGAACGCCTTCTTCACCCCGAGCGCCAGCTCCGTGCTCAACTCCAACATCTATCTGGAAATCGGCACCGGCGGCGGACTTTACCCGCATTACCTCAAGACCGGCGCCGGCTGGCGCTACTACGAATACGACTCCACTCCCGCGGGCGCCGCCGCCTTCCCCGCCGCCCAGTCCTGGCTCTTCGTCCGCTTCGGCCCGGAACAACTCTGGATCCGCGATCCGGCGTTCAGTTATGCGAATTGAGCGGAGTGGCGGCTTGCAGCCGCCATGGCTTGCACCGGCGGCTTTCGAGCCGCGTCATGAGGATTGCGGGCCAACAGGGGAGCGTGGGCGTCCCGCCCGCCTTTTTTCATTCGCCCGGGCCCTTGCGGAGAGCGGCTCTTGCCGTCCGAGCATGGAAATGGCGGAATGATGTCGATCCATGGCCGCGAAAATCAAGGGAGCCACACGCGGCACGGTTTTCAAACTTATCGCCGCCATGCGTTTGGAGGACGCCCGGATCCTGCCGGATGGTAACCAGCTTGCATGGGGCGCTTTATCTCGCCGGTTATTCCGGTTTTTCTTCCCGAGGCCGAGGAGTTCGCAGAACTCCGGCAGGAACTGTTGCCCGGACCCGCGCTCGTGACCGCCGGATTTCTCCCAACGGGCGATGAAGACGCCGATCCGCTCCGGGGTGGCATCCCGCATGAGGCAAGACTGGCGCGCGGGAGGCGGGTGGGTCAATGCGGAGGTATTGATGGGGAAAATGACAACTTCGGAATGCGGGTTCGGCGTTTGCTTGGTCCAATCGGGTCTTTGCCGCGAAGATCGGCTGAAGCCTTGACTCACACGCCGCCGGGGTGGGATTGCGTCTTGGACTCGTGTCCGATTCCCGGTGCCCCCCATTTCGTGGGGCTGTGGGGAAAGTGTTTGCGCGGGCATGCGCGCATTGGGAGGGTTGGCGTGTCCATATCAACCCATCCCGTGAAATCCCGGACCGATGCCCGTTTCCTTTCCCAATCGATCGCTCGCAGGAGCCGTTTTTTTGTTTTCGCTCCCGACCCTGTGCCATGGCATGACGCCCTATGTGCCGGATGCCGACACGGTGTTCCTGTTCCATCTCGATGAGACGGCGGGCGCTTCGGTCGCACCCAATGCGGGCTCGTCCGTGTATCAGGGCATCACGACCAATGGGGTCGGCGCGACCGTGACGGATGTGCTCACCGGCGCATCCGGGCATTTCGGAAACGCCGCGGTTCTTTCATCGGCCCGGGCGATCGGGATCGATTCCAACGGCAACGGATCGTTTTCCACCGCCGGATCGGACAGGTTTCCGCTCAGCTCGCTGCTTGGCCCGGACAACGCCTTCACGCTTGAGGCTCTGGTAAAACCAAACACAAGCGACTTCACCGGGCATGGGGAAATCTGGTGCGCGGACTCCGACGTAACCAACAACCGGGGTTTCCAGTTCCGGATCAACAGCGCGGAGGAGCTTGAATACAACGGATTGGACTTTGGCGGGGGGAACATCAGGATTCCGCTGGCCGGCCAGCTTCAGGCGAACACCTGGTATCATGCGGCGCTGACCTATACCGAGGCGGGCCAAGCCGCCGGTAGCGGCCTGTTCACCATGTATTGGACGCCGGTGGCGGGCACGGCCGCGGAGGCCCAGGTGCTCCACACATGGACCGGCAACGCGATCACTCCGGGGTTCACGTCCCAATTGGTTCTGGGAAACGAGGGACGCGGCCCGATGAGCGAAGGCTTTCCGGGACTGATCGATGAAGCCCGCATCAGCAGGGTCGCACGCGGCCCCGGCGATTTCATCTTCGGTATCATCGATGAGGACGGCGACGGGCTTCCGGATTGGTGGGAACAGCAAATCATCGATGCGGACCCGAACGACGCGATCACCTCCATCCACGATGTCCACCCCGGAGATGATTTCGATTCGGACACGCTCACCAACCTGCGGGAGTATCAACTCGGCACCGACCCCACCGTTGCCAACGATCCGGAGGACGCTGATGGCGACGGACTTCCGGATGAGTGGGAGCTGACTTATTTTCCAAGCATCTGGTCACAGAACGCTTCCGGAGATCCGGACCATGACACTTATACCAACCTGCAGGAGCATGAGCGTGGGTCGAGTCCGATCGTTTTCAATGATCCGGACGACACGGATGGGGACGGCTTGTCAGACAGTTGGGAGATGTCGCATTTCGAATCCCTCGAATACGGCCCGGATGACGATCCGGATGGTGATGGTTTCACCAACAGGCAGGAGTTGAATGCCGGCACGGACCCCGACGACATCGGGTCCGTCCCGGGTGATTCCGATGGGGACGGCCTTCAGGATTTGTGGGAAACGGACCATTTCACGAGCATCGCAGGCGGTGGCACCGATGATCCTGACGGCGATTCGTTCGACAACGCCGCGGAGCAGGCCGCCGGCACGGATCCCAATGACCCCGAGGATTATCCCGGCGCGCCGGCGCGGCTGAGACCGACCGGCCTGATGGTTGATTTGCTGCCATATCCGGGCCGCACGACCGTCGCCGACACACAACCCGAATACACATGGATCCATAACCCCGAAAAACGCGGCGCCAACCAGAGCGCCTATGAAATCATCGTTTCCTCGTCCGCCGCCCAGGCAGGAACCGGCAATGGCGATGTTTGGGGAAGCGGCCAGGTTGTCTCAAGTGATTCGGTGGCCATCTCCCATGGCGGCGCGCCGCTGACCCGGGGAGTCACCTATTTCTGGAGAGTGCGCACCTGGGGGGATGCTGAAAATCCGGGCGCATGGTCGAGGATCCAGCCATTCGGAATCGATCCCACCAATCCGCAGTCCGGAGCGCGCACGATTTACAAGGCCTCGGCCAACGACGCGACCGGATACAACTGGGCCGGCCGCCAACAGTCGGCGTTCGATACGGTCGTGGTGCCCTCCAGGATCGTGAACAAGGGTGGTGGAAACATCTTCGTCGATTTCGGGAAGGATGCCTTCGGTTATCTGACACTGCGACTGAACGGCAACTACTCCGGCCAATCGATGACGGTGTGGTTCAGCGAGCATGCGAGCGGCCCCTCGGTCGTCTCCGCGGGGGGCAGAACCACCCACACGTCGAGAACGGTGGCCCTCCAGAACGGCGATGTCACCTATCGGATCCGCACGAACAATGTGAGCGGTGGCGGCATCAACGTGAACAACTGGTCCGGCGGTGTGGTGACTCCGTTCCGCTATGTCGAACTGGTGAACTGCCCCGCCACCATCGGTGCCGCCGACATCCGCCAGCATGTCCTGCATGTGCCCTTCGACGACCACGCGGCGGATTTCACCTCTTCGGACGGCACGCTGGACGCGGTGTGGGAGATGTGCAAGCACACGATGAAGGCCACCAGTTTCGCGGCCATTTACGTGGATGGCGACCGGGAGCGGAAACCCTATGAGGCGGACGCCTATATCAACCAACTCGGCCACTACGGGGTTGACCGCGAGTTCGCGACCGGGCGCTACACATACGAGTATCTTCTCGACCACTCGACGTGGCCGACCGAGTGGAAACTCCATTTCCCCCTCATGGCATGGATGGATTACATGTACACCGGTGACAGGGAGGGCCTGGCCGTCAACTACGCGTCGCTGGTCGGCCAGATCGATCAATACAGCGTCCACGCGCGCGGCGACGGTCTGCTCCAGTACGGATCATCCAACAACATCGTGGACTGGCCGGCCGGAGAGCGGGACGGGTTTTCATTCTCCGGCATGAACAACGTGGTGAACGCCTTCTATTACAAGTCCTGGCGCCTGCTGGCGCAAATCGCCTCCGAGCTGGGACACGCCGCGGACGCGGCGACCTTCACCGCCCGGGCCGACCAGATGGAGCCCTCGTTCAACTCGGTTTTCTGGAATGGCAGCCAATACCAGGATGGCGAGGGCGCGACCAACCACGTCTCCGCGCATGCGAACTTCTTCCCCATGGCGCTGGGACTGGTGCCGGCCGAACGCGTGACGCCGGTCATGGCTTATCTGAAGTCGAGGAGAATGCCGTGCAGCGTCTATGGGGCGCAGTTCCTGCTGGAGGCCTTGTTTGATGGCGGCGAGGAGGATCACGCGATCGGCCTGATGGCGGACAACTCCACGACTTATGACCGCCATTGGTGGAACATGATCGCCAAGGGCTCCACCATCGCGATGGAGGCGTGGGGAAACAACTACAAGTCCAACCAGGACTGGAACCACGCGTGGGGAGCGGCTCCGGGCAACATCATTCCGCGCTTCGTGCTCGGGCTCAAGCCGCTCGCCGCAGGCTTCGGCCACGCGGAAATCAAACCCCAACCCGGCACCGGCGACGGCGAATCCGGTCTGGCCCATGTCTCGGGCACCATCCCCACCATTCGCGGTCCGGTTATGATCAGCATTGAAAACCCGCCGACCGGTTTCAAGCTGCGCTTCAAAACACCGGCCAACATGACATCCCGGGTTTTGATTCCCACAAAGGGACATGCGAATCCCGTTTTGCTGGTGGACGGCCAGGTGGTCGCGGCACCGGTTGTGGACGGGCGTCTGGTTCTGGAAAACGTGAGCGGCGGAGAACATGCGGTATGGCTGAGCGAGACCGCGTTTCCTCCCTCTGCGGCGCTCATGGACAACTGGCGGGCGGCGATGTTCGGCGAGGATGCTTCGAATCCGGCCATTTCAGGCGATGCCGCGGATCCGGATGACGATGGTTATGCGAATGCGGACGAGTTTGCCAACGGCACCGATCCGCTCTTCCCGGACCCGAACCCGGACAAGGACAACGACGGTTTGGCGGACGCGTGGGAGATCCTGCACTTCGGCGACATCGAGGCGGAGGATGGAGCCGGAGATCCGGACGGTGACGGCACAGGCAATCTAACGGAATTTCGCCTCGGGCTGGATCCGAAAGACGGGGCGTCCCGTTTCGCGGCATCCATCGGCAACGGAATGCAAATCACCTGGCCGGGCGTCGAAGGCGTGACATTCGTGATCCTGCGATCTCCCGATGCCGGGTCTTGGGATGACATCGCCACGCTGGATGGCGCGAACGGGACCAACACGTTCACCGATCCCGAGCCGCCTCCGGGAAGGGCATTCTATCGGGTGAAGCTATTGGATTGAAACAGGATGCTCACGGGTTGGAAACCCGGTCCGGCGAATCGGCTTTCACCATGAACCTCCGGCTGCCCCCAACCGGCTCATCGATTTCCAGCAGCGTTCCCCGGCGGGTGAAGGCGATCCTTTCGCCATCCATCCAGACTTGGTCGGAAGGTCCTTTCGATGGAAGGATCACCCTCGCGTCCATGCCTTCGGGGAGATCCAGCTTGAGATGAAACGAAGTGTCCCGTACCCAATGGATCTTCACCGGTCCCAGAGGAGTCGGGATGTGGCCCTTGGCATGTTTGAGAGCGCCAGTCTGCGGGGCGATGCGGGCGGTTTTCCACCCCGGCGCGAGCGGTTGCGCACCGAGCACGAAACGTGGCAGCAGGTTGGCGGGAGCGGCTCCCCAGGCATGGTTCCAATCCTGGTTCGGCTTGTATTTCCGGTCCCACGCCTCCCAGGTGATGGTGGTGCCGCTTTCGAGCATGTGACGCCAACTCCGGTCGCCCCTGGCGGTGATGAGATCGAGCGCGGCCTTGTCCGCGCCGCTTTGGAACAGTCCTTCGAGCAGGTATTGGGCGGCATAGACCGAACATGTCATGCCGCGTTTCGTTAGATAGGCGGAAACGGAACCCACATGGGCGTCCGGCACCAGTCCGAAGGCCAGGGGAAACAGGCTGGCATGCGACGACGCGTGATCGGTCCCGATCCCGTCGCGGTAGGCGCCCTTTCCGGGCATATGCAAGTCGCGGTTGAAACGCCCGGTCGATTCGCGCGCCCGGCTGGCATAGGACTCCGCATCGGCGTGGTTGCCGGTCGCGCGGGCCAGTTCCGCCATTTTCATCATGGCGGCGATGTGGAACGCGTTGACCACGGTGTTCACCTCGCGGAACTCGTATCCGTCGCGCTCGGTCCCGGGCCAGTCCACGATGTCGTTCCAGCCACGTTGTTTTTCGTTGCTTTTCACCCATCCGTCACCGGCCACGCGGTCTTCCAGAAGTTTTCCCCTGAGCGCCTCATAGCGGGGGCGCAGCCAATCGGCGTCGGCATTGTGCATCCAGTCCGCATGCGCCATGAACACCATGTGCGGAGCCCACTCGCTGGGCCAGGTGGGATGGGCCATGAGGCGGTCATAGGTATCTCGCGCCATCAGGATGTCCGGATCGGTGGCATAGTGGCTGAGTTGGTTCAGATAGGCGTCCGCCTCGTAGGGAATTCGCTCGCGGTCGCCGTCCACATACACGCCGGCGAAGGTGGTGGCCTTGATCGAGTATCGGCATAGCTCCCAGATGCCGTTGAGCGTTTCATCGGACGATTCGAAGGACGCCGCATGGTCATCCCACGAGGCGAGGAAAGCGGCGCGCCTGATGATGTCCGCGGGTTTCAGGGCGCCCGGCCAACCTTCGATCTCCACCCACCGGAAAGGCAGCACCACTCCCCACTCCGGAGGTGTCAGGACGGCTTGCGGCTGCCTGGTGTTGAATGAATTCCCCGGCGGCGCGGCGATGATCTCGCGTGAGCCATCGAGCGTGATTTCCGTGGTGGCGTAGCGGACCGACCCGGGTGGCTTGCGGTTGATGCGGCGGTCGGCGAACGCTTCGCCGAAATGTACCCTTACCTTGCCTTTGGCGTTCCCGGGCGGCAGGATCCTGAGGTTTCCGAACGCGACCTTTCCGAAATCGACGAGATGAACCCTGCGGGCAGGACTGCTGATCTTGACCGGTGACTGGTCGACAAGCGAGACAGGCGCGGCCATGGAGGAGAGGATTCCGCCGGGGATGATCGCCGCCAGCGTGCGGAGGATTGCGGGGATTCGGAATGGGATCATGCTTTCAGGTGGTGATGGAAAAGGCGGCCCGGACCTGTGTCCGGGCCGCCAGATTTTGCCGACATGGGTTTTCCTGACGGGACACCGGGGATTAGGGATTGAGCCCGATGCGGTAGAACGCCTTGCCGGTTGGTGGCGAACCGTCGGTGTAGCTGGTGGAAGTCGCCGGGCTCGCGGCGGCTGGCCAGGCGGTTTCCAGATCGTCCCAGGTGTCCAACGTGGTGCTGCGTTCGATGCGGAAGGTCGCGCCCTCCTTGCTGGGCCAGGTGAGCTGGCCGCTGACGGCGTCCCAACTCACCTTGAAGCTCGAGCTGCCGTCGTTGGGGATCAGGCCGAGGCGGAATTCGGTTAGATTGTCGGTGCCGTCGCCATCGAGGTCGTCGGCCGAGTCATCGATTCCGACGATGAGTCCGTGGAGTTCCTCCCAACTGTCGTCCATGCCGTCGTTGTCCGAGTCCGGATTGGCGGCGGTGGTCAGGAAGAAGCCGGTGGAGGAACGGGCGATGCCGCTGATGCGGACCTCGTCGATCACGCCCTGGAAGTTCTCGCTGGACGCATTGTCCCCGTTGAAGCTCCGGCCTTCGTTGCCGATGCAGAAATCCGGAGTGATGCCGGCGGGCAGGTCCGCGGCCATTTGCGACGAGAGAATCTCGTTGGCTTCGGTGCGGGTGGGATCGAGCAGGGTCCAGTATAGCTTCAGGTTGCCGGGGGTGTTTTCGTTTCCGTCATAGGCCACGGCCACATGATACCAGTTGCCTTGCACCGCTTCGTCGGGATCGCCGGAGCCCGGCAGATTCACCCGGAAACGCTCAAGGCTGCCACCGATCTTGAGAAACTCGAGTTGGGTGGCGGTGCCGCCGCTGGTGTTGTCGGGGTGGCCGATCGGCACCAGGCGGAAGTTGAACAGACGGTTCGCGTTGTCCTCGCTGTCGCCGCTGAGGATCGACATCGCGTTGGTGCTGGAAGCCGGTGCGAACGGGTTGAATCCGGGTTTCACGATGGCCTCATAGGTGAAGGCGCCGGTTGTGTTGTCCATATACTCCATGACCGTGTCGTCACCGGTGCCGTGTACCAGCGGATGGGCGGAAAGCACGCCGCCGATGCCGGTGCCGCGGTTGGCCGATGGATTGAGCGCGGTGCCGAAGCCGCCGGTGGAGGGTTCCCACAGGTGGGCTCCGTTCGCGAGGGCGGTGAGGGTGAGGGGATCCGTTCCGTGGTCGATGACATGCTGGTCGAGTTCGTCGAGGTGCCAGAGGTGCAGGGTGTGGGAGTCCGGCGTGTAGGGCTGGAAGACCTCGTTGACGTCCGGGATTCCGTTGCCGTCGATGTCGTCAGGCGTCGAGTTGGTGTCGAGCGGGTTGGAACCGGCGTTTTGCTCGGCCAGGAGGTCGGCTCCGTCGGCGTCATCGTCGTTGTCGGTGGGATTCGGATCGAGGCTGGTGAAGTAAAAAAGTTCGAAGGAATCCAGAAGGCCGTCGGCATCGGTATCCGTGGGCTTGTGCATCACGTTGGTGGGATCGGTCCCGGCGGTCCACTCGGCAAGGTTGGTGTGGTGGTCGCCGTCCGGATCGTCCGAGCCGTCATACAGGGCGAGTGTGGTGGCCAGGTCCGTGTCGAAGAAATACTTCACTTCCCAGCCGTCCGTCAGGCCGTCGCCATCGCTGTCCGGTGAGGAGAGTTGGTCAAGGGGATCGGTGAATTTGGCCTGCTGTTCCTCAAGGTTGGTGTAGAGGTCGCCGTCCGGATCGTCGCCGGCCCCGTTGGGGAAGTTGACGTCATCGTCATCAAGGCCGTACTGCCATTCGAAGCCCGTGCTGAGTCCATCGCCATCGCCGTCGGGAAAACTGGTGTCATCGGTCGGGTCCGTGTCCGCGGCTTCTTCCTCGAAGTTGTAGTTGAGGTCTCCGTCCTCGTCGCCGAAGCCATCGTGGCTGAGGTTTTCGAAGTGGGTCATCTCCCATGCGTCGGCCAAGCCGTCGGCGTCGGTATCGAGCACGGTGGAGAGGAAATTCTGGGGATCGGAGCCGGCGGTGTATTCATCGATGTTGCTGTCACCATCGCCATCGGGATCGCCGAGCGCGCCGTTGGGTCCGTCCTTCGCGTCAGGCGAACTCTCGCCGATGGTGCCATCGTCATTCGGATCCAGGCCGTGTTCGACTTCCCAATAGTCCGGCAAACCGTCCCCATCGGAGTCCTTTTCAGTGAGACTGAAGATGAATTCGGTGGAGGAGCGGGCGACGTTGCTGACGCGGATTTCGTCAATGAGGCCGCGCAGGCTTTCATTCATATTCACGCCGGCGGCGACATTCCGTCCCTCGTTGCCGAATACCAGCGGGGCCACCCAGCCGGGATCGACGCCCTCGTTGTTGGTCGTGCCGAGAAGATTCGCCTCGGTGAAGGCCGGATCGATACGGGTCCAATAGACCTTCGAGGTTTCGGTTCCGCCGGCGTTGGAATAGGTCCAGGCGACGTGGAACCATTGATTGGGCACGAAGGCGTGGTCTCCGGTCGTGGGGATGGCAAAGTCAGTGGCGTTGGCTCCGTTGTTGCTGAATGTGCCGATCGAGTTGAGTTGGATGTTGCCGTTGTTGACCTTGAACTGGAAGCCGCGGGTGGCGTTGGCGTCGTTGTTATCGGTCTGGCAGATCGAGCGGTTGGTGGTGGTCAGATTGGGAATATTGACCAGCGCCTCAATGGTGAATTCATCGTCGTCACCCATGATGTGGCTGAGTGTGATGGAGTCTTCGTTGGGGCTTCCGGAAAGGACAAACACGCCGTCCGGAGTGCCCGGTGTGGGGCCGGTGACGTCCACCGGAATGCCCAGATCGGCTCCACCGGAAAGATTGACGGCGGTGCCGAAACGGGGAGCGGTGGCGGCTCCCCAGAGAGTGGAGACGCTGGTGGCCGCGCCGCCGGACAAGGGGTTGCCGTCCACTGTCAGCGCGTTGAAGGGCGAGGCCGCCGTGCCTGTGGCGGAGTTGGTGGCGGCCGTGCCTGACGTTTCGTTGAGGTGGAAGAGGTAAACGGTGTTGTCGTCGGAAATGTAGGGTGTGACGACGGCATGGGCGTGCCAGGCGGTTCCGAGCAGCAGCGCGACGGCCGCTGGCAAATGATGGTTTCCGGGTTTCATGGATATCCTGCGGGTTTTGTGGGGTTTGGATGAAGGTCGCGGCACGACAGTGATGACGCGAGGCTTGATCCTCCGTATGAACCCGTCAGGCGGGTTGATTCAATCCCATTCGGGCTCCCCCACACCAAATGGGGGGGCTCACAGGCGTCCGAAATATTTCATGACGGCCTCCGTGCGGGTGCGCACGTGGAGTTTTCCATAAATGTTGTGCAGGTGGAAACGAACCGTTTCGGTGCCGATGCCCAGTTCGTCGGCGATTTCCTTGTAGAGCTTGCCCTTGGCGAGCAGGCCGAGGGTCTGGGCCTCTCTGGGCGTGAGATCGTATGTTCCTCCGGGAAGGGAGGGCTCCGGCTTGAGGAAATGCTGGAAGACCTTGCGCGCGACGGAGCTGGATATCGGGCAGCCTCCGTCGAGCACTTCCTCAAGCGATCCGCTGAGCCGGGTGGGGACATCGCGTTTCAGCAGGTAACCGGACGCGCCGGCGGCCAGGGCGTCGAAGACGCGCTGGGTGTTGTCATAAACGGTGAGCATGAGGATGCGCACGTCCGGGCAGGCGGACTTGAGGGCGGCGGTGCAATCGATGCCGGACATGCCCGGCAACTGGAGGTCCATCAGAACGAGGTCGGGAGGATTCGCGATGAGCGCGGGAAGCGCGGTTTCCGCGTTCGGATAGGCGGCGCTGACGTGCCAGGCGCCGGAGTCCGACAGGATTTCCACGAGGGTTCTGCGCAACTCGGAATCATCCTCGACGATGGCCAGTTGTTTTTTTGGATCGCTCATGGTTTGTCTTTGTTGTCGCGGAGGATGCTGGCAAGCGGGCAGGTCATGACAACACGCGTGCCCGAGCCCGTGCCGGACTCGAATTCACATGTGCCGCCGATGGTTTGCAGACGGTGTCCGAGATTGTTCACGCCGTTGCCGGCGGGCGGTTTGCCGATGTCAAATCCCCGGCCGGTGTCGGCAACGATGATCGCAAGTTTGCCATCGTCAAGTTTCAGGGACAGGGATGCCTGACATGGCCCGGCGTGTTGCAGGATGTTGTGCAGGGCCTCCTTTACGGCGAGAAACAGATGGTTGCGCATCGCGGCCCTCAGAGGCCATTCCGGAAGCATGTGCGGAATGTCCGTCTCACAGTGGATATCGCTGTCCTGAAACGTTTCGTTTGTCAGACCGGCGAGACGTTCGGCGAGTTGATCCAGGTTGTCGTTGGCGGGGTCAACGGACCACACCAGTCCGTCCATCGAGGCCACCAGATCGCGGGCGGCGATGGACAGGCTGCCCAGATGGCGGCGGGCTTCCCCGGGTTTTCTCTCGAGATCCCTCTGGACGAGGGCGACATTCATGCTTAGCCGCGTGACGCGCGTGCCGAGATCGTCGTGCATGTCGCGCGCGATGCGGGCGCGGTCCTGCGAGAGGGCGTTCTGGACGCGGAGGAGGTTCAGCTTGCGGGCCGCCCGCTGGCGCAGCAGGGCGACGACTCCAAGTGCCACCGATCCCACCACCACGCCTGCGAAGAGTGCCCAGAACCATGGTCTTTCCCAGGCCGGGGCGAGGATGGTGAAGGGCAGCGCGACATGGCTGCCGATGCGGGTGTTATGCGCCGATGCGGCGATGGCCTCGAAGGCGTAGTCACCGGCGGGAACGCTCACGAAAGTCGCACGGTGCATGTTTCCCCCGATCACGTTGAACTTCTCGTTCCACTTCAACAGCAAGGTCATGCCGCCGGCCGGCACCCGCGGGAGCGACTGGGTGGAGGTCCACATTCCCGACGCGTCCTGGTCCCCATCGACCAACGCAAGCGCGGTCCCGGCTTCCGTCGTGATCACCCTCGCGATGGTGGGGGCCGAGCCGCCGCGATTCCAACCCTTTGGCAGCCCCGCCGGGCTGTCGAGTTGCGTTCCATCCCCGAATCCCGGGTTCTGCCAGATCGAACCGCCCGATGATTGCGGAAAACTCGTCACAAGCTCCAGATCATCGATCGCGAGCACACCGGTGGTGTCGTCGGCCCCGGAGGAAACCGTGATCCGGACCGACCTGCCGGAAGCCGGCACATAGACCGGCTCGCTGCGCGGCGTCATGATGGAATCCTCGAAACCCGTTTCCCAGCCGCGGCTTGCGCCGAGGACGGGTATTTGCACGAGCGAGACCACGGTGCCGGACTCGTCCAGCACCTCGCAGGTCATGCTCATGCCGCGGCCGCTCTCGTGCCAGTTCTCGTCCAGTCCCCTGAGGCGGTAGCGCAGGATGACAGGATCCTGCTGCGGACCCGGCGGCACGCCGAAATCAAAACCCACCCGGTGGGATCCGGGCGGCAGCACCAGCGGCCCGCCGGAGCCCGGGATGGCCGCCGGTTTCCCGTCCACGGTCATGCCGGACAATTTGAGTTCCAGCGGGAGATTGCCGACCGGATCATGCGCCGGGCCCTCCGGAGATATCCGCTGATCCGGGGGAACGAACAGGAAATCAGCCGGGTGCCGCCCCACCGAGCTGATCCGGACCTCGTCGATCACGCCGCGGAAAGGTTCCTGCTCGGCATTGTCGAACCGGGATTGGGCCCGGGCCTCGTTGCCGATCGCGAAATCGCCTGTTGTAAGGCCGAAGTCCTCCTCCAGCGTTCCGCTGCCGATCATGTGCGCGGTTTGCCTTGGTTCGTCGAGCCGGGTCCAGAACAGCTTGAGGCTGCCGACGCTGCCTTCATTCCCATCGTAGGTCGCCGCGACGTGGAACCAATCGCTGGTGTTCACCGCATGTGGCCCGGTCGTCGGGATCGCGGCGAGCGCTCCGCCACGGACCGAGAGCGGCGTGAAGGCGAGGAATCCGGCGGACTCCACACGGAAGTTGAAAACCCTCATGTTTCTCTCGCCGAGGTTGTCGCCCTCGAAGGAAACGATATCCATGGCCACCGCTCCGGCGTCCGCGGGCAGGACATCGAAGCGGACGAGCGCCTCAATGGTGAAAGCCCCGTCCTCACCGGCGACGCGGAAATCCGGTGGCACATTGTCTTCGTCCCCATCCGCCAGGATGGGCGAGGCCGTCAGTATCGCGCCCCTGAAGTTCATCGTGCCCCGGGTCCCCCCGGCGTCGTGGTGGAATGAAACGCAGGATCCGAGGCCGGGAATGGAGGGAATGCCGGTCCTGGCGTTATTGAACAATCCATTCAGATCCATCCGGTTGCGCCCGTGGTCGCGAAACGGAGGGCGTCTTTCGTCAAGATGCCAGAGGTGAAGCGTCCAGTTGTCCGCAGTGTAAGGCCGCAGGGTTTCAGGCGCCGCGAAACCCGCGGTCAGGCCGGAAGCGGCCACGGCAAGCGCGAGCCGGATTCCCGGTATCCGGTAAGCGCGGGTTACTCCATGTGCTGCCATCATCGGCCGCTACCCATGGCTCGCCGGCCAGGCGCTGTCAATCAGTCGGTCGCCGCCGGTCATCGCCTCCCCGTTCCAGCGGCAATCCGCGCCAATGCGAACGCCTGCCTGAATGAAGCGGGCGGAACGGCACGCGAAAAAAACCACAGCGAAGCGCATCCCCGGGAGTCTGTCCGAAAAATTGCCGATGGCGGGAACCTGCCTCCGGGCGGTCCGCGAGAATGAAATGCGGATGCGGAGCCATCGTTGGACAATCGTTCTTTCCATGGCCGATTGCGGCTCATCGACTGGTTGTCGATGCCGATCAGAACTTGGTAAGCGAAATCGCTTGTTTGAATTTCAACTTCCAAACCTGCCGCAAGACTCACCAGATCGAGCGAGCCGGGCAGGCGAACCGCTTTTCCCGGAAACCAGAATCCCGTTGTCATGTCATCCGCGCTCCACAAGCCTCGTTCCATTTTTGACCTGACCAGATCAACAATCATTTTGTGGTCTTCAGGAATGGTTTCCGTTCGCGATGAACTTTCGAAGCACAACGAGAGATTCACGAGGAAAATCCGGAGATCTTCTCCGTTGGGGCAACGCGGTCCTTTTAGGATTTCCTTCCATTCGCTTGGAACCATGGCATTTTCCGCTGATTTGGTCAGCCCCCCATTCTGAATCCTCCGACCCATTCGTTTTTGTAGTTCACCCAGATCACCGGAAAACCTTCAAATTCCCTGGGGAGATCCCTGAGGTTCGTGAGGTCGCAGGATTTAGCAAGACTCACCTTCAGGAGGAATGTTCCACCGTGATAGATTCCGACGTTTGCGTGACCTATTCGCAGTTCCCGGCAATGGGAGATTACCAGTCGCGCCAAGGCCATCAGGGCAATTGGAAACCCCTCTCCCTCCTGAGTATCCCAATTCTGGGAAAGTTCGTGTTTTTCGGCATCCGTCAAACGATTCCAACGGCTATAATAGTATTCCTGATCGTAATTCATGGTTCGAGTTTTGTGCAGTGATAAACTATAACGACACCGGGCAAGACCACCTCGTAGTCACTTGCGTATCCAGGAGTCATCGAGAGTTCCACGAACGCGCCTTGCCAGCTCTGCGGCCTGCGCTTCTACGGCTTTCAGATGCGTCAAGCTCCTTTCGAGTTCGACGGATTCCTTTCCGAGCTGCCAGCTCATGTAACCCAGCATGATGCCTGCCGCGACTGGCGGAGTAGCCCTTAGGATAATTGGTGGCGGCGCCGGACTGGATGGTTGAACAATCGGGGGACTGCCAAAACCGGGACCTGGAATGACATTTGGTGGAAGAGCTGGCTGCCGCGGAAAGGAAGGCGTGGGGAATGACGGTTGTGGGTAAGAGGGTGCGGCGCTCAGACCATAGAGATCGATCTGATCGACTGACTGGTTGTTTAGAAATCCGTATAGGTTTCTCCCTCCTGACTCCCATGCCAGATCTCGCGACATCCACCTTCCAGCAATCGGATCAAGATACCGATACCCGTAGTAGTACAATCCCCCGACCTCCTCGAATGGCTTCGTGCTGAAGCGGTAGGCGTTCTCGTCCGCGTAGGCTCCGCGTTTGCCGGTAAGAACTCCGAAGGCGTTGTGGAAATACTCCGCGGTGTGGTTTCCGGCGGCGTCGGAGAGGCCGGCGACGTTGCCGTTGCCGTCGTAGTGGCAGAAGTGGCGTTCGTCGCGGATCAGGTCGTGGGTCCAGAGCAGGGCGTTGTTGCTGTCGCCGAGGTGGAGTTGGTGGGCCTGGTCGAGGCCCCAGACGTGGCACTTCGCGAGGGAATCGGCGGCTCCGAGTTCGGCAAGGCAGCGCCAGCCGGCCCAGAGGTAGCGGGTGGTTTTGATTGGGGTGACGGAGGCAAGGCTGTCGAATTGCTCGCGGCGGATGCGCCGCCACTGGGAGTCGTAGGCCATCTCGACGCGCTGGTAGGGGACACCGGCGCTGACGGCTGCGGGGAGGGTTTCGATTTTGATCAGCCGGTTTTCGCCATCCCATGTGTAGCCATAGACGCCATCGGAGGTCAGGTTTCCGTCCGCGTCATATTGCGGGTTCCGCGTGGCGGGCGGGATGAGCAGGGAACCGGCGGTGGTGTCGGTGCCGTCGCTCACGCTGGTGGCTTTCCAGACTGGCCCGGCGGAATTGTCGGCGCCGACCTCGCCGTGGAACCAATCGCCCTGGCGGGTGGCGGCGGAGCCGTTGATGGTGACGTTGGCCTGACCGTCGGCGACGCCGGTCACGTCCGCGGCTCCGGGATTCTGGATCGCGCTGTATTGGTTCAGGGCGTTGGGTGTGTGGGTGCTCACGCGCAGGTTCTGGCCGTTTGTGTCGCCGCCGGCGGCGGAGGTGAGGCGGTTGCCGATGCCGTCATAGGACCACCGGAAGGACTGGCCGCGCAAGAATTCGTTTCCGGCGGCATCGCGCAGCCTGCGGTCGGCCACCACTTCGCCGGCCGGGTTGTAGCCGTAGAGGTTCTTCGTGCCGTCCCTGCGTCGGGCGGAGGTGATGTTGCCATAGCCGTCGCGGGTGTGGCGGAAGTCCGAGAAGAGCTTGAATCCGCCGCTGGTCTGACCGTTGTGGTAGGTGATGCGGTCGAGCCGGAGCAGGGAGTCGTAATCAGTCACTCGCGGAGAGTATGCGTTTCAAAATTGCCCTCTCCCATATGACGTACTGCGGTTGTCTTTGCAATTCCGTTCCCGTCAATCCATTTGACCACATATCCCAAACATCCGTGTTGCCATATAAAATACTGATCTGTGACTTTGACTGAATTTCTCTGATTAATGTGATATCCATGGACCAGTTCCACTTCATTATTATCAATCAGAATTCTGGCGAAATCCTGAATATTTGATTCATTGAGTATGCCGTAATCATCGTATTTGATGACTTTCATTTGAAGTGCCGTCAAGACATTGCTTTTGGAGCGTGCTGTGACATATCTTTCTTCATTTTTCCGAAGTCTATTATTTTCGTTTAAGTAATGAAAAGCAAAAACAACTACAACAACAATTGCGAGCAATGCGCCTAACGCAGCGATGCCGGATTTTCGAATATTAGTTTTAGTTTCATCTGATGACATTTTTTTTCTTGCAACAGCGGTCATTGTTGATTGGCTTATTCTTGTCGAGTGGAATTCCCTCACGATCGGTAGAAGGTCCATCAAAGATGGTTCCGATCTCGTTGGTGTATTTAATGCCGACGATGTAAGAAGGGCTGCAATACGCTCCCGGAAGGTCAATTGAAAAACCGAAGAATTCTGCGAGTTTTCCCTCAAGTGCTTTCCCAGAAGGGCCGAATCCGGCATTGCATGAATTGATGATTACTTGTGGATTTTTGCAAAGTCTGCCTCGGATTGACTCAAGGGTTTTCATTAAACTTAACTGGTCCTGATAAATTCGTTCCTGTTCTTTGACAACGCTTGGCTTCGGCTTTGACTTGAGCCATTTTATATGGTTCTTGTAGGTGTCAAAAATGGCGCTGTCGATGCTCATGCCATTTCCCACATGAATCATGCCTGGATCGCCGTGGGCCCAAATGGTTAGTGTCTTGACGCATTTTGTATCGCAATCGCTTCCAGTCAAAGCGGATATAATATCAGAAATTTCTTTCAAGCTTGAAACGGATTTGGCGGTTCCAATAATGCCCTCCATAGCTCTAGTCCACAAGGCGTCGGTTTTATTGATTGTGAATTCCAGATGAAATTCTTTGGCATTTAGTCCAAGTAGATCAAAGATGAAAGTTGGCGAATTGGTTGCGAACTCGAACAAATTGAATCCCCCTTTTTCCCCGATGGGATCCCGCGACATCCACCTCCCCGCCGCCGGGTCAAGGTATCTGTAGCCGTAGTAGTACAATCCCCCGACCTCCTCGAATGGCTTCGTGCTGAAGCGGTAGTCGTTTTCGTCCGCGTAGCTGCCTCGTTTCCCGGTGACGACCCCGAAGGCGTTGTGGAAATACTCCGCAGTGTGGTTTCCGGCGGCGTCGGAGAGGCCGGCGACGTTGCCGTAGCCGTCGCGGGTGTGGCGGAAGTCGGAGAAGAGCTTGAATCCGCCGGTGATCTTGCCGTTGTGGCATGTATTTTCACAGAATCACTTTGCGGTGTGAACCCCTCGCTCATGTTTTGATCGAATCGAACAAGAATATATGTTTCACCTGCGAAACAGAAGATCCATTCATTCAAGTTAATGTCGACCACCACAAGCGCAGGTTGTTCTGAATAATATCCGTATTGAGCCGTCTGCACCAGTTCTGAATTCGAGAAGCTCCCGACTTTATTCCAGTCGATCTCTCTACCTTCGCTCAACCAATAGCTAATATGTTGAGTTGCATTACTACAGAAAATCCGAATCTTGGCGTGCTCAGTGCCAGCTACATTTTCTCTCCTGTCACAGGAGAGAAGACAAAAAAGCACGGCTGTGGCAACGAAAATTCTAAAACAGTTCAAAGCCAATCCTCCCTTTGTGAAATCTTGGTTTCTTGGGCAAGAGACCGTTCAGTTCAAACTCAATTAACCCGCCGAGATTTGTGTAGCAAGTTCCCCTATGAAGAATGATGGTTTTCCCGGGGAAAATAAGTCGCAACTCCCGGAGTAGAGCCGTTCCGGAATCCCCAAGACCTGCTGAACATGAGCGGAAGTCAATTGATGCCCCCTCGCACATTAGAGAATTGAGCGCTCCCATCTGGATGATATGCATATTCATTCCTTTATTTCCGGACATTTTCCGAATTGGATTCTTCCTATAGTCCTCAAGATCAGCTCCAGTCAATGATGAGCCATCGGGGAATTGAATCATCCCCTCGCTCCCATGCGTGAGCAGCACAAGATTGCTTATGCAATTGCATGGGGCCTTTCCGTCCTTTGAATATGGCGTGGTTCTCTTTTTGGCGTCCTCCATCATCGCGCCTAAGCTAGTGAATCCGACTCCACCGGATTGCCTGACAGCAGCCTTCACTTCTGATTCAGATTCCAACACATACCGCAAAGACAGTTTTTCAAGTCCCAATATGTCGATTCCGTCCAAGGAATTATTCGCCAGGAAAGCCATCAAATTCAATGAACCTCGCTCACCTTTGGGATCCCTGGACATCCACCTTCCAGCAATCGGATCAAGATACCGATACCCGTAGTAATACAATCCCCCGACCTCCTCGAATGGCTTCGTGCTGAAACGGTAGTCGTTTTCGTCCGCGTAGCTGCCTCGTTTCCCGGTGACGACCCCGAAGGCGTTGTGGAAATACTCCGCGGTGTGGTTTCCGGCGGCGTCGGAGAGGCCGGCGACGTTGCCGTTGCCGTCGTAGTGGCAGAAGTGGCGTTCGTCGCGGATCAGGTCGTGGGTCCAGAGCAGGGCGTTGTTGCTGTCGCCGAGGTGGAGTTGGTGGGCCTGGTCGAGGCCCCAGACGTGGCACTTCGCGAGGGAATCGGCGGCTCCGAGTTCGGCAAGGCAGCGCCAGCCGGCCCAGAGGTAGCGGGTGGTTTTGATTGGGGTGACGGAGGCAAGGCTGTCGAATTGCTCGCGGCGGATGCGCCGCCACTGGGAGTCGTAGGCCATCTCGACGCGCTGGTAGGGGACACCGGCGCTGACGGCTGCGGGGAGGGTTTCGATTTTGATCAGCCGGTTTTCGCCATCCCATGTGTAGCCATAGACGCCATCGGAGGTCAGGTTTCCGTCCGCGTCATATTGCGGGTTCCGCGTGGCGGGCGGGATGAGCAGGGAACCGGCGGTGGTGTCGGTGCCGTCGCTCACGCTGGTGGCTTTCCAGACTGGCCCGGCGGAATTGTCGGCGCCGACCTCGCCGTGGAACCAATCGCCCTGGCGGGTGGCGGCGGAGCCGTTGATGGTGACGTTGGCCTGACCGTCGGCGACGCCGGTCACGTCCGCGGCTCCGGGATTCTGGATCGCGCTGTATTGGTTCAGGGCGTTGGGTGTGTGGGTGCTCACGCGCAGGTTCTGGCCGTTTGTGTCGCCGCCGGCGGCGGAGGTGAGGCGGTTGCCGATGCCGTCATAGGACCACCGGAAGGACTGGCCGCGCAAGAATTCGTTTCCGGCGGCATCGCGCAGCCTGCGGTCGGCCACCACTTCGCCGGCCGGGTTGTAGCCGTAGAGGTTCTTGGTGCCGTCCATGCGTTGGGCGGAGGTGATGTTGCCGTAGCCGTCGCGGGTATAGCGGAAGTCCGAGAAGAGCTTGAATCCGCCGGAGGTCTGGCCGTTGTGGTAGGTGATGCGGTCGAGCCGGAGCAGGGAGTCGTAGGTCATGCCGCCGTGGAGGAAGGGCTCCGCCCCTGCGGAGAAGTCGATCTGCGAGACGCGTTGGTGGGTCGGGTGGTGGCGGTAGGTGGCGGTGGCGCCGCCGCTGGTGACGGATTCGGGGCGGCCGAGTTTGCCGTAGCCGTAGGCGATGGCGTGGGAGGCTCCGCCCGCGGTGAGTGCTGTCCCGATGCCGGAGAGGCGGCCGATGGAATCGCGGCCTTGCGTGACCTCCCAGCCGCCGAGAATGCCGCCGGAGCTGTGGGTTTCGGAGCCAAGCTCGCCCCAGCCGTCGTAGGCGAGGACGCGCTCGCCGGCGCCATCGGTGAGACGGGTCACGCGGCCCAGTTGGTCGCGCCCGTGGATGGTGACGGCGGGTGTGGAGTCGCTGTAAACGATGCCGCCGAGCGCACCGGATGTGGCATAGCTGTAGGTGCCGGTGACGCCGCGGGCGAGGGTGCGGACGTGGAGGCGGCCGCCGGGGGTGTAGGTGTGGCTCTCGCCGCTTCCCTGGCCGGGCGAGGGGCTGTTGTGGCGCTTCCGGACGAGCCAGCCGCGGTCCGGATCGTATTCCCAGCGGGTGACGGCGGTGGCGGTGCCGTAGGTGGTCATGGTTTCCATGCGCCGGGCGGCGTCGTAGGTGTAGGTGACGCGGTAACCGGGCGTGCCGGTTTCCTCGCGGACCCCGCCGAAGGGCCAGTAATGGGTCACGCGGACGTTCGCCACGGGATTTCCGGAGTCGTCGAGGGAGTCGGGTTCGTCGTTGAGGATCGTCCGGCCGCGCTCGTCATGGCCGGTGACCGAAACCCGGGTGCCGACGGTCGTCTGCGCGATGAAATCAACCAACGGAGCGACGTATTGATAGGATGTGGCAGGGCCCCGCGAGTCGGTGACGCCGATCACGCGGTTGTAGGCGTCGTGGGAGTATTCGAGCGAGGAAACCAGGACCCCTTGGGTGGAATATTCCTCCACCCGGTCGAGCAGGCCGTTTTCATAATACCCGATGGCGAATGTCGCGTCCGGACGCATCGTGATGACCTTCCAGGCGCCGGGGGCGGTGTATTTGGTGGTGGAGGTGGTGGTGGCCGCCCGGCCCGCGCCGCCATAGGTGACCGCGGTCTGTTTCAGGCCGTCGGCGGAGGTTTCGATACGCGAGAGGGTGACTTCAACGCTGCCGCCCTGGCCGTCGCCGACCCGGGCGGCCGATTCCCGCCAGCGGATGACTTTCCCGGCGGCGTCGAGGCCGACGCCTTCGCGGCGAATCGTGAGTTGATCGACCGCGGGGTCGATGACACCGTTCCCGTTCACGTCAAGGGCCGTGATGGATATTCCGTTTGCCGGATCTTCGGATGAAAGGGTTGCGACGCCGTCCGGGTCGACGGTTTTCGAGAGGCGGCCGGCGGTGTCATATTCGAGAATCTCCCGATCCGGGTTGTTGTCGCCGTCCTGATCGCCGGCGTAGGTGATCGCCACCTTGCGGCCGGTCCAGTCCTGCTGGTGGATTTCGGTTTCGAAGGGTTGGCCGGTCCCGTCAACCTTCGAGCGGGTCTCGACAATGCCGGTGGCGTTCGATGAATAGGAGATGCTTTCATGCACGGCCATCGAACCCGAGCGGCCGATGAGGTTGCCGTCGATGGCGTGGGATTCCGTAATCGTCGGCGTGACTCCCTGGTCGTCCGCCGTCTGCGGGTAGGTGCGGGTGACGGTTTTCCCCATGCCACCTCCGGGGCTGTATGTGGTCTGGACCGATGTCGTGACCCAGGTGCCGTCCTTGGGTGAGCGTTCCTGCGATGAAACGATTTCTCCCGCAAGATTGTAAGTGGTGTTGGAGAGTTCGTTGGATGAATCCGCCAAGGAAGCGGGACCGGGAAGGGCTTCCGGATAACGATGGACCCGCACCGTCGGGCCGTCGCGGATGGTTTCCTCCGAGATCCCGCCGCGGCTGGTTTTCCAGCGGCGACCCAGGGCATCGTAAAAGTGCTGGCTGGTGATGCCGTCACGGCCGGTTTCCGAGGCGAGTCCGCAGCAGGAGTAAGAGAGATGCTCCGAAAAGGCCGGAGCCGTGCCGTTGCCCAGGAAAACATCCACCCGGGTTCTCCGCCCGGAATCGTCCTGAGCCGCGGTCCGCCGGTCCTCAATCGGATAACTCACCCCTCCGTGGACGAGTTTTTGAACCTCCCGGAGAATATTGCCAGCCCGGTCAAAGGTAGTGACCTTTTCCTCGCCGCGGATCAGATAGTGGCCGGAGCCGGTGTTTTTCACTCCGCTTTGTGTTGTCTTAACCAACTGGTCATTGACGACAGCCTTGCTTTCGCGGAGCACGCGCCCATCCGGATGGATCGTCTCAAAAGCACCGGAAGAGAAAGTGGTTTGAGTGACAAGCGGAGGTTGGTCCTCGGAGGGATAAACCTTCTCGATTCTGGTGGTTCCCGTCGAAATGGTTTCCTTTTTCGACACCAGGTTTCCAAGAACGAACACCTCTTCCAGCACTGTTGAAGTCACGCTCTGAAACTTCCTGTGGATGCGGGTTTCCCGGCCTTCTGCGGTACCGGCGAAATGCTCCTTGATCACATCAACCCGATCGAAAGATGTGTTGAATGGATCGTTGGGAAGGTATTCGAAGGTGCGCGTCATTCCATCCGGCCGGACCTCACGCTTCAGGCGACCGCTTGCACCAATGTCCAGGGTGCCGGACTGATCGGGACTCCATAGATGGTATTCGTATGTGGTTGTGAGGGCGGAACCCTCCGGATCGAGGGTCGAACGGATGGTTTGCCATTCCGAGGCGAATGCCTTCTCCCCAATCTCACGAAGCGAGATGGTTTTCCACACACCTTGTCCGTTCTTTTCCTCCTCCCTTATCCTTGATACCCGTATCCCGCCGGCGGATGAGATGATGGTTCTCGTTGTGCGGCGAAGTCCGGCTTCCTCGAGAATCCAAACATCGGGGGACGCATTCGCAAACTCGCGAGTCACCGTTTGATCGGCATTGGTATCTGAAATCCGCAGCCTGCCGGATGCAATCTCGACCACAACCGACCTGAAAACCGGCGATGGCGGATTGGGGCGTGGATCGTTCACATAGGAAAAGTGCACTTCAAAGCGGTTTTCGTCCTCCGAGGAGGAGGCGGGAAGGATGGTTGCCAAAGTGTTTCCCGTGATTACGGATGTGATCGTGTTTCCACTACGGTTGACCGTAGAGCCATTGGCTCCGACAGAACCGACAAACTTCAAAGCGGCGGCGCCAGGATTCGAAAGAGATCCGCTTTTGAACGTCAAATGGTTGGCCCCCAAGCCGTAAGAGTTGCCTCCGAGCGGAATTTTTAACTTTGCCGAGCCTATTTCGGTTTCCAGGCTGCAAGCGCCTGCTCCTGTCGTGCACGCGCCACATTCCGGTTCATCGAAATTCCATGTGGCTGTGTGTCGTGCGACGACATTAATGCCGGCCATTACGGTGATGGTGGCCTTGCCGGAAAATCCGTCCATCATCGGATAAAGAAGAAAGCCAAGCGGGTTCTCACCGGGAGAATAATTCTTCGAAATTCTTCGGGAGGGAGTGTTCAGGATTGCTGTAAATGAGCCTCTCGTGAGGGCTCCGTCTGCAAAAAAATGAGGTGTGATGTCCAAAAAATGCGTGAAGCCCGCTATAGGCATTTCAGTCGGTCCCGCAGTATTCACCAGGTTGATTTCCTCTCCTTGAACGAGGACACTCCCGTAGTTGTGAGGGTCGTTCTGAAACAAATAACTGCCGAATCCGGCATGGGCCATCATCTCGTCAATCCCTTCGATACCGTGATCGTCATAGGGATCGTTCACGCCCATCGGAGAATGGGCATGTGACGAAATGGAGATCAGGCTGATCAGAAGAACCGGGATAATTCTTGGGAACATGTTATTGATGCCAATGAGGTTATGTGACGCGCGGGTGCCAAGATCGGCCGTTTCATCGAAGGGGGGTCAAGACCAGCAAGGCGGACGCCTCGCCCGGCGCAAGGTTTTCGATCATCAAACCAAGCAATTCCGGATTAATGACCGGGTCGGCGGAGGAAGGGTCATGACCAACCAAGGACTCGACAAAGGCGCTGTTCCAGACGGGGCCGTCACGGAAGGACACGATTTCGACAGCCGAAGATCCATGGGCGTCGGCAAACCAGTCTGTGATTGTCACGCAGCCTGGTGCGGGGCCATAAGCGATCACCAAATTGTCTCCGGAACGGCTCACCTTTACGGACGTGGAATCAATGCCGGGACCGAACCGCAATTCGTTGGATTCACCTGCGATTTGTTCAAAGGGTTCCTCGATTGTGTCATTGCCGCCACCTTGGTTGACAAAATAAATATCATTCCCGCCACCTCCCCTGAGAAGGTCGTTGCCGGTCCCGCCCGAAATCAAATCGTCACCGTTTCCGCCCAATAGGGTATCGTCTCCCGCGCCTCCGTGCAGGAAATCGTCGCCGTCTCCGCCGGACAAGTTGTCGTTCCCCTCCAACCCCAGCAGGAGATCCGGTCCGGAGGAACCCGAAGCGCTGTCATTCCCCGCAGTCGGCAGATTCGCAAATCGGAACGCCCCCCAGCCGACAAGATCAAGATCCCAAAACTGAAGAAAACGGAATCCGGCATTATAGGCGGCCCACTGTTCCAAATCCATTGTCGATGACCCTCCGCCCATCGACTGCGGAATGTGGATACGAAGGCTATTTCCGGAAAGTCTCGAAAAATCCAATCCACCGGGGTCATCCATCTCCCCTATGAGCAAGGTGTTCACGGTGGTGGTGTCCCAAAACGGTTCCGTGACCGTGTCGTTACCGTCACCAGGATACCAGATAATGGCATCCGCCCCGTAACCGCCGTTCAGGATGTCGTTGCCGGGGCCCCCGCGCAACGTGTCATTCCCGTTTCCTCCCGTGAGCATGTCATTGCCGGCCCCCCCCTCAAGCACATCGTCTCCATTGTCGCCGTTGAGGGTATCGTTATCGTCGCCGCCCAGCAGGATATCGGCTCCATTTCCACCATTCAGGATGTCGGCCCCCCCGTCGCCCGCAAGCTGATCGTCGCCATCCAGGCCGGTGATCGTATCATTGCCATCCCCTCCCGAAAAGACGTCCGCCGCGGATGTTCCGGTCAACACATCGCCCAGGGGCGTGGCAAGCATGGAACCGAGCCAAATATCACCGCCATCGAATTCGATGCGCCATGTTTGGCTGTGCCTCACGGCCGTGTAGCTGTGGCTGTTTGCCCAGAAATTCACGATGACGGAGCCCGCCGGGATCGCTCCATTCATTACTTGAAATCTCAATGCCGTCGTGTTGCCGGGTACGGTTTGAAGAACGATATCCGACGGAAGGATGCCGGGACCGAAGACCAGGCGGTTCACGGCCGTTGTTTCGGTCTCGGCAACACTGTCCTGAATGATGTCGTTTCCATCTCCCGGGTTCCAGAAATAGGAGTCGTTGCCGGCTTCGCCGTAGAGAAGATCATCGCCTTCCCCGCCGGCAAGCGAATCGTTTCCGGTTCCCGCCCAGAGCGAGTCGTTTCCCTGCCCGCCGTTCAGCACATCGTTGCCTGCCTCGCCTCGCAGGGTGTCGTTGCCGTTTCCGCCGCAAAGGGTGTCGTTTCCATTGCCGCCAAACAGGGTGTCAGCTCCGTCGTCCCCGGATAGGACGTCATCACCATCATGCCCGCTAAGCGTGTCGTTTCCATCGCCACCAGACATTGTGTCCGGTCCGGAACCGCCGTTCAAAACATCGCCCAAAGGTGTCGCAAGAGTGCTGCCGTTCCACGTTGCCCCGTCCGGGAAATCGATCCTCCATGTCGTACTGTGCCTGACAGTGGTGTATGAATGGCTCTGTGCCCAGAAGTTGATAACGACCGAACCGGCTTGGTCTGCCCCGTTCATTACTTGAAACTTCAGGGCTGTCGCGTTGCCGGGTACGGTTTGAAGGACGATGTCGGACGGAAGGATGCCGGGGCCGAAGACCAGGCGATTGGCCGCCGCCGCATCCGTCTCCCCGAGATTGTCCTGGATGGTGTCGTTTCCGTCGCCCGGATACCAATGATACAGATCATTGCCGCTTCCGCCATAGAGGATGTCGTCACCCGCATCCCCAGCGAGATCATCCGCCCCTGCCTCCCCCCACAACGAATCGTTTCCGGAGCCCCCGCTCAAATAATCGGATCCTTCCCCCCCGCGCAGGGTATCGTTGCCCTGTTCTCCGAAAAGTCCGTCATTTCCGTCTCCCCCGTATAGTGTGTCATTTCCCGGCCCCCCGACCACCACATCCATCCCGCCGGAACCGGTAATCGTATCGTTTCCGTCACCACCCAGAAGCAGGAAATCCCCAGCGCCGGAAGCGGTGTGGACATCGCCCGCGGCAGTGCCTGTCCACGTTGTCCCGTCGAAGGCGAGGCCTGCGCCCGGGATTGAAGGCGCATTGTCGAATTGGAATTCCTCAATTCTGAAATCTCCCGTAGTGGAACCAAACCACGATTCGATTCGCAGGATGTCGCCCGATTGGAAAGAGACGAACAAATCCCCCCTGTCACGACTGAATACAAGGTCACCCGGATCGATTCCCGGCCCAAACCGGACCACGTCCGTCGCTCCGGGGGAGGAGCCCGTTTCGCGCAAGCGATCAAATCCATCACCAGGATTGTAATGGTATGTGTCTCCATGAACGCCCCCGATGAGGAAATCGTTTCCCAAGCCTCCATAAAAACCGTTTCCGGCAGTGTCAGCGTGATCGAAGCGCTCTCCTCCGACGATTGTGTCATTTCCCTCGCCTCCGATAAGCTCGTCAGCTCCGTCACCACCGAAAATGGAATCGTTTCCCGCTTTGCCATCGCCGGAGTCGTCGCCTGCCAGGAGAACGATCCAGTCCGCGTCGGCGCTTCCGTCAATTGTGTCGTTTTGATTTGTCCCTTCGAAGACCGCGCCTGTGGCGGACTGGGCGATCAGCAAGAGCGAGATAATAGGTAACTCTTTCATTTGCCGTTGGCAAGATTTCGGCCAGAGAAGAATTGTCAATCGCCAATGTCAAGCGCCCTATCGGCCATTATTTGACATTTGCCCGCAAGCATGGAAGCTTCCGGGCCTGGGGAGCCTGGCGGATCGCCAAAGCGAAAAAGTTGTCGCGAAACTCAGGCGTGGACGTGAGGCCACGGAGGCTTTTGCGCGTTGGTGGAGTCGCCCCTCCTCGCTCTTACGGGCGAGCCTGCGGTGGTCGGGAACGGACTTGTCGCGGCGAGGGTTTTTCGAGGCCGGGGAGTTCGCGGAATTCCAGGGGGAACTGTTGGCCGGACCCGCGTTCGTGGCCGCCGGATTTTTCCCGGCGGGCGATGAGGGATTCGATTTGCTCCGGCGCGGCATCCCGCGTGGGGCAAGACTGGCGGATGCGGGGCGGGGGGTGTCAATGCGGGGAGAGGGGGCTTGGCGCGCGCGGAGATCAAGATCCCGGGCGTTCTCCGTTGGTCTCACTTCCTGCCATAAACCAACAATCCTCTTCCGGAGTAGGCGCCGCGGACGATTTCAAAGACCAGGTTGCGCTTGGCGGTCAAACCGAAGGTGGATTTCTCGTAGATCGCCTGGCCCGACAGTCTGGAGCCATCCGAACCTTTCATCTTCAGTGTGGCGGTTCTGGCGTCGAGAAACGGGAGTTTTTTGGGTTTCGTCAGTTTTCCCGTGAATTTCACCCGGACCGGTTTGGTCGTTTTGTTTCCGAGGACATCGATGAAATACATCCTTGCCTGCCCTTGGATGCGGCCGGAATGATCCACCTTGATCATCAGGGGATCATAGACGCGCCCGAGCTTCTTTTCGTTTGATGAAAAAACCTTGTCGGGATCCGCGAGAACAAGCGGGTTGTATGGCAGGGGACGATACTTGCCTGCGAACTGCTTGAAGTTTTGGGCGTGGGCACCCGCCTGTGCGATGAGGGTGACGGCAATTGCGGCAATTAGTGTTTTCATGACTGTTAGGGGCGTGGGACGCTACTTATGCATCTCACGACATTTGTCACGACCTTACGGTCTGGTTTTATTGATTGTCAGGGCATGGTGCCGGAAATATCGTCAATGTTGTCACCCTTCGGAAACGTTGTAACTTGTTTGCCGTCAGTAATTTAGAAGTTATCTCTGGTCTCCGGATCCATGTTTTGCCGGGAGGTGCTACGTTTTCGCGTAATGGACGCGGTGTCGCACGGTTTGCCGGAGTCGCCGGGCGGGGCTTTTCTCCGCTCTCACGAGCGGGCCTGTCGTGTGGGTGTCGATTCGGGGATGGGTGATCGGCCGGAAGTTTTGAAAATTTGGTTGCCGGGATGATTTGAAATTGCTAAATATTCGCCGTGCTTGACCTTAATTGTTCAAATAATTCCCGGCGAAAGGGGATCCCGGGGGGATCGTTCGCAGGGGCCTTTGTGTTTTTCGGCTTATTGCTGTTCAGCGGGCTGGCGTTGGGGAAGACGGTGTATGTGAATGGCAAGGTGGTTTCGCCGGGGAAGGGGACGAGTTGGGCATCGGCCTATAAATATCTGCGTGACGCCTTGGACAATACCCGCGCAGGGGATCAGATACTCATCGCGAGGGGCACGTATTTTCCGGATGACGGGGCGTCCGGTTCGTTTGGCAACCGGGAGATGTCCTTCGAACTCAGGGGGCAGCAGCTGTTCGGCGGTTTCGCAGGGACGGAGACCTCGCTTTCCCAGCGGAAACCGGCGGCCAATCCGACGATTCTCTCCGGAGCGATCTGGACGGGCAACAACGCCATCGATTTCCGGTCGCTGCATGTGATCAAGGTGGTGCTGAGTTCCCGGCTCGACGGCTTCATCGTGGAAAACGGCCATGCGAACGGCGGGCATTCGTGGAACTATCCGAACTTTCCGGAATACGACCGCGGCGGCGCGTGTTACGTGCTGGCGGGCAAGGTGCTGACGATCGCCAACTGCACGGTGCGGAACAACCTGGCGCTGGCCGACGGCGGCGCGATCTATGTGGAGGGCGAGAGCGGCAAGGTGGTGGCCAACAACTGTTATTTCCAAAACAACGGGATCCGCCTGGATTACAACATCACGACGGGCAACTCGCGCGGCGGCGCGATCAAAGGCAACGTGGACGCGACCGGCTGCGTGTTCACCGGAAACGTGGCGGACGCGCACAAGGCGATCGGGGTTGCCTCCGGCGGAGCGATCAGCGGCGAGGTGGTGATCGCGACAAACTGTTCCTTTTCCTCGAATCGCAGCGGTCCCGGTATTCCGAAGGCGGACGAAGTGGTCGAAGGCGGTGGCGGCGCGGTGCGCACCGGCAAGGGTGTTTCCACACTGGCGAACTGCGTGTTTGTGGAAAACACCAGCGAGTTCCGCGGCGGCGCGGTCCAGGGCGGCATTGATCGCGATACGGACTCGCTTTTCATCTCGAACTGCACCTTCCTCGACAACGGCACGATGTGGGGCTCGGGCTCGGCGCGGAGCTGCAATGGCATGGTGAGAATTCTCAACAACCTGTTCTGGTTCACCATCGGGGAGACGGAGGATGGGGTGGACCACAAGGAGTTGATACTCGTCGGATTCAAAGGCGCGATGCGGAACTCGGACGAAAACCATCCGACGCCCGCTTCCGCGGCCCCGAATCTCATCCGGCGAGGCGAGGAAGCCATCACGCTGGGAGTCATCGCGGATCTGTATCTGGTTTCCCCCGCGCTGCTGTTTGTCGATACCGATCCGATGTTCGTGAACGTGGCCAATCCGGCCGGTGCCGACGGCCGGTGGGGAACGGCGGACGACGGCCTGCGGCTGAAACCGGGCAGCCCGGCGATCGGCAAGGCGCTCGATCCGCGGATCGGCCGGTATGTGGACCTGCGGCCGAAGGATCTGGCGGACGCGGATGGCGACGGGATTCTAACAGAGAAGCTGCCGCTGGACATGGCGGGATACAGCCGGGTGCAGGGCGGCTTTGTCGAGATCGGCGCCTACGAGTTGGGAAACGCGGTGCCCTTCCCGGAGATTGTCGTCCTGGAAAGCGGAGCGAATCTGAAGGATGGCGGCTCGCGTCCGTTTGGCAAGGTGGCGAGGGGCAAGGCCAAATCGATGACCTTCACCATCCGCAACGCCGGCACCAATGATCTGGGCAACATTTCCGTCTCGATCGGAGGGGTAAAGGAGATCATCCTGAAGAAGGCCGCCTACAAGCCGCTGGCGCCGGGCCGGACGACGACCGTGACGGTCACCTTCAAGCCGAAGTCCGCGGGCAACTTCAAGTCGAAGCTTCGCATCTTCAGCAACGACGCGGACGAAAGCCCCTTCGACATCAATCTTTCCGGCAAGTGCCCGGCCAAGAAGAAGACCAAGAAGCGCAAGTCCTCCGGGCCGCTTGCGGGTGGTCCGGCCGTCTCGCGCTGAGGGTCTTGTGGCGCGGGTGGAAACGCCGGGGTCCGGATTTACTCCTCCCGGCGCATTCCCTGATTGCGTTTTCCGGAAAAGCCGGAAGATTTGCCGCCATGCGTCTGATATTGCCCCTGCTGATCGCCGTTTCCGCAAGCGCCTCCGCCCAGCGGAAGATGAAGGTGGACGACATTTACAGCCAGCACTGCGCCGGGTGCCACGGCGCGAAGTTCGAGGGCGGCGCGGGCGGCTCGCTGGTGGACGGCGAGTGGAAACACGGGGGCTCGGATGCGGACATTTACAAGTCCATCGCCAAGGGAAATCCCGAGATGGGCATGACGCCGTGGGAGGGCGTGCTCAGCGCGGACCAGATCCGCTCGCTGGTGATTTTCCTGCGCGAGAAGGAGAAGCAGACGCTCACCCGGGGTGTCGAGTTCCCGAAACCCTCGCCGGACAAGGTGACCAGGACCGAGCTTCACGACTACCGGATCGAGACCGTGGTGGACAAGGGATTGCGAAACCCGTGGGCGATCGCGTTTCTGCCGGACGGCAGGTATCTCGTCACCGAGAAGTCCGGGCGGCTCAGGTTCGTGGAAAAGGACGGCAAGGTGGACCCGAAGGAGATCGAGGGGCTTCCGCATGTGGTGGATCACGGCCAGGGCGGCCTGATGGAGGTGGCCTTGCATCCGGACTACCGGAGAAACGGCTGGGTTTATCTCGGATTCGCCGATGGCGAGCCCGGCAACAACCGCTGCATCACCGCCGTGGTGCGCGGCCGGATCAAGGGCCACAGGTGGACCGGTCAGGAATGGATCTACCGGCCGGACCCGAAGTTCCGCTCGGGCGCGGGCGTGCACTTCGGCACCCGCTTTGTCTTCGACAAGGGCTATATCTATTTCCCCATCGGCGAGCGCGGCGGGATGATGGAGGCGCAGAAACTTTCCAGCCCGGTGGGCAAGATGTTCCGCCTGCATGACGACGGCCGGGTGCCGCGCGACAATCCGTTTGTGAAGGACAGGGAGGCGATCCCGGCGATCTGGTCGCTGGGCCACCGCAACCCCCAGGGGCTGACCATCGATCCGCGCGACGGCGCGATCTACAGCACCGAGCACGGCCCGCGCGGCGGCGACGAGCTGAACCTGATCCGCCCCGGCCTCAACTACGGCTGGCCGGTGATCACCTACGGCATGAACTACGACGGCACGCCGATGGTATCCATCACCGAGAAGGAAGGCATGGAGCAGCCGCTGGTCTACTGGGTGCCGTCCATCGCCGCCTGCGGGCTCGACTGCTACACCGGCGGCAAGTTCCCCAGGTGGAAACACGACCTCTTCGCCGGCGGACTCGCGCAGCAGGAGGTGCGGCGGATCCGGGTGAAGGACCGCAAGGTGGTCTCGCAGGAGATCGTCCTGAAAAACATCGGCCGTGTGCGTGATGTCACCGGCGCGCCGGACGGACACATCTACGTCGTTCTCAACGGCCCGGACCGGATCGTGAGAATGGCGCCGGCCCGTTAGATCATCCGTTTCCAACCCGCCGCGGGCATGGAGCGTCCTGAATCACGGGAAGACCGCTTCCGCGCCCTGGCGGACACGGGGGCTCTCGATGTCCTTATCGTGGGCGGAGGCATGACCGGCGCGCCGGTTTATCATGAACTCTGCCGGCGCGGCCACCGGGTGGCGATCGTTGACAGGGGCGACTTCTCGTCCGGCACCAGCCAGGCGTCCGGCATGCTCGTTTGGGGCGGATTGTTATATCTGAAGAGCCTGGACGTCATGACGGTTGTCAAGTTGTGCCGGGCCCGCCGGGATTGGTTGGAGCGGTTTCCGGAAGACGCCCGCGTGCTGGATCTCGAATACCGCTTCCCGGAGACGGGGCTTGCCCCGATGATGGTGTGGCTGGCATTGCAGGCATACTGGCTGCTCGGTGGCTGCGCCCTGAGGCGGCCCCGCTTCGGGCCATCGGCGGGTGGCGGGGCTTCGCTTTCCTATCAGGAGGGGATGTTGTGCGGATCGGACAGCCGTTTCGTGATCGACCGTCTGCGCGCTTTCGATACCGGCGATTGCCTTCCGCTGAACCACTGTGAGTTGGCGGGCGCCGGGTTTGACCGCGGTGACCGGATGTGGCGGGTGGGGCTGCGCGACCGGATCAACGGTGGCGAACATGAGGTCCGCGCGCGGGTGTTGGTCAATGGCGCCGGCGTCTGGACGGATGCGGTGAACCGGCTCGCCGGCCTGGAATCGCCTGTCAGACATGTATTCAGCAAGGGAGTGTATCTCGCGCTGCCGCGCGGGGAAGAGCCGCCGGTGGCGAGGATCCATCCGATGGTCGGCCGCAAGGATGTGCTCACCCATGTGCCGTGGGGGCCGGTGATGATGTGGGGCCCTACGGAAACAAGGGTGGATGATCCCGAGAGCGGCCTGGCTCCGGACGCCGCGGATGTCCGGTTCCTGCTGGAACAGGCACGGCACTCGCTGCCGGGCGGGGCGCGCGCGGAGGATGTGGTTTCCATCCGTTGCGGCGTCCGTCCCCTGGTGGTGCCGCGGAATTTCAACCGGGATGTCTATCCGCTCGATCTTTCGCGGCGGCACCGGATGGTGGCGCACCGCGAGTGTCGCGCCCTGTCGCTATACGGAGGCAAGCTGACATCCAGCATGATGGTCGCGGGACACGCGGCCGATGCGGTGGAAGGGTGGATTCCGGGAAAGGCCGGTGGCCGCGAGCCGGTGACGGACAATCCGGAGACGTGGGTTCATTCCGAACTCGGAGGAAGGATGGTCACCGCGGAGTGGGCGCGCGACCGGGAGTTTTGTGTGACGCTGGACGACTATTTGCGCCGCCGCACCACCATCGCCCAGTGGACGCCACGCATGGGATTGGGAAAGAATGGCTGCGGGCGACGTATGTTGCTGGAAACCGCGCGGGTTTTCCATCCGTCCGAAACGGATGCCGTGGCGGCGGCCGACGAATACGGGCGGCGGGTGCGGGATTGTTATGATCCGCTTCTCGCCGAATGATCACTCCCTGGCAATTCCACTCATGAGCGAAGATCGGATCGAAACCGTTGTCACCATCCCGCAGGACGGGTTCCTGAAGTGGCCGGAGTTTTCCGCGGCCGAGGAGGCGGCCGTGCTGCGGGTGATGCGGGATGGAAATGTGAGCACGCACCCGGTGATCCGCGAGCTTGAGGAGGATTTCCGGGTGTTTTCAGGCAGAAAACACGCGCTGGTCCACTGCAACGGCACGACCGCGCTGATGGCGGCGTTCCATTCGCTCGGATTGGAACCGGGCGACGAGGTGCTGGTGCCCGCAGCCACTTTCTGGGCCTCGGTGCTGCCGATGGTATGGTGCGGACTGGTCCCGGTTTTCTGCGAGAGTGAGTCAGACACGCTTGGAATCGATCCGGACGACGCGGAGAGGCGCATGGGCCCGCGCACCAGGGCCATCGTGATCGTCCACCTGTGGGGGCTGCCGTGCAGGGTGGAGGCGCTGCGCAAGCTGGCGGACAGGCACGGTCTGAAAATCATCGAGGACGCGTCCCATGCCCATGGCGCCTCGGTGGACGGCGTGCCGTGCGGGCGGTTCGGGGATGTGTCCGTCTTCAGCCTTCAGGGAGACAAGCTGGTGCCTGCGGGCGAGGGAGGGGTTTTTCTAACAGACGATGATGTGGTCCGCGACCGCGCGCTGTGTCTCGGGGACATCACGCGGATCCTGAGGATGCCGCCGCCGGAGATGCGGTTCGCGGCGACCGGCTTCGGCATCAAGACAAGGATCGCGCCGATGTCCGCGGCTCTCGGCCGGGCGATGCTGGCGCGGCTGGATGAGACCAATGCGGTCAGGGAGCGCAATCACCGCATGCTGTGCGAGGTGTTGGAACCGCTGGGGTTCGATACCTTTCCGGCACCCGCCGGGCAGGTGCGGGTCTGGTTCGAGTTCATCGTCCGTCCGCGTGATGCGGGGCTGGATCTCCAGCGGCTGGTGGAGGTGCTGCGGAAAATGGGATGCCGTGTCGGCCTGCCGCGTTATCCGCTGCTTCACCGGCAGCCGTTTTTCACCGAGGGGCATTGGCGGCGGATCGGGCGCTATCCGGAAGGGCGCGGGCCTGCGGATGGCGACAACGTTTCCCTGCCGCTTACGGAGGCGGCGAACGGACGCCTGCTGTGCCTGCCCAACTTCACGCATCCGGAAGCGGAGCCGCTCGTGGCACAGTATGCGGAAGCGTTCCGGCGGGCGCTCGGGCTTGTGCGGCGCGAGTGATGGTTTCCGGTTTTTTTGGTTGAAACAAACCGCCATCCCGTCGGTGTATCTCCCGCGTATGAAATCAAAGATCATTCTTTTTGCATGTGCGTCCCTGGTTTTGGCTCCGGTTCTTCGCGCGCACGACTCACCGCTTGGCAAGCAGATGGAGGCGATGAACGACGCCTACAAGGCATTCCGCAAGGAGACCGATCCGGCCAAGGGCGCGGCGCTGGCCCGCGAGGCGCAGGAGGCGGTGGCCAAGGGATTGACCGGGGTTCCGGAGTTGGTGGCCAAGATGCCGGACGGCGCGGAAAAGGCCAAGGCCGCCGCGGCCTACCGCAAGATGATGGGCCAGCTCTACGTCGCGCTATGCGAGGTGGAGGAGGCGTTTCTCGCCGGCAATACCGGCGAGGTGGCCAAGATCGTCGAGGCCATGAAGGAGATGAAGAAAGAGGGCCATAACAAGTTCATGGAGGACGAGTGAGGCTTGCCGGCCGGATGCCGGGTTTCCGGCCTACTCGATGACTACCCGCGTGCCCTCTTTCACCTTCGAATAGACGACAGGCATGGTGGCGCGCGGGCCGCGGATGCAGGCGTGTGAGGAGGGGCGGCGGCTGCTCGGGATGGGGCCGATGTGGTGGCCCACGCCATCGTTGGTGAGTCTCATCCAGTAGCGCATCGGCGCGCCGACGAACTTGCCGCCTTCGGGGATGGGGTCATTGAGGGCGTCCGCGTCGCCGTTGACGGTGATGCCCGCCGCATCGACGATCCGGCCGTAGCGGTTGGAGCTTTTGTCGACGATTTTCTCAAGGATGTGGAAGGTGCCCTTCGGTGTCGGGCGGCTGGCGGTGCCGGAGCAGATGGGATAATCGATGGCGACCTCCTCGCCGTTCATGAGGAATCCGCGCTGGGTTTTCAGGTCGATCCTGATGTGCGAGTTGGCGGCGTTGGTGCGCGAGAGCAGTTCGTCGTTTTTCCACACGCCGTGGGTCTTGGGATAGGCGGGCTCCGCCTTGAAGTGCTCGTAGGTGCCGGGAGGGTGGGGGTTGATGGGCTTTCCCTCCTTGTCCACCTGGGGACCGGGTTTCTGGTTGGCGCAGTTTGCGAGCAGCAGGGCTGTCCCGGCGGCGAGGCTATGGAGCAACAGGCGTGTCATGTTCGTTTGATGGGGAGTCGGGCGAGGGGAACTAGACCGGATTCCGCGGAAATGCAACTCCGCATCCGCCAACCCCCGCGGACCGGACGGGGGGAAACCACGCGTTTTCCCGTCCGGTCCCCTGTGGTGGGGCGAAACCGACCGACAAATCGGGTTGTCATGCGGTTTTTGAAATGCTAAAAGCCCGAAAACCCGTGCGGAACCCCATTCAATTTCTCCCGATCCTCGTCACGGCGGCGTTGCTCACCGCTCCTCCGCTCGTCGCGGCTCCCGCCGTGGTCGCCGGCTGGGAAATCGCCAAGATCGAGAGTCGGGACTACGTCTCCGTGGAGAGCATGAGGCGCTTTTACGGGTTCGAGAAACTCACCCGCAGCGGAAACACCGTGGTTCTCGAAAACAAAAAGGTCGAGATGCGGATGAAGATCGGCGGCCACGAGTGCCTCATGAACGGCGTGAAGTTCGTCTTCACCCATTCGGTCGCGGCCATTGGGGACAAGCCTTATGTTTCCCGCATGGATCTCGCCAAGCTGGTCGATCCGGTGCTGCGTCCGAATTTCATCAGGAACGCCGGTGACTTCCGCACCGTGATTCTGGATCCCGGCCATGGCGGCAAGGACCCCGGTGCGACCAACTCGCTGGGCACCGAGGCGGCCTACAACCTGAAGCTCGCCGAGAAAACCAGGGCCCTGCTCGCCGCCAAGGGCTACAAGGTGGTGATGACCCGCGACTCCAACCGCTACCTCTCGCTTCAGGAGCGTGTGGAATTCGCCAACGCCATCCGCGAAAACGCCGTTTTCATCAGCATCCATTTCAACTCGGGCGGCCGCAACGCCCGCGGCATCGAAACCTTCACCCTCTCCCCGCCCGGTGTCGCCCACTACGGGCGCGGCCTCATCGCCGCGGACAACCGGCAGCGCGCCGGCAACCAGCACGACTCCGCCAATATCGCGCTTGCCACCTCGGTCCACGGCTGCCTGCTGCGCAATCTGCAAAAACACACCTTTGACCGTGGCATCAAACGCGCCCGCTTTTCAGTACTCTCCGGCGTCCGCCATCCGGCCATCCTGCTTGAGGGCGGTTTCATGAGCCATCCCTACGAGGCCCGCCTCATCGCCAACGAGACCTATCAGAACCTGCTCGCCAAGGGCATCGTGGACGCCGTCGGGAAGTACCGCTTCGCCGTCGCCGCCAAGCCTCCGGTCAAGGCCCCCTGACGGCTTCGACCATCCGCAGCGCTTGGACATTCGGCCGCACCTCGTGCACCCGGTGCAGCATCACGCCGCGGTCCCGCGCCATCGCCGTGACCGCCACCGTCGGCATGTCGCGCAGTTTCGGATCGTCGTTTTCCAGCAGGCGGCCGATGAAGGATTTGCGCGACGCGCCAAGCAGCAGCGGACGCCCGCCCACTGCCGGTTCCGCCAGCGCGCGCAGCAGGGCATGATTGTGCTCGGACGTCTTGCCGAAACCGATCCCCGGATCGAAACACAGCGCCTCCTCCGAAATCCCTGCCGCCATCAGCGATTCGTGGCGCTCCGTGAAGAAGGCCCGCACCTCCGCCACCACATCCCCGTAGCGCGGGGCCGCCTGCATCGTCCGCGGCTCGCCCCGCATGTGCATCACCACCACCGCGCAACCATGCCGCGCGCAGAGCCCCGCCATTTCCGGGTCCCCGCGCAGGCCGCTCACGTCATTCACCGCGTCCGCCCCCGCCGCCAGCGCCTCGGCCGCGACCGACGCCTTCGAGGTGTCGATCGAGATCCAGCCGTCCCACTCCGCCCGCAGCGCCCGGATCACCGGAGCCGTGCGCCGGATTTCCTCTTCCGCAGCCACCGGGAGCGATCCCGGCCGCGTCGATTCCCCGCCCACATCGATGATTTCCGCGCCCTCCGCGATCATCCGCCGGGCGTGCCCGAGCGCCGCCTCCGCGCCACAATGCCGGCCACCGTCGGAAAACGAATCGGGCGTCACATTGAGAATCCCCATCACCCTGGCGCGGTGGCTGAGATCGAGTGGCGAACGGTGGGATTTCCAGATCATGGACGGATCGAAAATGGCGGCTTGCGGCTGCCGCGGAGTGTGCCTAGCTTGCCCGCCATGAAGCCGCTGGCAACTTGGAAAATCATCGCCCTCGCCGCCGGCATGGCCGGCTCCGGTCTCGCCCAGGGAAACCAACCGGCAGCTCCCCGATTCGAGGCGGAAGGCCCGAACGTCCGCGTGATGAACCACGATGACCAGTCGCAGACACGCTACACCCGCACGCCGGACAACCGCACCCTCACCAAGAAAAAAACCAACCCCAACGGCGTGCTCACCATGCTCACCGTCTACCGGATGGACGAACACGGAAACCCCACGGGCTGCAACATCTACGACGGCCGCAACCAGCGCCTCTTCAAGGTCAGCTACGGATACCGCAGGTCGGACGGCCAGCTCGTCGAGGAACGCATGTTCGACGCCCGCACCGTGCGCAAGGATCCGAACACCGGCCAGGAAATGCCCGTCCAGCGCATCTGCTACCTCTATGATGCCCAGGGAAACCGCAGCGCGCCCATCGTTTACAACCTGCTTCCCGGAAAAACCTTCGAGGAAGTCTTCGGCGTGAAATCCTCCGCGCTCGAAATCAACCCCTTCCGCGAAAACGTCCCCGGCGGCACCGCGAATCCGAATGCCCGCCCGGTTCGGATTGATCCCAAGGCGAAGGAAATTGCCCCCGGCGGCAATGCCAATCCGAATGCCCGCCCGGTCGGCCGCTGAAACCCGCCGGACATCCCGTGCCCGCTCCGGCAAAAGTTCTTCCCTGGATCCTCGGCGGAGTCGTCGGCCTCGGCGGCATCCTCCAGGGGCTCCATTGGCGCTCCTCCGCCGCCGCATCCGGAAATGCCGACCTCGAGACCCGGCTCCGCATGGCCCACGAGGAAAACGAGATGCTCAAACGCGAAAACGAATCCCTCCGCTCGCTCGCCCAGGGCGGCGGCGAGGTTTCCGTCCCCAAGCCCCTCATCGAACGCATCGAGAAGGAATTCGAGCTCCGCTTCATCTCCAATCCCGTCGTCCACCGCATCGCCCGCGAGGAACTGCGCGACCGCATCGCCGCCGCCATCGAAAGCCGCTTCGGCCCCGCCGGCATCGACGACCGCCAGGAAGCCTTCAAACTCATCGGCTGGCTCCGGCCCGATGACGACCTCCTTGCCCAGCTCACCGCCGTCAAGGCAGTCGGAGCCATCGGCTGGTTCGACGACGCCACCGGCGAGGCATGGGTGACCGACCGCTTCAACATCGAGGCCATCCCGGACCAGGCCGCGCTCGTCCGCCTGCTCGCCCGCATCATCCTCCACCAGAACTTCCCGCCTCCACCCGCCTATCCCGGAGACGATGCCGCCCGCGCCCGCGAGGCCCTCCACCAAGGGGCCGCCTCCGGCTCCGAAGCCCGCTTCTACGCCGCCAACGCCCGTGCCATCGGCTTCATGCCCATGAAGGAAAACACCGAGGCGGAGCAGCTCCTCGCCTCCCTGCCCGTCTTCATCCAGAGCCTCACCACCTTCCCCGTCATCGAGGGCAAGGGCCTCGCCGATACCCTCCACGTCCAGGGCGGCGAAAAGTTTCTCGCCGCCTTCCGCAATCCGCCGCAAACCACCCGCGCCATCCTCCTGCCCGCATCCCCCCCCGCCGCCCCCGCGCCGCTCGAACTCCCGGAGTTTCCCGAGGAACCCTATCTGACAGAATCCGCCGGCCAACTCGGCCTCCGGCTATGGCTCGAGGAAATGGGCGACGCCGAACTCGCCGTCGAGGTCTCGGGCGACTGGAAAAACGACCGCTACGCCCTCCTGCCCGATGGCGAGTCCTCCGCCGCCGTCATCTGGGATGTCGAATTCGAAACCACCGGGTCCGCCGCCGCCTTCGAAAAAGCCGCCCTCCTCCGCGCCTCCGCCATGGCCGGGGCCAGCGAACCCGCCGCCCCCGGCACCACCCTCACCAGCCCCCAAAACCGCCACCTCCGCGTCACCCGCCCCTCTCCCACCCGCGTCCGCTTCCTCAACACCGCCACCCCACAAGCCTGAGGAGGCACGACCTTGCTGTCGTGCCCGCCCAAGCGCCGCGAATGCCCCGCCCCGGTCACCCCCGTGTAACAATCCGGGCCATTCCCCCGAAAGGGAAACAAGGGAGACGCGACCTTGCTGTCGTGTACAACCATCCGCCGCCGATCCCCCGTCCTTTCCGGATCCCCGGTGATTGTGTCAACTGAAGCTTTCCTTCTTGTCCATCGCGGAAGTTATGCCCGGTCTTCCTGGCACTCGATGAAACGACGGGTTGTCCTCCCCAGACCCCGCATTTCGATCGAAATGCCGCAAGGCATCGGCTGGCCCCGCGTCCGGTGCGCCCCCGCGGGGATTTGGGCTGCCTCGCCGGTCACGCCAGGAGAGCCGGATTCAGGGTGAATGAACTCGCGGCGCGTCTCCGGGTATCATCGGGAAAACCCACGGAGTGACTCCGTCCGAATACCGCGCGAATACGGCTGCGGATGCGCTGATAAACATCATGTAGGGCGATTTCGGGGAGTTCGCCTTGCTGTCCGTCATTCGTTCTTCTTGCGTTTCCCATGTTAACATTTGGTATAACAGCCAGGGTGGCTCCCGTGGCCGTTTTTCGTTACCGATTTCAATTCCCAAACCGGAATTCGGATGATCAATTGCCAACATATTAAATAATAACCCGTGAAAACCCCTTCCAAATTTCTTATCTCCCGTCTCGTGCCGATTGGGCTGATTGCGCTGATTGTATTTCTCATATTTTGGAAAAACCGGGGTTTGGACCCTGAGGAAACCGCAGCGCCGGCTCCTTCCCTCGGAGAAAAAACCGCAGTGTCCGATATTCCCGGGCGAGACGGGGCTCCCCCCATGCGAACCCGGGCGGAGAGGCGCACTCCGTCTGATACGGCTACCTCTGCCACCGCCGAGTCGGCCCCACCGCGCCCGAGGGAGGGGGAACGCCCCGCGTATTGGAAAACGGACGCCGCTCCCGCCGCCGCGCCGGTCGTTCCCT
>CAZKQK010000008.1:0-65104 GCA_964554865.1 uncultured Luteolibacter sp. | reverse complement strand
AAATGTCACACCTGCCGATTATTTTCCTCCGCGTTTTTTGATGCGTCAGCCCTGAAATCCAGATCGACTTCCGCGTCCAGGCCCTGCTCAAGTGGCTCGAACACGCCAAGGCCGCCGGCGGCGAAATCGATACCGCCGCCGCCGCCGAAAAACTCGGCCGCATCGTCTCCGGCGATCTCGACCTCGTCGTCCTCCTCAACATCGGCCGCCACCTCAGTTATGTCTCCGGTTTCGAACCTCTGCGCGACCAAGTCATCGCCGGCGACAATGCCTTCGCCAAACAAAAGGCCGCCGCCCTCCGCCGCTGCTTCGCCGGCAGGCCGGATTTCCTGTGGCAGTGGGAATTGGATGCCAGGGCGGTACTGGTTATCGCTCGGCACACGAACTCCAAACCCTTTGATTTCTGGCTGCAATAACCACTAAAAAACGGTTCATCTTCTGTGCATTCGGTGTGTTCCGTGGTTTGCCATCTTATCCTTCGGAGTTGCTTCACTTGCCGGGGCGTCAGATCAGGAGCGCCGCATCGAGCTTGAGCGCCTCGGCGGTTTTCCTGATGTGGGAGGTGTTTAATTTCCGCTCGCCGCGCGGGAGGCGGTGGAGCGGTCGATGCCGATGAGCCGGCCCCATTCGGCGGCGGTCATGCCGATGTTTTCGAGGTGGGCGGCGAGGAGCTCATGCGGTGGCAGGGCGGGAAGCGCCGGGTGCTTCGCGGACTCGTAGGCCACGGCGAGTTCGGAGAGGGTTTCGATGAAAAGAACAGGTTGTTCCAGCCGCGGGATGTGTGGCCTTGAGGTGGACGCCGTCCCTTCCGCTTTCGCCCGTTTCGCGTTTTTCGTTGTTCCCGATCCTGGAATTCGGGATCAAGGCGGCGGATGCTTCCGACCGGACACCAGCCGTGGATCTCGCGCTACCGCCTGAGGGCGCGCGGACCGCTCAATGCGATTTCGCGCCGCCGCGAGTTCGAGGGCGCGCTCATCCGGGTGAACGACGGCTACGGCTGCATCCACCCGTGGCCGGAACTGGGTGATCCGCCGCTGGAGAAATGTCTCGCGGACCTCGCCGGACCGCGCCGCCGGGCGATCGTGCGGCGGGCGTTGCGCTGCGCGGAGTTCGACCGCGCGGGCCGCGAGTTCGGGCATTCGCTGTTCGAGGAAATGGAAGTGCCGGAAAGCCATGCCACGCTCGCGGCCCGCCATCCGGCGGAAGTGGCGCTGGCCGTGGAGGCGGGATTCCGGATCGTAAAACTGAAATGCGGCGCGAATCCGGAAGAGGAGATGCGTTTTCTCGATGCGATGCACGGACAACATCCGGACCTGAAGTGGCGTCCGGATTTCAACGAAGCGCTGGAACCGGCGGCGGCGGCGGCGTTTCTGTCGGGCCTGGGCGCGAAGACGCGCGCGGCCGTCGATTTCGCGGAAGACCCCTGTCCGTATTCGGATGGCGTGTGGCGGGAGTTGAAACACAAGACCGGCGTGCGTCTCGCCGTGGATCGCGAGGCCGCGCCACTCAGCGCGATGGCCGCCATCATGGTGGTGAAGCCGGCCATCGACGAACCGTTTCCGCTGGCGGAGGCCGCGCTGAACCATTCGCAGCGGGTGGTCGTCACCAGCTACATGGATCATCCGCTGGGCCAGGCTTTCGCCGCGTGGGAGGCCGCGCGGCTCGGCTTGCAGTTTCCGGGACTGCCGGATGTCTGCGGCCTGCAAACCCATCACCTCTTCGAGCCGGACGCCTTCACCGAGGCGCTCGGCCCGTGGTCGCCAGTGTTCCGCCCGCCCGAGGGCGACGGACTCGGCTTCGCTGATTTGTTGGACGCGCTGCCATGGACCCGGCATTTCTAACAAGCGAGGCGTTCTGGGTCGATCCCGCGCCCTTTGCCGCCACCGCGCCGGGCGGGCGGGCACCGGAGTTGTCCGATTGCGCGGATCTCGCCGCGCATGTCCTATTCCAAACCTCCGGCAGCTCCGGCGAGCCGCGATGGATCGCGCTTTCCAAGCAGGCATTGCATATCTCCGCCGAGGCCGTAAACCGCCACCTCGGTGTGGACTCCGCCAGCCAGTGGGGCCTCGCGCTGCCGCTTCACCACGTCGGCGGATTCGGTGTGGCGGCCCGGGCCCGCGCTGCCGGCTGCGGGTTTCACGACTTCGCCCGGAAGTGGGATGCCGCCGCCTTCGCCGCCTGGCTGGACGCGGAAAACATCACCCACACCTCGCTGGTTCCCACCCAGGTACACGATCTGGCGGCGGCCGGGCTGCGCGCACCGCGAAACCTGGGCGCCATCGTGGTCGGCGGCGGGCGCTTGGACGATACCACGGGACGCGCGGCCCGCGCCCTCGGTTGGCCGGTTCTCGCGAGTTATGGCATGACCGAGGCCGGATCGCAAATCGCCACCCAGGCCCCCGCATCCCTCGGGCTCGATTACCGGTCCGCGCCGATCCCGCTGCTTGATATCTGGGAAGCCGAAGTCCGCGCCGGTGGCAGGCTGGCCATCCGCGGTCCCGCTCTCCATTCCGGCACCCTGGTCCCGGAGGGAAACGGATGGCGCTTCGTAAAACGGGAAAACCCCTGGCACGAGACACGGGACCGGGTTTCCCTGGCCGGACGCCTGCTCACCCCGCTTGGTCGCGCCGACTCCCTGGTGAAAGTCCTCGGCGAGTTGGTCGATCCCGAGGAGATCGAACGCGACCTGATTCGCATATCCAACGGAACCCTCGGCCCCGGAACCTTCGCCGTGGCGGCCATTCCGGACGAACGGGCCGGGCATGCGCTGGTGCCCGTATTCGAGGGACATGCCACTGCGGAACACGGGCGCTGGATCGCCGATCACAACCAACGGTGCGAGGGCTTCAAAAGACTCGGGCCCGCCGTTAGGGCCGACCTTCTGCCCAAGAGCCCGCTCGGCAAGATCCGTCGCGCGGAACTCGCCGAGTGGGTCGCAGCGCATTACGGCACATTCCAATAGCTGATGCCGCGCCGGATCTCCGGCCAGCCCATCGGGTTGGCGCGGAGACGGCCGCATTTCCCCCGCCTCCGGCACCGCGAAACCGGCTTCGTAAAATATGCGCAAAGATTCCCTCCGACTGGGAATATCCGCACATCCTTCCAGACGGGATGCGGAGCGCCATGCCGGGCATCCGGGCACGTTCAGACTGAAACCGCACAGCCTTCATGACCGCCTCCACTCCCTTGTCCGTGTTCCATCAGTGGCTGCTCGCCGACCCGCAGAGCAAGGTCTCGGCTTGTGCCATCATCATCCACGGAGACAACGACCACGAGCGCTCGCGCCTCATTCTCGACATCGCCCAATACCTGAACGAATACGACGACGATGGCGACGGCCGCTGGCTGCCAGCCAGCGACGACCTCGTCAGCAGAATCGCGCGGGACGCAAACCACCGCCGCCTCCTCGGACTCGATGAGGAGGGGGACGACTCACCCGGGGAATTCCGCGAGACCCTCAAGGCCCTCGGAAAACGCGGCCACGTCGTTTTCCACTGGCCCGGCGTCAGCGATGGCGAACTCGACCTCGTCAACACCTTCCACGCCGGCGTGGGCCACGCCATCACCGACCGCTGCCACATCATCGTGAATCCGGAACTCATGGACGCCAACTGCGTCGCCCGCGTCATCGGCGACGTGTTTCTCGAATGGCTCCATAGCGAGTCCCGCCGCGACCCCTCCATCCGCGACATCCGATAATCGATGCGCACCTTTTGATAGGCGCCGGCAGATCAAACCCCGGGTTCCCTGCTCTCCTACACGATTCTGCACATGAATGTCCTCGCCCTGACCATCCTGGTTTCCTCCTGCCTCGCGGGGATTTTCATCGCCTGTTTCGCGGTGGAAATCCGCCGCGCCCGCCGCACCAGCCCCGAACGCGACTCACTGCTCCCGCTCGACTCCGACCTTCCGGCCGATCCGGCCAACGAATCCACCCAAGCCCAAGCTCTCCAACCCCACCGTCCATGACCACACCGATCACCTACGACGACAAGTCCGTCCGCCATTTCATGATCGCCTCCATCTTCTGGGGCATCGTCGGGATGCTTGTGGGCGTCATCATCGCCACCCAGCTCTCGCTCTGGCAGATGAACGGCAGGTTTCTGGAAACCATCACCTTCGGCGCGATCCGGTCCGAGGGCATTTCGTTCCTCTCCTTCGGCCGCCTGCGTCCGCTTCATACCAACGCGGTGATCTTCGCCTTCGTCGGAAACATGATGTTCGCCGGCATTTACTACTCCACCCAGCGGCTCTGCAAATGCCGGATGGCCTCGGATTTCCTCTCCAAGGTCCACTTCTGGGGCTGGCAGCTCATCATCGCCGCCGCCGCCATCACCCTGCCCGCCGGCCTCACCCGCGGCAAGGAATACGCCGAGCTGATCTGGCCGATCAACATCGCCGTCGTCCTCATCTGGGTGGTCTTCTCCGTCAACTTCCTCTGGACCCTCGCGAAACGCAACGAACCCAGTCTCTACGTCGCCCTTTGGTTCTATATCTCGACCATTGTCACCGTCGCCCTGCTCTACATCGTAAACCACCTTTCCATCCCGACATCGCTCACCCACTCCTATCCGATCTTCGGCGGCCTGCAGGACGGCCTGGTCCAGTGGTGGTACGGGCATAACGCCGTCGCCTTCTTCCTCACCACTCCCATTCTCGGCATCATGTATTACTTCCTGCCGAAAGCGGCGGGACGCCCGGTTTATTCCTACCGCCTTTCCATCATCCACTTCTGGTCCCTGGTCTTCATCTACATCTGGGCCGGTCCCCACCACCTGCTCAACACCGACCTTCCCCGCTGGCTGCAAATGCTCGGCATGCTGTTCTCGCTCATGCTCTGGGCGCCCTCATGGGGCGGCATGCTCAACGGCCTGCTCACCCTGCGCGGCGCCTGGGACAAACTGCGCACCGATCCGGTGATCAAGTTCTTCGCCGCCGGCATCACCTTCTACGGCATGGCCACCTTCGAGGGCCCGCTGCTCTCCATCCGCGCGGTCAACGCCCTCTCCCACTACACGGACTGGACCATCGGCCACGTCCACTCCGGGGCCCTCGGCTGGAACGGCTTCATGGCCGCCGGCATGTTCTACTGGCTCGCCCCGCGCCTCTGGAAAACCAAACTCTGGTCCACCGCCCTCGCCAACATGCACTTCTGGCTCGGCATGGTCGGCATCCTCCTCTACGTCGTCGCCATGTGGTGCGCCGGCATCATGCAGGGCCTCATGCTCAACCAGGTCAACGAAGGCGGCACCACCCTGAAATACGAGTTTCTCGAAACCCTCGAAAGCATCCAGGTCTTCTTCTGGCTGCGCTCCATCGGCGGCTTCCTGTTCCTCGTCGGATTCATCTTCTGCGCCGCCAACATCCTCATGACCGCCCGCTCCGGCCAGGCCCATGACGAAACCGTCCAGGTCGCCCTGCTGGAGAAAAAACAAAAGGACGGCATGCGCTGGGGAGAAGCCCTCTTCAACGATCCGCTCGCCCACATCTTCGTCGCCATCGCGTTTGTCATCCTCTGGTTCTTCCTCCCGCCGCACGCCGACAAGGCCGCGCTGCTCGTCTCGGTGCTGCTCGGCGTGAAAGCCTTCCGCGCCTTCAAGGCCAACAGGGAGAAATGGACCAACTGGCACGAGCGCCTCATCGAGAACTACCTGCCCTTCACCGTGCTGGTCTTCGTCTCCGTCGCCATCGGCGGCGCGGTCCAGATCATCCCCACCCTCATCGTCAAGCGGGAGAAAAACATCGAGGGCCGCCTCCAGGAACTCTACACCCCGCTCGAACTCGCCGGACGCGACATCTATGTCTCCGAAGGTTGTTATAACTGCCACTCGCAGATGATCCGCACGCTGGTCCCCGAAGTCATGCGCTACGGCCGCCCCGGCGTCGTCGATGACTACTCGCACCTCGGCGAGTCGCTCTTCGACCACCCCTACCAATGGGGCTCCAAGCGCACCGGCCCGGACCTCGCCCGCGAGGGCGGACCCATCGCCGAGGGCGCCAAATACATGCGCCTCGGCAAACGCGGCAACGACTGGCAGTTCAAACACCTCGTCAATCCCCGCGAAATCTCCGGCGAGAACACCAACATGCCCTCCTACCCCTGGCTCGTCGACAAGCCGGCCGATATCAAGTCCCTGCCCAACAAGATCCGCAAACAGGTCGCCATCGGCGTGCCGTGGCCCGCCATGGCCAATGACGAGATCCTCGACCGCGCCAAGGTCCAGGCCATGGAGATCGCCGACAACCTCGTCGCCGCCGGCGTTTTCCTCCCGGGAAAAAAGGAACTCCAGGGCAAGGAACTCAGCCAATACCTCGCCAGGTCCGAGATCGTCGCCCTCATCGCCTATCTCCAGAAACTCGGTGCCTATCAGGAAGTCAAAAGGGACGCTCCCCAGCCGCCCAACAGCCTTGATCCCGATTCGCACCGCGACGTGACCACCAGGTAATCCCAACCGAAATCCAACGGAAAACCACCATGTTCAAAAGGGTTCTCAGCGAGGATTGGACCGTTTGCCTGCCCTTCATCGCCTTCTTCCTCTTCTTCGCCATCTTCGCGCTGATCGCCATCTGCGCGCTGCGGCTCGGGAAAACGAAGCGCGAGCGGCTGGCCTCCCTGCCTCTCGACGATTGCCCCGCCGCCACTCCGTTTCAAGAAACCGACAACTGACACCTCCATGAACCAGGAACCCAAACGCGGAACCTTCGCGAAAGAAAAAGGGGAGGTCATCCTCCGGGAACACGAATACGACGGCATCCAGGAGTACGACCAGAAACTTCCGAACTGGTGGCTCTTCACCTTCTACGGAGCCATCGTCTGGTTTGTCGTTTACTGGGTGCTCTACTATCACACCAACACCTTCGAGACCGACCACCAGATCATCGCCAGGAAGATCGCCGCCGTCGAGAAGGCCAAGGCCGACGAACTGGAGAAGACCGTCGCCAGCCTCGACGATTCCACGCTCGTGCACGAGTGGGCCGCCAAGCCCGAGATCGCCTCCGCCGGCGAGGCCACCTACAACCTCGTCTGCTCCGCCTGCCACGCCGCCGACCTCAGCGGCACCATCGCCGCCGGCCCCACCAAGGTCCCGCTTCCCGGCCTGCCGCTCAACGACGGCAACTGGAAATTCGGCGGCAAACCCATGGAAATCTTCAGGATGATCAACGATGGCTCGCCCGCCGGATCGGACGGCAACAACGGCGTCATGATGCAACCCAAGGGCGGCGCAAGCCTCACCTCCAAACAGGTTGCCGAAGTCACCGCCTACCTGATCTCGAAACTGCCCGACGAGTTCAAGGACATCCCGAAGAAGTAAGGCTGCCGCAGTCCAAGCTCAATCGTCACCGTCTTTGGCCGCGATTTCATCATAGCGGAAGCTGGTAATCGTCTTCAGCCACGCGGGGGTCACCGCCTGCTTGAACTCCGCGGTGCCGCACCATTTGTAGTCGGATCCCACGGCGACGAGCTTGTGATGCACGGCGTTTTGATGGACGTAATGAAGTCGCGCCAGGTAGCTGCGCTGGTGCGTCAGCCGGGTTTCCCGGAAGTTTTGCCACAGCCGGGTGCTACCCGGTTGATTCTCCCGGCGGTTGAGTTCGCGTGTCGTCGGGCTGTGAAGCTTGCGGATCATGTCGCGCAACGATTCCGCGCCATCCGGCCCCTTCGGGCTGTGGCCGGTGAGGTGATAGTGGTTGGATAGAATGGCCCATGCTTCCAAGGTCCATCCGAAGTCCCTGGCGACAGTGAACAGGGTTTCCTGAAACCAATCCTTCACATCATCGTCCGCCAGCAGGTGACGGCGCCCGGCGTCAGCGGGCGGTGACGAAGTAAACGCCGCCAAGGCACAAGCGATGGGGCGGCGCATGTGGCCAATGTCGGGTTCCCTTCGCGCACTGATCGTCGCCGGGAAGCTCCTCCATGCCGGCCGAAGGATAAGCACCACAATCGAATCGTCCACCATGGAATTCACCCTCCTTGGACTGCGGCAGCCCGCTGCCGCTTTTCCCGGTGCCGGCCCGCTGGCCCGGAAGACAATGAACAAGCCGAAGCCAAGCCCGCAGGTCACTCCTTCGCCTCCCCAAGGCCCAAGGCGCTCACTTCACCAGGCCCATCAGCTGGGCGTAGCCATCCACCGCTACGTAGCGCACCTGATCATCGGTGATCTTCGCGAAGAACTTCCGCGCACAGGCGATTTTGGATTTCTCGATGTCGCGGAGTTGCAAGGAAGACAGGTCGCCCTTGGTTTCGGCGATGACGGTGGCGGAGATTGAGCATGTGATCGTCCTCGAGGAATCAAGACAGCGCGAAAACCAGGCGGAAGAGATTCTGTCAGAAAAATCCCGTGGTGTGTATCCAAGGGCGGGCTGAACCCGTGGAGATCGAGCCACCGGTGGGGCCAAGGTGGCGGACAGGCCGAAGAGGGGCGGAAAATCCGAACCTCAGGGGTAACCTGACACGCATATCATTGATTGTAGGATGGTTATATTGATTCATCCTCCTTGGACTGCGGCAGCCTGCTGCCGCTTTCCCGGAGCCGGCCTGCTGGCCCGGAAGACAATGAACCCGCCGAAGCAAAGCCCGGAGGTCACTCCTTCCCTCCCCCCATAATTGGCTGAAGGCCCTCAACAGGAGATCCCCGACTCGCGCTCCCGATCCAGTTTTTCAAGCCACACCGCGAGCATGGCCACGTCGGCCGGGGTGATGCCGGGGATGCGGGCGGCTTGGCCCAGGGTGGCCGGGCGGATCTCGGTGAAGCGGAGCCGGGCTTCCTTTTTGAGCCCATGGATGGTGCCGAAGTCCAGACTATCGGGGATGCGGCGGTTTTCCTGACGGGCCATGCGGTCGATCTGCTGGCGCTGGCGGCCGAGGTGGCCCTCGTATTTGAAATCGGTCTCGATCAGCGGCCAATGTTCCACGTGGAACTCTTTGCGGAAGTTCTCCGGCAATTGCTCCCAGGTGTTTTCGCTGCGGCGGAACCAGTGATCGAGCTTCAGTCCATCGAAAACGGTCTGCCGGATCCAGGTTTCGGCGCGCCGGAGTTCCGCCTGTTTTTTCCCCACCCGGCGCACCCTTTCGCCGCTGGCCAGACCGATTTCCGCCGCCTTGGGCGTGAGCCGGAGGTCGGCATTGTCCTGGCGTAGGAGCAGCCGGTATTCCGCACGGCTGGTGAACATGCGGTAGGGTTCGGTACAGCCGCGGGTGACCAGATCGTCCACCATCACACCGAGGTAGGCTTCGTCGCGACCGAGCACGAACTCCGGTTTGCCGAGCACTTTGAGAGCGGCATTGGTGCCGGCGATCAACCCCTGCCCGGCCGCCTCCTCGTAGCCGGAGGTGCCATTGATCTGGCCGGCGAAGTAGAGGCCCTCGATCTGTTTGGTTTCCAAGGTCGGCCGGAGCTGGGTGGGCGGGCAATAGTCGTATTCCACCGCGTAGCCCGGCCGCAAGATCTCGCAACGCTCCAGCCCAGGTATGGAGCGGAGAAACTCAAGCTGCACCTCGTAGGGCAGCGAGGTGGAGACGCCGTTGACGTAATACTCCAGCGTGTGGCGGCCTTCGGGTTCGAGAAACACCTGGTGGCGTTCCTTTTCGGCGAAGCGGACCACCTTGTCCTCGATGGACGGGCAGTAGCGCGGGCCGACGCCCTCGATTACGCCACAATACATCGGCGACTTGTCGAGGTTGCCACGGATCACCTCGTGGGTGCGTTCGTTGGTGTAGGTGATCCAGCAGGGCAATTGTTCCACGTGGAACGCGGGGTCGCCCCATGGATTCAGGGTGAAGAGGTCGTCCGCCTCCCGCCGCAGGGTATCGGCGAGGAAACTGAACTTCGGCACCGGTTCATCGCCGTCCTGGCGCTCGCATTTCGAGAAATCGATGGAGCGGCCATTCAGGCGGCACGGGGTGCCGGTCTTGAAGCGCTCGACCACGAAATTCAGCCGCTTGAGCGCTTCGGACACCACCGAGGTGGCATCGCCCATGCGCCCGCCCTTCTCGTTTCTCAGGCCGACGTGCATCAATCCGCCCATGAAGGTGCCCGCGCTCAGGATCACGCTGCGGCCGGTGATTTCCATGCCAAGTGAAGTGAGCACTGACTGGATGCGGTCGTTTTCCACGATAAGATCGGCGACATTTCCCTGGTGGATCTCGATGCCGGGGGTGGCTTCGAGTTCGCTTTTCACCCGGAACTGATAGGCCTTCTTGTCGCACTGCGCGCGGGGAGCGCGGACCGAGGGGCCTTTCGAAGCGTTGAGCATGCGCCACTGGATGCCGGTGGCATCGGTGTTGAGGCCCATCATGCCGCCAAGCGCATCGATTTCCCGGACCATGTGGCCCTTGGCCAAGCCGCCGATGGCCGGGTTACAGGACATCTGGGCGATGGTATCGAGGTTCTGGGTGAGCAGCGCCACCTCGCAGCCGAGCCGGGCGGCGGCCAGTGCGGCCTCGACTCCGGCGTGGCCTGCACCGATCACGATCACATCATAGGTCTTCGGGTAACGGAACATCGCGGGGCGCGGAACATAGCCGGAAACCCGCCTGGGGAAACCCTAAAATCACGCGCTGTTCCACGTGGAACATCCGAATGCTCCGCAATAGGAATCGACACCCGGCTACCATTCCTTCAGCCTATGGGGCAATGAATGAGGAAACAGAGCCCGTTTCCGAATTCCCCCCGGCACCCCGGGGAAAAAATCCGCTGCGGTGGATTCTTTGGCGTCTGACGCGCATTGGGATTCTGCTGATCACCGTCTTCATGGTGGCCTGCGTGATGGTGGCCCAGCCGAGCATGCGTTCCAACTCCCCGTCCACCACGCAGGCGGACAAGGACCGCCTGCGTGCCCACGTGGTGGCCCTCAGCAAAACCTTCCACCCACGGGATTCGGAAAACATGGCAAACCTCGACCGCTGTGCCGACTACATCGCCTCCGGGCTGAGGCTGGCCGGGGCGGCGGTGGAGTTCCAGAAAGTCCCGGTAAGGGGGCGCATCTACCGCAACGTCATCGGCCGCTTCGGCGTGGGGAAGGAGAGGAAACTCATCCTGGGAGCGCACTACGACGCGTTTGACGGCACCCCCGGGGCCGACGACAATGCCAGCGGTGTGGCGGGCCTGCTTGAGCTGGCGCGGATGATCGGCACCGGCCCACCGGACGCCGAAGTCGAGTTGGTCGCCTACACCCTGGAGGAGCCGCCCTTTTTCGGAGGAAACGATATGGGCAGCACTGTCCATGCCGCGAGTGTGGCTAAGGAAAAGTCGCGAATCCTTGGGGTGATCGTCTTGGAAATGATCGGATATTTCAGTGATGAACCGGGTTCCCAGAACTACCCGCTCCCGATCCTGAAGGGCTACTACCCTAACCGGGGAAACTTCATCACGGTGGTCAGCCGCTGGGACCAGGGCAAACTGATCAGCGAGTTGAAAGCCGCAATGAAAGGCACCACCCCATTGCCGGTCTATTCCTTCCGCGGACCGGCCGCGCTACCGGGCGTGGATTTCTCCGACCACCGGAACTACTGGCCGCACGACATTCCGGCCGCGATGGTCACCAACACCGCGTTTTACCGAAACACCAGCTATCACGGCCCCGGTGATACCGCCGAGAGTCTCGATTACGACCGAATGGCCATGGTCGTGGTGGGCGTGTATGAGGCTGTCCGCAAGCTGGGGCGTTGACAAAGGGCGACGGGCAACAAACATCCACAGCCCCCCAACAATTAAACACAACTCGTTGATATTAATAAATTTATAGAAAACCGCCATCCCGGAAACGCTACTTCCGGTTGAGAATCCCCGTGGAAGCGCGCGGCAGCAGCTCTTCGAGCGAAAACTCCACATGCCCGTTGCGGTTGGCCAGGATCACCACCGGCACGCCGAACTCCGCCAGCACCTGCCGACAGGCTCCGCAGGGCGAAATCGGAACCTCCGTATCCGCCACCACCGCCACCGCCAGGAAACGGGTGATCCCCGCCGCCACCGCGCTGCCGATGGCCACCCGTTCGGCACAGTTGGTCAGGCCGTAGGATAAGTTCTCGACATTGCATCCGTGAAACACCCGTCCGTCCGCCGACAACAGGGCGGCACCAACCTGAAACGACGAATAGGGCGCATAGGCGTTCGCCCGCGCATTCCACGCCTCATCGATAAGATGCAGCCATTCCATCTGCGGACGATAAGGCCAAAACATCCGTTCCGGAAATCAAAAAACCGGTGGAAAACCGGAATTTTCGCCTAGCCGGATGCCGCAAATCCCGCCATCCTCGCAGCCAACATGAACCGCCACCTGCCGCTCATTCTGATCGTCGCCCTCCTGATCGCTTTCCGGGTCGCGGGAAGCGTGTTCCCGGAAACCCTGCCGAATTTCTCGCCCCTGGCCGCCGTTTTCTTCTGTGGCGCACTCCTGGCACCCGGCTGGCGCGGCCTGGCCATTCCGCTCGGCATCTGGGCGATCACCTTCCCGCTCGGCGTCGGCCACACGGCCAACCCCATGGATTTCGCCACCACTCTGGCCGCCCTCGCCGCCATCTTCTTCTTCGGCAAGGCCCTGGCGAAACAAAAGGCCCCCACCCTGCTCGTCGGATCCGCGCTCTCGGCAGTCGCGTTTCACCTGATCACCTGTGGCGGCGCCTGGATCACGGACCCGCTCTACGCGAAAACCGCCGAGGGCTTCTACCAGTCCGTCTGGCTTGGCCCGATCATCGATGGCAAACCGAGCGCCCTGCCCTCATGGATGTTCCTGCGCAATCTGGCCGCCGCCAACGTGCTCTTCACCGGGCTCTTCCTGCTGGCCCAGGTCCGCCTGCCAAAGGCCGGTGCACCCGTGCTTGCATTTGCCAAAACCCGCTGATATCCGGGGTGTCTGTCCGGCCCTCGCCGGGAGGATCCTTCCCAGACGCCCATGACCAGCGCCACGCCCGCCCTCGATTTCGCCCAATCCCCGATCAACGCCGCCCTTTCCGCGGAACGGAAAATCGGGCTGTTCACCCAGATGGTCCGCATCCGGCGCTTCGAACAGACCGCGCTCAAATACTACACCGCCGGTAAAATGGGTGGCTTCCTCCACCTTTACATCGGCCAGGAATCCGTCGCCACCGGCACCATTTCCCTCGCCGGGCCGGACGACCACTTCATCACCGCCTACCGCTGCCACGGCCACGCCCTCGCGGTAGGCATGAACATGAACGAGTGCATGGCGGAAATGTTTGGCAAGACCACCGGCTGTTCCAAAGGCAAGGGCGGCTCCATGCACTTCTTCGCCCCCGACAAGGGCTTCTGGGGCGGCCACGGCATCGTCGCCGGCCAAACCCCGCTCGGCCTCGGCCTGGCCTACGGCCTGAAATACCTCGGCCGCGAAGGCTGCTGCCTCTGCTACCTCGGCGACGGCGCGGTCAACCAGGGAGCCTTCCACGAATCCCTCAACCTCGCCGCCCTCTTCGAGATCCCCGTCGTCTTCGTCATCGAAAACAACGGCTACTCGATGGGCACCTCCCAAAAACGTTCCTCCTCCTTCCGCGGCTGCCTCGCCCAACGCGCCGAGGGCTACGACATGGACTGGGACGTCATCAATGGCTCCGACCTCTACGAAGTCCGCGCGAAGACCCACATCGCCATGGAGCGCGCCCGCAAGAGCCACAAGCCCACCCTGCTCGAAATCGACACCTACCGCTACACCGGCCACAGCGTCGCGGACGCCAACGCCAAGAAATACCGCACTCCGGAGGAAATCGAAAACTACAAGCAGAACCACGATCCCATCACCCTCTTCCGCAGACGTCTCATCAACGAGGGCATACTCACCGAGGAAACCGCGGACGCCATCAACAAGGCCGCCCAGGAAGAGGCCGCCGCCGCCGTCCGGTTCGCCGAACAATCCCCCGCACCCACCGTCGCCGACATCGGAACCGACGTGTATTGGGAAACCGACAACCAGACCCCCGCCTCGCGCATCGGCCGCCATTTCTTCGACACCTGATCCACGTTTCCCCAATGTCACGCATACTCACCTACCGCGAAGCTCTCCGCGAAGGCCTCGATGAGGAACTCGCCCGCGATCCCAACGTCGTCCTTCTCGGCGAGGAAGTCGCGCAATACAACGGCGCCTACAAGGTCACCGAAGGCCTCTGGAAAAAGTGGGGCGACAAACGCGTCGTCGATACCCCCATTTCCGAAGCCGGCTTCATCGGCATGGGCATCGGCGCCTCCATGCTCGGCGTGCGCCCGGTCATGGAACTGATGTTCTGGTCCTTCCACTCCGTCGCCTTCGACCAGCTCGTCAACAACGCCGCCTGCGTCCGCTACATGTCCGGCGGCCTATGCAACTGCCCCATCGTCGTCCGCGGCCCGGCCAACGGCGGCAATAACGTCGGCGCCACCCACTGCCACATCCCGGAAGGCCTTTTCGCCGCCTTCCCCGGCCTCAAGGTTTGCGCCCCCGCCACCCCGGCCGATGCCAAGGGCCTGATCAAGGCCGCCATCCGTGACAACGATCCCGTCTATGTCATGGAAAACGTTTTGCTCTACCCCACTTCCGGCGAGGTTCCCGATCCCGCCGCCGGCGACCACGTCGTCCCCCTCGGCGTCGCCGACCTCAAGCGCGAGGGCACGGATATCTCGCTCATCGCCCACGGCCGCTCCGTCCTCCACGCCCTCGATGCGGCGGAAACCCTCCAGGCCCGGCACGGCATCAACGCCGAGGTTCTCGATCTCCGCTCGATCCGCCCGCTCGACGTGGACGCCATCATCGGGACCGTGCGAAAAACCAACCGGGTGGTCCTGATCGACGAATCCAAACCCTTCGGCGGCGTCGCGGCCATGGTTTCCACCATCATCATGGAAAACGCCTTCGACTACCTCGACGCCCCCGTCCAGCGCGTCTGCTCCGTGGACGCCCCGGCGATCTACTCCCCGCACATCGAGAACGAACAGCTTCCGAACCCGCGCCGGATCATCGAGAAGGTGCTGGCGATGCGGTGATGATCCACCCATGAAATGGCGGAAATGGCTGATCGGACGCTGGACATGGTGGCGGCCGATCGTCTCGCTGGCATCCGTTTACGCATTGCTTTGGGTGGTAGCCGTGTTCTTCGCGGACCGGGTGATCTTCGTGCCGCCCGCCGCATCCTATCCGGCGGATTCGCAAGGCCTTGTCCGGATGGAAAATCCGCATGGCGGTAAAATCGCCGCCTTCCATCTGCCTGCGAAAGCGGGCTCACCCACCCTGCTCTACTCCCACGGCAATGCCGAGGACATAGGCCACTCGCTGGAGCTGTTCCGGGCATGGAATGAATTGGGAATCGGCGTGCTTGCCTATGATTACCCCGGTTACGGCCAATCCGCCGGCAGGGCCACCGAAGAATCGGCATGTCATGCCATCCGGGCGGCATGGCAATACCTGCTGGCCCGGGGAGTGCCGCGGAACTCGGTGGTGATCGTCGGCCGCTCGGTGGGCAGCGGACCGTCCACACGGCTTGCCTCCGAAGTCAATCCCGCCGGACTGGTGCTCATCGCCCCCTTCACATCGACTTTCGAAGTCGCGTTTCCGGTGAAGCTGTTTCCATCGGATCGCTTCCGGAACATCGACCTGATCGGCGGAATCAAGTGTCCGCTGTTGGTCGTCCACGGCAAGGAGGACGAGGTGATCCCGTTCTCACACGGGCGGAGAATCATCGAGTCGAGCGGCTCGACAAACAAGAGTCTGTTGGCCATCGAAAACGCCGGCCACAACGACCTGTTCGATCTCAGCGGCCCGGAAATCATCCAAGCCATCGCCGGTTTCGCGCGTCAAACAACAGCAGCCGATTGATGCGACATCGCATGGCACGATCAGCCTCCACACAACGCCCGAAAGACATGTCATGGGCGTCCCATGCGCCCGCGAACGAACCGCTTGTCGCGCTCTGCGGGCGCCGATGCCAATGAGCTGCGGAAATCCGTTTACCGGCTTCACGCGATGACCCGCACCTGCTTGCGCAGTGCGCTCTCACGGACGTGATAAGCCTTTTGATAATCAAACTGGGATTCCACCCTGTTTCCGCTTCCGTTTCCCGCCGTGGCGGAGATCATCCTGCGGCAGACCGCAGAAACACGGTGAAAACGACCATCTTGCTCCGCCTCCTCTTCGCCGCCGTCTGGCTGGTCAACGGCGTATGGTGCAAGCTGCTGGACGGCGTGCCGCGCCACCGGGAAATCGTCGCGGGAATTCTCGGCGATGGGTATGCCGGGACCCTGACGCAACTGATCGGCGCGGGTGAGGTGTTGATCGCCGTGTGGATTTTGACAGGCGTCCGCTGGAGATGGAGTTGTGTGTTCCAGATCGTAATGGTCGCGGTGATGAACGCGATGGAATTCCTGCTCGCGCCGGATCTTCTGCTCTTCGGGCGTTTCAACCTGGTCGTCGCGATCGCCTATTGCGTCCTGGTTGCGTGGGCGGCATTCGGAAAACCCCAAACCGCAGTGGAATCATGAATCTCCGCCTGCCTCGGGCCAATCCGTTCGCTGTCGATGCATGGTTCGATTCATCCTGCACGCTGACATTCGCCGTGCCCGCGGAGGACATCGCGGCGCGATTGCCATCCTGTCTGGCTCCGGACACCTTCGACGGACGCTGGGGATTCTTCGCGGTGGCGGTGGTCCAGACACGGAGGCTGCGCCCGGCCGGATTTCCCGTGATTTTCGGCCATGACTTCGTGCTCGCCGGATACCGCTACTTCGTGCGCTACCGCTCGGCCTCCGGTCGCTCGCTGCGCGGACTGTTCATCGTCCGTTCGGAGACCGACAAACGACGCATGCAGTGGCTCGGCAACCTGATGACCCGCTACCATTACGTGAAAACCGGCATCCGTGTGACCCGATCCGGACACCGCCTGGAAGTCGCCTCGCCCGACACCGGGCTTTCCGTTTCGGTGGACACCACGCCGGGCGCGGATCTGCCGCATGGTTCACCGTTCACCAGGCCTGGGGACGCGCGGCGCTTCAGCGGTCCGTTGCCGTTCACATTCACCTGCGAGCGTCACAGGAACCGCGTGCTCATCGTCGAGGGCGTGCGCGCGGATTGGAAACCGAAGCCGGTGACCGTGCTTTCCCATCACATCCCTCATCTTGAAACGCTCGGCCTCGGCCATGCGGTTCTTGCCAATGCCTTCATCGTCGAAAACATCAACTATCACTGGAAGAAGGGAGTGTCCGAACCATGGCCGGAACCATGAAACGATCCGCCGCACAAGGTTTGTGGACCGTCGTTCGCTTCAACTGGCACCTGCATCTGATCGCGCTGGCGGTGGTCGCGGCGCCGGTCGTGGCGTCATGTTATCTGGCGGATCTTCCGAAGATCGTCGCGCTGGTTGCGGCCGCCGGGGCATTCCTGTCACTGCTCCTATCACTCGCCGCCACCTGGATCGCTTACGACGCCAGCGGGCTCTATCGGTTTTCATGGCTGGATCCGCTCATCGCCGGCGCGGAAACCGGAGCCAACCTGCATGCAGGTTTCGACGAAACCACCCGCCTGCTGAAGTTCTCGTTTCCATCCATCGACTGGCGGATCTTCGACTTCCACGATCCCGCGGCCCACACCGAGATTTCGATCCGCCGCGCGCGCAGAGCCCATCCGCCGGAGCCGGGAACCGTCGCCATAAACACCGCCGCGATTCCGTTGCCGACCGGAGCGCTCGACGCCGCCGTGTTGTTTCTCGCCGCCCATGAAATCCGGGACTCCGGGGAACGCGTGCGTTTTTTCCGCGAACTCCGCCGCGTCCTCACGCCCGGCGGACGGGTGATCGTCACCGAGCACCTTCGCGATCTCCCCAACATTCTCGTGTATTCCATCGGAGCCTGGCATTTCCATCCGCGTCGCGAATGGCTCGCCGCTTTCGATGCGGCGGGCTTCGGCATCGCCCGGGAGTTCCGCAACAACCCCTTCATCACCACTTTCGTCCTGACTGCGGATGCAAACGCTACTTGAAACCGCCGGCTGGCTGCTTATCGGGCTGGGTCTGCTGCACGCCGTGTTTCCCCGCCACTTCCGCTGGCGCGAGGAAACAGCCGGGCTCACCCTGCTCACGCGTCAGATTCTCCACATCCACACGTTTTTCATCGGACTCACGGTGTGCCTGATGGGTCTGCTGTGTGTCACCAGCGCCGCCGATCTGACGGACACGCCGCTCGGGCGGCGGATCTGCCTGGGCCTTGGCGCGTTTTGGGGCATCCGGCTTTTTCTCCAATTCTTCGGCTACTCGTCACGGCTATGGCGGGGCAAACCCTTCGAAACCATGATGCACCTGTTGTTCTCTCTGCTCTGGGTTTTTCTCACGGTCCTCTTCCTCCGGGTTTCCTTTCGCCAATCCTGATTTTCCACCACCCCGAAACGGTCTTTTTCATTGCCAAGCCGGTCGGGACTTCTAGCATTCCGGACATGATTCCGCGCTTGATGCTGATCGCCGTTTCGTCTGTGCTGGCCCTGGCAATGACCTCGTGCTGCTGCCTCTTCTGAAATCCCTCTCATCCAAACCAACCATCCACCCATGAAAAACCTCGCTCTCCTCCTGTCTTTGGCCGCCATTTCCCTGGGCTTCAGCTCCTGTTGCTCGATGTTCGGCTTCAGTGGCCAAGGCTCCGGATACCGCACGGAAACCCGCCAGGTGAAGACCTGCAAGTATGACATCGTCACCGAGGAAATCATCACTCCCGGAGATGCCAAGAGCGGCAAGGGCGGCATGGTGCAGACCATCGAAAAGAAGGTTCCGCGTTACAAGACCGTCACCAAAAAGGTCCGCGTGAGCTGCGGTTCCTGCGTCCGTTTCTACTGCCCGAAAAGCGATTGCTGCGGCACCACCTCCGAGTCCACCCGCAACATGGCCACCGCGCAGGGCGGCGTGGGCAGCCCCCACATCGGCCTGATCCCGACCATGAAACCGCTGGCTCCCTGATGCGGACCCACTCCTGATTTCGACCGGCGCGGAGGAGAACAAACGCTCCCCGCGCCGTTTTGTTTCCTGCCACGGGTCGCAAAAAGGCTGGAATTCGACCTGTGATCTCCCATTCTTCCCGCACTCCCTAACGAACCATGTCTGTGAACATCGAAATGCCCAAACTCTCGGATACCATGACTGAGGGCACCCTCGTCAAATGGCACAAAAACATCGGCGACACCATCGAGATCGGCGATGTGATTGCCGAAGTGGAAACCGACAAGGCGACCATGGAAATGGAGGCCTTCGATGACGGCGTTCTAACCGACATCCGGGTCCAAGCCGGGGAAAAAGCAGCCATCGGCGCGGTGCTCGCCGTGCTCGACGGCGATTCGGGGGCGGCTCCTGTTTCCTCTCCCCAGGCAGCTTCGCCCCCTGTTCCTGCCGTGCAAGCCTCCGTTGCCGCAGCCGCGCCGGTCCAAGCGCATTCCGCCCCATCCGCAAGTGCCGGTGCCGAAGGCGATCGCCTGAAAGCCTCACCCTTGGCCCGCAAGACCGCCGTCGAACTCGGCGTCAACCTCACTCAGGTCAGCGGCAGCGGCCCGGCCGGGCGAATCGTCCGCGAGGATGTCGAGGCTGCGGCCAAATCCCCGGCGCCGGCCGCAAGCGCCGCGGCACCTTCCACAGATGCCGCCGCCGCCGCCGCCCTTGCAGCCGCAGCCAGGACCAAGGCCGCGACTCCCTCGCCGGCCGCAAGCGCACCCGCCCCACAGGCCATCCTCCCGGTCGCCAAGGAAGGGGACGAGATCATCGAACTCTCCACCATGCGCAAGGTCATCGCCTCGCGCCTGCTCGCGTCCAAGGTCACCATCCCGCACTTCTACCTGCATGTGGAGGTGGACGCCGCACCGCTGCTCGCCCTGCGCAAACAGGTCAACGACCAAGCCGAGAAGACCCACGGAAACAAATACTCCGTGAACGATTTCATCCTCAAGGCCGTGATTTCCGCCGCGCAGGCCGTGCCCGCCATCAACGCGTCCTTCGCCGGCGATCACATCGTCAGATTCACCCACGTCGGCCTGTCGGTCGCGGTGGCGGTCGATGACGGCTTGGTCACCCCGGTCATCAAGGAAGCGGAAAACAAGTCGCTGCTCGCCATCTCCCGCGCCGTGAAGGATTTCGCCGCCCGTGCCAAGGACAAGAAGCTCCGCCCGGACGAATTCGACGGCGGCACCATCACCGTTTCCAACCTCGGCGCATGGGGCATCGAGTCCTTCGATGCCATCGTCAACCCGCCACAGGCCGCCATCCTCTCGGTCGGCGCGGCCATCGAGAAACCCGTGGTCAGAAACGGCCAGATCGTCCCCGGCACCCGGATGAACCTCGGCCTGTCCTGCGACCACCGCGTGGTGGACGGAGCCGTGGCCGCACAGTTCCTCGCGGAGGTCCGCAAGCTCGTCGAGCAGCCCGCCCTGATGCTGCTCTAACCGCTAACAGAACCCGTTCCGATCCATGAGACCCCATGAGTCCAAGCGACCATGGGGTCTCTGTTTTTCCATGCGCCCTGATGAATTCCTTATTTTCAAACTCAGAAGATTCTTCTTCTTAAGCGTGTGAACAAGCGCCCGGAAACCACGTTCCCCATGAAAAGTCCGGGCGTTCCACGGCAAGAACAACTTGGGCAGAGCCCCCCGCGAAATCCCAACAAAGCCGACCTCCCGACGCCTGCGGGAACGCTTCTCCCACTCATTCCGAACTTGTTCACAGATCGTTGGCGGCTTGTTCGACCCCCTGGGCCGATGCTTGCCTCGCGTGCCGGCCACAAAGCACCCTTCGCCTGAAAACGCCGATGAATCCCACACCCCGCGTAGTCATCACCGGTGGCGCCGGCACACTTGGCGCGGCCATCGCGGACTGTTTCTTCGATGGCGGTTGGTCCGTCGATGCCCCGGGAAGGGAAACCCTGGAGGTCTCCCGCATGGAATCCGTCTCGTCCTACTTCGCCGGGCGCGAGACCGACCTTCTCATCTGCAACGCAGGCATTACCCGGGACGCGCCCATCGCCCGCCATCCATCCGCCGCATGGGATGAAGTCTGGCAGGTGAATTTCCAGGGTGCGCGAAATTGTGTCCGCGCCGCCCTGCCCACGATGAAGTTCCGGCAAACCGGCCACATCATCCTGATATCGAGTCATTCCGCCATCCATCCGCCGTTTGGCCAAGCCGCCTACGCCACAGCCAAGGCGGCCCTCATCGGCCTGATGGACGATCTCTCGGCCGATGCCGGAACCAACGGCGTCCGCATCAACGCCATCCTTCCGGGGTTTCTGGAAACCCGGATGACTGCCGGGCTCACTCCGCAGCGCGTTGATGAAATCCGCAGCGCGCACACCCTCGGCCGCTTCAATACCTGCGAGGCCGTCGCCGTTTTCATCCGTTTCCTCCACGAAAACCTGCCCCACACATCGGGTCAGGTTTTCCAGTTGGATTCGCGACCGCGCTGATTTTCCAAAACACCGGTGCAATCGGGTTGCCAGCACGCCGCCAATCCGCTTTGACTGGCCCGGCTTCAAGCGGGTCCGCCCAAGCGACAATCCCATCACACACGGAAAATCCACATGAAAATCAGCAACAACCAGTTCAACAACGAGGAAGTCGTCCTCGATTTCCACCAATACGATTCCTGCCAGTTCACCAACTGCCGCTTCGTCGTGCTCGGCTACGGAGCCTTCGCCCTCAACCAGTGCGAAGTCACCAACTGCGAGTTCACCTTCGCCGGCCCCGCCGCCAGCACCATCCAGACCATGGCCACGATCTACAACAGCCTCGGTGACCAGGGCAAAGCCCTCATCGAAGGCACCTTCGACCAAATCCGCAATGCCGGAAACAACCGCCAGGGCTGATATTCCTTCCATTCGTTTTCCACTGAAACCGGCGGCCCCTCGCGGAGTCGCCGGTTTTTTATTTTCCGTTCGCCATGCGAAAGTCCAAAAATAAGCATTCATTTTCCGGGATTCCGCTTTTTTAAAGGGAAAAAAAGATTGTTGCGGTGAAACATCGTATCGAATGCCTCGTATCCCATCCGGCCCTCTTCGCTCCTCCATGAGAACCCTCACCACTTTCCTGCTGTGCTCGGCATCCCTTCACGCCGCACCCGCGCTTGAGATTCGCTTCGATCAATTGCCGCCGGTCAAATCGGCGGCCGCATCGGGAAACTTCATGGCTGATCTCGCGGACTTCCCGTCAAGCAACTGGGAAAGCCAGGCGCAACCCGTCGGCAACGGCCGGCTCGGCGCGATGGTGTTCGGCAACCCCTGGCGCGAGCGCATCCAGTTCAACGAAAGCAGCCTGTGGACCGGCGGCGCGAACGAATCGGGCGGATACGACATCGAAGAGTTCGGCGCCTATCAGAGTTTCGGCGACGTGTTCATCGAACTCGATGGAACAAGCGGGCAGCCGGCCGGAGAAGATCCGGTTTGCGCCAGCGATCACCAGACATCCTCCGCCGAAACGATCAGCGCCGCACACGATGGCGACCCCGACACCAAGTGGTGCATGGAACACAAGAACCGGGATGTGATCTGGCAGGTCGATCTCGGCAAGCCCGGAACCCTAAGCGGATACTCGTTCACCTCCGCCAACGACGTGCCGGAGCGCGACCCGCGCGACTGGTCGCTCGAAGCGTCTGACAACGCCGGCGACTGGGTGAAACTCGATGAGGTCCGCGGTGGCAAACCCTTCGCCTCGCGCAAGGAAACACGCGAGTTCGCCCTGTCTGGCAAAACGGCCTTCCGCCATTACCGTTTCGTCTTCAAGCCCGCTGCGGATGCCGCACACTTTCAGGTTGCCGAAATCGCGCTCAAGGGCGTGACCATCGGGGCCGCGGGCAAGCCCGCCTCCGCGGGGTTCTCCCGCAGGCTCGATCTGGCCACGGGCATCCACTCGACCAGGTGGACCGATGAGGGGGTTTCCTATGTCCGCGAGGTTTTCGCCAGCAAGCCGGACGAAGCCATCGTCATCCGCATCAGCGCGGATCGGCCGGCAAAAATCCGTGGCAAGGTGCGCCTCGCCGGCGCACATGGCGAAACCACCGCAGCCGCCTCCAACACGCTGACCTTCTCCGGGACCTTGAGCAACGGACTGCGCAATGCCGCCCGTCTGGAAGCCGTCACGGAGGGCGGTCCGGCGAATCCCGCCGATGGAGCGCTGGCATTCAACTGCAATGCCCTCACCCTCGTTCTAACAGCGGCCACCGACTACGCCCTTGATCCCGCGGGAAACTTCCGCGGCGGGACGGACCCGGCCGCCACCGCCGCCACACAGGGAGACAAGGCCGCCGCCGCGAACTACGACAAACTTCGTGCTTCCCACGTCGCCGACTTCACCGCGCTGATGGGCAGGGTGACGCTCGATGTCGGCGAGGCGCCCGCGGGATCGATCACCAAGCGCCTCGAAGACTACCGCAAGGGCGGCGCGGACCCGCATCTGGAAATGCTCATGTTCCAGTATGGCCGCTACCTGCTCGCATCCAGCTCGCGCGGATTTCTCCCGGCGAATCTCCAGGGCCTGTGGAACGACAGCAACAAGCCAGCCTGGTATTCGGACTACCATACCAACATCAACCTCCAGATGAACTATTGGCTCGCCGAGCCATCGAACCTCGCCGAGTGCGCGCGCCCGCTTTTCGATTGGACCGTGGCCATGGTCCCCGGCAGCCGTGAGGCCACGCTCAAGGCCTTCGGCGGGAAAACCCCGGGCTGGACCATGCGCACGTCCGTCAACATCTTCGGTGGCAACGGCTGGCAGTGGAACCTGCCAGCCTCCGCCTGGCTCGCCCGCCACTTCTGGGAACACTACTGTTTCACCGGCGACGCGGAGTTTCTAACAAAAACAGCCTGGCCGCTGTTCCTCGATGTCAGCGAATTCTGGCTCGACCACCTGATCGAGAAGGACGGCGTGCTGCTCGTTCCCAAAGGCTGGTCTCCCGAGCACGGCCCGCGCGAGGATGGAGTCGCCCACGACCAGCAGATCGTCTGGGATCTCTTCACCAACACGCTCGAAGCCCGCAAGGCCCTTGGCCAAGCCGCGCTGATGACGGAACGGACCAACGCGTTGCTGAAACGCATCACCGAAGCGCGCGAAAAACTGTTAGGTCCGCAAGTCGGTTCCTGGGGGCAGATCATGGAGTGGACGACGGAGCGTCCGGAGCTGGAGAAATCCGGCCACCGGCACACCTCGCAATTGTATGCGCTGCATCCCGGCAGCCAGATCACGCTGTATGGCACGCCGGATCTCGCCAGGGCCGCCGCCATCTCGCTGGAGGCGCGCGGCACATCCGGAGATTCGCGCCGTTCATGGACCTGGCCGTGGCGCACCGCCATGTGGGCGCGTCTCGGCCGCCCGGACAAGGCCGGCGAAATGATCCGCGGTCTGCTGGTCCACAACACGCAGCCCAACCTCTTCACCTCCCATCCACCGTTCCAGATCGATGGCAACCTCGGCATGACAGCCGGCATCTGCGAGACGCTCGTGCAATCGCATGCCGGAGAGATTGCCATTCTGCCCGCCGTGTTTCCCCAATGGGAAAACGGCAGCGTGAGCGGCCTGCTCGCCCGCGGTGGCTTTGTGGTTTCCGCCGCATGGAAGGATGGAGACATGGTCTCCGCGGAAATCACCTCGAAACTCGGCAAGCCCGCCGTGCTCCGCCTGCCCGGAAATCCCGCGTCCATCACCCTCACGGAAAAGTCAGGCCGCACCGCCACGCTCAGGGCCTCTCCGGACAAGACCTTCCGCTTCGCCACCAGGGCCGGGACCACCTACCTGATCAACAAGTGATCCGATAGTTGTGTCATCCCCTTTCAGCGCGCCCCGGATGGCAGCGGCTGCGGCGAGGATGTCGGGCCGTGTATCTGCAGGATGTCCGGCCCGCCGGCGGGATCGGGAACGAATCGCACGCGGTCGATCGACAGCGCGCGCGGTTCGGTTTTCACCAACGTGTTGTGGCGGTGATAGACGATGAAGATCTCCTTCCCGTCCGGAGACCTGGTGAAGCAATGGTGCGCGGTGCCGTGCGCGTAGGCGGTCGATTTCATCACCGGGTTGAACTCGTGTTTCTTCCACGGGCCGAGGGGATTGTCGGATGTCGCGTAGCCGACGGCATACTCGCGGTTTTCGAAATGGCTGCCGGAATATGTCAGGTAGTAGGTGCCCTTGTGCTTGAGCATTTCCGCGCCTTCGGTGACCGGCCACTGGTGGCGTTCCCACGCTTGGTCGGGCCTCACCATGCGTTTCAGCGTGCCGGCGTCCACGCTTGTGAGATCGGGCTTGAGTTTTCCTCCCCAGATCTCGTTTCCATCCCTGAAGGTGACATAATAGAAATAGCGCTGGCCGTCATCGTCCTCGAACACATGGCCGTCGATCTTGATGCTGTCCGGCTCCATCGGGGCTTCCTTCTCCTGGCGGAACGGTCCCATCGGCGATTTCGCGGTGGCGACGCACATCCGCTCGTCGGCGGCGTAGTAGAGATAAAAGGTTCCGTCCTTCTCAAGGATGTCGGGAGCCCAGAACCGGGAGTCGCCCCAGGAGTCCTCGTTTTTGAGGGCGAATCCCTCGTCATTCCAATCCACCAGATCGGTGGACGTGTAGAGGCGGATCCCGCGTGGCATTTTCGGATAATCCACGGAGTAAGTCGTATAGGCATAGTACTTCCCCCGGTGCTGGAAAACGACCGGATCGGCCCCGCCGCCGCGAACCGGATTGGTGTAGGTGCGCGCCGCCGGTTTGGCCTGCGGGGCGGTGATCGCGAGGTTGCGGAAGGAGGCTTCCCCGTCGAGGGCGCGCAGGGCGATGCCGCCCCGGGCGCAGGCGGGGTCGATGCCGTCAAAGATCGGCCATGTCCGATCGGTGATCGGCGCGGGATCGACGAAGATCCTCGTGTTGTTTCCGCTGACCCGGATGCGCAGATGATACCAGGTGTCCGCCATCACCCGGGACGGGCGCGACGCGATGGAACGCCACTTGGGGTCGGCCGCGCCCCACAGGACGAGGTTTTCCCCGGCCCGGATGCCGGCGAAATATCCGTGAAAGCCGTCGATGCCGTCCGATAAGCCCGTGCTGCGGAAGACCACGCCGGCCTGGGCGCCGGCGCTTGCGCGGAGTTCCACGTCGAGTTGGAAATCCGTCGCGGTCAGCCCCGCGATCTCCGCCTTCGGGCCGGTGCCGCCCCGAACTCCCAGCGCGCCGTCCTTCACCGCCCATTCTCCGCCGTGGATGTTCCAGACGTCGCCGGGAAATCGCGAAAAGTCGGCCTTGAAGGGAAGCTCCGGAGCGGCCGAAGCGGCGGGTATCAGGGTGCCGGTCAGAAACAGGAGAACGGCAGCGGTCGTGGTGGTCGCGTGCATTCGTCGAGGCTGGAGCACCTTCCCTCATGGCACAAGCCGCATCCGGCAGCCGCCACCATACAATTTTTCAGACAAATAGTAAGAAAATTATTGCGGGTGCCGTGTGGGGATTTTCCGACTTGCGGGCAGTGGGCTTTGCATGGCAAAGCAATGGCATGACGACACGTGAGGAAGCGGCCGAGCAACTGCGGGTGATTCGTTCGATGATGGAGCGGGCGACGATTTTCCGGGCCTTGTCCGGGGAAACGGCGCTGGTGGGCGGGGCGATCTCGCTGGGGGTGGCTTGGCTTTCCGAGAAGCGCATGCCATGGGATTGGGCGTGGATCTGGATCGGCGGTCTGGCGGTGGTGCTGGGATTCTATATTTTCCAGCTTTTCCGGATGAAGGCGCTGCACGCGCGTCCCTTTTGGAGCCAGGGCCTGCGGATGGCCCTGAGGGGTGCCTTGCCCTCGCTGTTGGTGGGAGGATTTCTGGGGATGGTCTTCATCCGGGTGGGAAACAAGGAGGCTGCCGCGTGCATGTGGATCGCCCACTACGGACTGGCCCTGCTGGCGATCCGGGAATTCGCGCCGAAGTCGATGGTGTGGCTCGGCTGGGCCTTCGCGGTTTTCGGTTTGGTCTGCCTGGCAACGGTGGCGAACATCGTGCAATTGGACCGGGAAGTGGTCATCCGGGTGAACGCCTCGCGGCTGATGGCGGTGGCTTTCGGCGGGTTCCACTTGGTTTACGGCGCTTTGATCGTCACCACCGGGCGGCGCGAGGAAAACAAGGCATGATCGATTTTTCCCAACTGGACCGGACGATCCACGAGAAGGGGCGGCTTTCCATCATGACGCTGCTCGCCTCGCGTGCGGACGCGTGGGCGTTTCAGGATCTCAAGGCGGAACTCGACATGTCCGACGGCAACCTGATCACCCACCTGCGGACCTTGGAAAAGGCCGGTTTCATCGAGGGCGAGAAACTGACGGGCGATGGTCGGCCGCAGACGCTTTACGCGCTGACCGAAGCGGGCAGGCAGGCGTTCGTTTCCTATTTGGGGGTGCTGGAAAAGATCCTGGACCTCGGGCGCTGAGATTTTTCTCTTGCGGAGAACAAACTTTGTATTACAAAGTTTCCTGTCATGAAGCGATTTCACCCAACGCCGCGCCAACAAACTTTGTTTAACAAAGCGAATGCCAACCTTGAGGAGCGCCGCTACATGCCGCCTGGTGGGAAACCTTTCACCATGCAGGTTGCCGGCGCGTTGGGAATGGACGACGATACCCGGACGGCGCTGGACCGGGTGCTGAGGCTTGCGACGGTCGGTCGGGTGGCGGTGGCCGGGCGCTTCATGCCGGATCAGGGGGTGAGCCGGCTATTGGAGAGGGCAGGCGTGATTGAGGAGGTGGAAGAGGCGGATTTCCCGCGTTTTCGCCATGTGGCGATCCCCTTGTGCGGGGTATCCGCGAGGAAACGGCGCGAGTGGGAGCGGCACGAGGGGCGGATCGAGGATTTGACCGCGCCAAAGGTGCGCCGGGCACAGGTGGCGCTCGGTTTGCTGAAGATCGAGGGGGCGCAAGCGCTTGTGATCGGCCGCCACGAGGATCCGGAAACGATTGCGATTTCGGGAGGCGCCGCAGCGGGAGCGGTGGTGATCGAGGACACCACGGACACGGCCAGACTGGCATACGCTCCGGCCTTTGGCGCGGTGTGCCAGACAACCCTTTCGCCAAAGCGGACGGACTGGCTGGTCCAACAGCTCAGGATGCGCTACCGGGACGCGCGAGTGACTTTCCTCGATACGGCGAATCCGTCGATGCGCCTGCGCGAGGAGGCTCTTGAGAAACTTCTGGTCAACTGCGGCCAGGTGGTGGTGGTGGGTGACCCGGGCGAGGCATCATGCGAAGCGCTGGTGGAGACCGCTGTCCGGCGCGGGCGCGCGGCGGTGATCGTGCCCGGACCGGAACAGCTCGATCCAAACGCTTTTGATGCGGGGGAGCGCATCGCTCTAACAGCCGGGGCTTTCGCTACGGATGGTGCGGTCAGGGCGGTGGCCGCGGTATTGGCCCGGGCTTGAGGGGATACGGGATTCCGGGTTGACATGTGAAAGATACCGTCGAGCTTGCGGGGATCATGACCCGATCGATCGCCTTCCGCCCGTCTCCGATTCCCCGGTTTTTCGGGAAACTCCTGCCACTGGGGACCGCGCTTGTCGCTCTGGTCGCGACGTTTCCATCCGCCCTGGCGGGTGGGGCCGACGGAGTCTATCGCGTGACCAAGGTGTCCGGCAACTTCAAGGTGAACGGCCGCACGGTCTCGATTTCGAAGTCCGATATGAGAAACGCGCTGCTGCGCGGCGGGAAAATCGAGATCAAAAACGACAGCCTGCCACTGTACAAGTGGCAGTGGGAGGACCTGATGGAGAACTTCAATGTTCTCGGTATCGATGGCGACTTCAGCGCCAGCGGCCCGCGCCGGGTGAAGTTGCGCGAGGTTAACGGGGGATTCACAGGCACGGTCGCGAAGCCGGTCCGCCTCAAGCTCGAAGGGCGTTTCCTCATCCACAAGGTGAAACTCGCGGTGAAATCCAAGGTCCGTGCCCGCGTGGCGGGTGGCCGTCTCACCATCACCGCGCCGGTGAAGATCGAGGGTTACGGCGGAATGGTCAAAGGCGGCGGAAAGATCACCCTGACCGCGTGGCGTTGATCAGGGGGCGGCGCTCAGTTTTCCAGAATCTCCACCTCGTATCCGTCCGGATCGGTGACAAACGCCATCTTGCGCGCGCCGGAGGGAAACTTCTCGCGCCAGCCGGAGGGCCAGATCTCGATGCCAGCCTTCTCGACCTTGTCGCAGTAGGAAATGATATCATCCACGCCAAGCGCGGTATGCATCAGGTCTTCCGGGCAGGTGGCGGTGTAATCGGGCGAATGGCAGAGTTCGAGGAACACCTCGTTGCCCGGAAGCGTGAGAAAGGCGAGCTTGTTGCCCTGCGGAGAGTCCTTGAACTCGCGCATGGTGTAGCCGAGATGCTGATAGAAGGCGACCGAGCGGTCGAGGTCGCGCACGCGGATGCGGGTATGGAGAAAACGGATCATCGTGCGCGCAATCTGGCGCGTGACGGCCGGTTTGCCAAATCCGGAATCACGCGCGCGGAAGTTTCACCTCGCGAACCGTGGCGCCGGCCAGATCGCGCATGACCAGAGTGAGGCCATCCGCGTTCGCCCTGCCCTCGATCCATCGCGCGGCATCCATCTTCGGGCCGCCGGATACCAATTGGCCGTATGGAAACTTCCCGTCGGCGGGAATCCACGCGTCGCGGTGGGTGTGGCCGGAGATGACCACCTGTGCGCCCCATGCGACCAACGCGTCGTTCCAGGCCTCGCGCGATGATCGTGCGAAATGGTCGTAGCCCCCTTTCTGATATTCGGTCACCGCGGGTTCGTTGGTCCAGCGCAGCGGGATATGGCAGAAAACCACCTTGTATGGCGCATCCCGGATTTCGGGACGCCGGGTGACTTCTTTCAGCCAGGCCGCCTGCTCATGTCGCATCGGCTCAAAGGCCACCCTGCCGGCGAAACTCGGGTGATCGTCCGGTTTGTCCTCGCCGGTATGCAGACAAACAAAAGCCACCGGGCCATGCCGGAATGCGAAAAACGGCCGGCCATGCGGCGTGGCGATCATTTCGCTCACCCTGAACGCCCACTTGCCGCGCACGTCGTGGTTTCCCCATGATAACAACAAGGGCCGGCCCTTTGTGATATCGCGCTTGGCCGGATTCAGGAGCGTGGGCACCAGCCATTCCTCCTGATGCCAGTCGTTGCAGGTATCGCCATTCCACAGCAGGAAATCCGCGGCCGGGGTCACCTCGTCGAGCTTGCGGATTGTATCATGGTGCTCGTGGGTGTCGTTCCATACGACGAAGTGCGCGGCCGGGCCCGCCGGAGCGAGTGTGCGAAAGGGCTTCCATGGCGTTTCCTCGCGGGTTTTCGCCGCATCGGCACTCTCGACCACCACGCGCAGTTCGTGGGCGGCGCCGGGTTTCAATCCCGTGAGCCGCACCCGCAGGATCGCGTCACCCTGCGGCACGAAACCGTAATCATCCGCCGCAAACCGCCGCGCCTCACCGCCTGTTTCGCGGCATTCCACCCAGCCGCGGCACAGGCGGCTCACCGCCCACACCACCTCCACACCATCCTCGCGCGGAGCCATCACCGAGGCCGGGGTGCGCATCAGAGCGGGGGTTTCGCCGTCATTCTCCCCGGCACCGAGCGCCACCGCCCCGAAAGTGCCGGCCATCGATCCAGTCAGAAACAATCGCCTATTCATCGCCACCCGATACTCGCGCCGGGGCCCCGGGCTTTCAATCGCCGAATCGCCGCGCCGGAAAGCCCATGGACCGGGACTCGGGGTGATGGGTTTGGGAAACGGAAAAGGGGTAAGAAAAATTCAATTGTTTCTGTCTCTTGTTATTTGCGAAAACCCGGGCTCGCATCCCGTGCTCCGCTCCCCCAGGCTTCCCCCGTGATCGCCCGGCGAAAGATCCGCTACCCCGTCTCGCAGGCGCTGCGGCAGTACCTCTACCACTTCGACCGCCAGCGGGAGATTCCGCGCGTTTACAACGACCTCGGCCGCTTCACCGGCGCGATTCCCTACGAGGATCCGCGCGGCCGCGAGACGCTTTGGCTCACGGTGATGTATCCGCCCGAGGTCTTCGCCGAACTGCGTCCGCGCCTCACCCAGATTTACAGCGAGCTGAAACTCGGACGCGATGCCGAGCAACACGAGCACCTGCTGGTGGATCGCATCGATTTCGGGGATTTCGGAAACTCCCGCCCGTTCCGCATCCGCATCACCAACCTTTTCAACGACAACTCGGACTACTTCTACGTCAAGCACGCGGACGCCTCGCGCATCTACGGCCTGGAGCTTGAGCACATCCTCTCGCCCAACCGCATCAACTACCTCGTCAACGGCAACACCCTCATCGAGGAACACATCGCCGGCGTGCCGGGCGACATGTTCCTGCGCGAATACCTCAACCAGCCGGGACTCAACAAGGTGCGCATCGCCAAGGAATTCACCAAGTTCAACGAACGCACCTTCATCCGCCTGCTTGGCGACATGCGCAGCGTGAACTACGTGGTGGACATCACCCCGGACTTCGAGGAGGTCCAGTACCGCGTCCGTGCCATCGACTTCGACCAGCAGTCCTACGAGGGAAAGGGAAACATCTATCTCGCCTTCCGTTTCAAGTCCAACCGCGCGGTTACCAAGCTGGCCTTCGATGTTCTCAACCGCAAGAGCATCGACCAATACGTCGCCGAGGAACACGCCCAGATGGCCCGCCGCGCCAAGGTCGAGAGCGGCCGGCTGCGCGCCCTGCTGGGCATCATGCGCCGCGAGGAACTCGCCCCGCGGGAGCACGTCGCCATCCTCGCCCGCGAACTCGACCGCATGCACGGCGGCGGCACCCATTACCGGGAGTGCCAGACCATGGGCGAACTCACCGCCCGCCACATTTCCTCCATGCTCGACATCGCCCCCCCGGACACCCCCTGGGAAGGGCAATACTGAGGTCATCCGGGTCCGCGGAATGCGATTCGCCCGGCGATCTAACAATTGCCTCCGGCCTCTTTCGTGCTAGGGATCTTCCGTCAGGGACGATTTCCGGGCGCCGTTTCCGTTTCCAGCCCTTTCCCGCCACATGTGGATCGTCCTTTTCGCCCTCCGTTACAAATACACCATCGGTGTCGTTGCCATCCTGATCCTGCTTTTCGGGATCACGTCCGGCAGAAGGATGTCCACCGACATCCTGCCGCGCGTGGAGAGCCCGGAAATCACTCTGGTGTGGACCTACACCGGCCTGAACGCGACGGAAATGGCCTCCAGGATCTCGTCATTTTCGGAAATCGCCGCGCTGAACAACGTTGATGACCTCCGCGAGGTCCGTTCCGAAGTCTCGAACGGCATCGCCTTGGTGAAACTCCGCTTCCAGCCCTACGTGGACATCAACACCACGATGTCCCAGGTGACCGGTGTTTCCCAAACGATCCTCCGCCGGATGCCCACCGGCACCACGCCGCCGCTGGTGATCAGGACCAGCCCTTCGAGCGTGCCGATCGTCCAGTTGGTGATGTCGTCCGACACCATGACCAGCGGCCAGCTCTTCGATTACTCGCGTCTCACGCTCCGTGCCCGGTTGCAAAGCATCCCCGGCATGCGGATCTCGCTGCCGTACGGCGGCGCGGCGCGGCAGGTGATGGTGGATCTGGATCCTGTCGCGCTCAGCTCCCACTCGATTTCCGCCGCCGAGGTCAGCGCCGCGGTCAGCCGCCAGAACCTCACGCTTCCCTCCGGCATCCTGCGCGAGGGCGGACGCGAGCTGCCGGTGGAGATCAACGCCAGTCCGGAAAACATCCAGGGTTTCCTCGATCTTCCGCTGCGCTCGGTGAACGGAAAAACCATTCTGCTGCGTGACGTGGCGAACGTCCGCGACGGCGAGGCGATCAGCACCAACATCGCGCGCCTCAACGGCCGCAACGCGGTGATGATATCAATAAAGACCCCCGCGGCTTGCCGCGGGGATCTTTATTCCCAACGCCATGCTCCGGGAAGGCGATCCCGTCAGCGCGGCGGCCGTTCCCGCCACGGTGGGGAAATAGACATCAGATGATATATGTGGCGACGAGCCCTCCGCGGATGAATCAATCGGGTCATTGCCTGCGGATTACCCGAAATCCGATGGTGGGCCGTTTCGTTCCGGGTGAGGCGCTGGTTCGCGATGCGGCGCGGCAGTTGGCGGCGGGTTCGTTCCACGATCCTCCCCGAACAACCCGCTGGTCACCGGTTGACGGACCCTTCGGGTTGATAACCTCTTGCGTGCCGGGAGACGGATCGTAATAGTCCCAGCACCACTCGGCGGCGTTCCCATGGAGATCGTGGAGGTTGAGCGAATTCGGGGTTTTTCCCGCGACCGGGCGGAGTTTTCCCCCGCTGTTTCCGGCAAACCAGCCGGCTTGATCGAGGTTGCGGTCCACAGGCCCGGCACCGGTTTCGCGGATTGGCCCGGTGTGAAACGCCCACTTGGAATTGCGGGTCCGGCAGGCGAATTCCCACTCCGCCTCGGTGGGCAGCCGGTATCCGCTGGCATTCCAGTCGCATTCGATGATCGGGGTTCCGGTCTTGAAGACGGCCCTGGCATTTCCCCCGCTCCCGGGCAGGCGGTAGACCGGAGTTCTGCCTTCGAGCTGGCTTTTCAGATTGCACCACTTCACGGCATCCCACCAACTCACCTCGACCACGGGATTGAGTTCGGTGTCAGGGCCGGTGGCTCCGTTGGAACCGGGGGAAAGGTCGGCATAGCCGTTGAGGACGGCAAACGTGCGGACGGCGTTCCACTCGGTCCATGTGACTTCAGTGGACTTGATGGCGAACGAACCGGTTTGCACCGGCCGCAGCGATTCGTTGTTTGACCGGCCGGGCTCGTGATCCGGACTGCCCATGTCGAAGCGGCCGTTGCGGACGTTTCGGTAGACACCGATAATCCCGGCAAGGCGGCGGGCCTGCCCGACGCTTGCCTTGTCGAGGCGGGCGATCGGAACCCCGATGGGACGGATGGAGTCGGAAAGCATCACCTGTTTCTCGTCCATCGAGATGAAGTGGGCGCGGATCGTCCGCCCGTCCCGGGAGGTCCATTGCTGGAGGCCGACGTCATCCGGCGGCGGTTTGTCGGAGGCGAAGCCGCCTGCGGTCATCGCCGAAGCCGCAGCCAGCCGGATCAGGCGTGAAAGGGTCATGGTGCGGCGGGTTTCATGCGAACCGGCCGGAAACCGATCCATGGCGAGCGGGGTGGCTTTGGTGAGAAATCGCCGCGATAGGTGGCGCGACAGCACATCGGATGGTCCGCCCATGAGCCTCCGCGGAACATGCGGTGGGTGCCGCTTGCCGGGCCTTTGGGATCGGCTTCATAGCCGTGCGGTGTCACCGGTCCGATCCAGTCCCAGCACCACTCGGCGACGTTGCCGCACATGTCATGGAGCTTCTTGGATGTCGCGCTCGGCCGGCTGCCAACCGGGTGGGTGTTTCCCTCGCTGTTTTGCTGGTGCCAGCCGTCGGGCTCGGCTTGCCCGGGGGCGAGTCCCGCCTTTGACAATGCGTATTCCCATTCCGCCTCGGTGGGCAGCCGGTAACCGCCCGAATTCCAGTTGACGGCGATTTTTTCGGGACTGCCGCTGCGGAGGACGTTGGTTTTCTCAAAGGGCTCGGAGATGAAATAGACCGGGTCCTTCCCTTCGGTTTCGCTGAGGAGGTTACACCATTTCACCGCGTCCCACCACGAGATGTTGGTCACAGGGTGCTCGCCGGATCCGTCTCCCTTGTAGCCGTCGCAGCCTTCGCCCATGTCGGTATAGCCGTGATTTCCCGCGGCATTGGCGACCTTCTTCCATTCCGCCCAGGAAACCTCCGTCGCCTTGATGATGAAGGGCCGCGAAACCGATGCCGAGCGATATGGCTCATCCTTCCGGAGAAACGCGGCGTTTTTCGCGACACCCACGAGCATGTCCTTGTGCATTCCCAGCCCGAACCTGCCTGCGGGAATGGAGACAAACTCGAATCCGTGGTCGGCGGACGCGTCTTTTGCGGCGGGGCGCGGTGTGGCCGCCGCGATCAGGGTCACCAGGAGCGTTCTGAGTGTGAATCTCATCGGGCCTCGGGATTTGGTGTCGCGGGATCGCGTCCGCAGACCGGTCGGAATCCGATCATCGCGCTTTCGGGAGGAGAGGGGCTGAAGGGGCCGCGGTATGCCGCCCGGCAGCAGCGGGAAGGATCCGCCCACGAGCCTCCGCGAAAGACCCGGAAGGATCCTGTAAGCGGCCCCCGCGGATCCCGTGTTTCCTCTTCGACCAAGGTGCCGCTCCAATCCCAGCACCACTCGGCCACATTGCCGAGCAGATCGACAAGGCCGAACCCGTGCGGCTGTCCGGAGCGGGTGCCCGCGGGATAGGTCCCGACGGGATGGGTATTGCCGCCGCTGTTGTCCGCATACCATGCGATCCCACCGAGGGTGGCGTAGGTGGCCCTCGATCCGGTGCTGCGCCCTTCACGGCATGCGTATTCCCACTCCGCCTCGGTGGGCAGCCGGTATCCGCGGGCATTCCAGTTGGCGACGGGAATCTGTGTGCCGGTCTTGAACACCGCCGCGCCACTGAAGTCGTTTGTGATATGATAGACCGGAGCGAGTCCCTCGATCTGGCTCTTGGCATTGCACCATTTGACCGCATCGAGCCAGGTGATACGGGTGACGGGATGGGTGCCGGAGGCGTCGCCTTCAAAGCCGTTCCGCCCCTCGCCGATATCGACGTAGCCGTGGCCCAGGGCTTCGTTGCGAACCTCGTTCCATTCTTTCCACGTTACCTCCGTTCTCTTCATCCAGAAATCGCGGGTGATATCCACCCTGCGCTCGGTTTCGTAGTCCGACGGTTTTGCCTGTTCCCGTTCGCCGGGTTGGAGGAGTTCGTTTCCGGCGGGATTGTTTCCGGAGGTTCCGTTGGTGACGCGACCTTCCTCGCCCGGCGGGCTGCCCATGCGGAAGCGGCCGCGCGGGACGCGGACGAAGGACATGCCGCGGATGGTTTCGATGGGGCGGTCCGCCTCACGCAGCGCCGCCTCCCTCGCCTGGTTCCTGCTTGCGTTGTCGAGCCGTTCGAGAGGGACGACGATCCGGCGGCCTCCTTCGAGCGTGAGGGAGACCTGGTTTTCAGTGAGGGAGACGAACCGCGCGCGGACGGTTTTGCCGTTGGCGACCGTCCAACTGAGCCAGCCGTGGACGGCATCTTCCGCGCCGGTATTGGCGGAGGAAACGAGCCAACCGGCGAGCAAGGCCATGACGGGAGATCTGGGGCGGAGTTTCATGGTTGATCCGGGTGATAGGGCGCGAGAACGCAGCGAAATCCCGCGTCAACACTCCTGATGGATGTCAGCCTGTGGAATTTCGCGGTGAGGGCAAGCTCGTCGGCATCCGAGGAAAGCCAGGATCCGCCGCGAAGGATGCGCTTCTCATTGTCTCCGGCCGCGGGGTCCATGCAGTGCTGCCAGAGGTTTCCGAACGCATCGTGAATACCCAGCCGGTTCGCCGGAAAGTGGCGAACCGGCGAGGGGAAGGGAGCGCTGTCGCGAAACCCCTCGATGAAAACCCATTTGGCGGGAATCTCGCCGTTGCGTATTTCGGCCCCGGCGAGATTGCAGCGGTAGTTGGGCGGCGGGCCCGCTCCCCAGGGGAAGCGGACCGAGGCATGGCCCGGCCGCAGGTCGAGCGCTGTCAGCCACTCCGCGTCGAGGGGGAGCCGGTAGCGATAACCGCGGGGAAGACTTCCTTCGGCCAGTTCGCGGTTGGTGAGCCAATCGCAGAACTTCATCGCATCGGTCCAGGAAACGGCGCATACGGGATGCTCGTCGGTCTGGACAAAACCGGGATCTTCCCACGAAAGGGACAGGCGTTTGTATTTTGCCTCACCGCCTTTTTCGATGCCGACGACCATGCCCGACATGTCGGGAGCGGCGTCCTTCGTGAACACGCGGAAGTCCCGCACACGGGTTAGACATGTGGCGAACAGCACTCCGGGAGTTCCCGACGGAACGAATTCCATGCCAAGGGAATTGGTGAAAGGCTTGTCCTTGGATGACTTGATTGGCTCCGGCCCGGGAGGCTTCCCGGCCGCGGATTCGGGGCGCGGCCCGATGCTCAGGGCGATGCTTGCGACGAGCGAGACCCCGGCGCCATCGGTGACACGGACCACGAATCCCCCGCTGTAAGCCTGGCCGGGGACGCCCGCGAGTCCTCCGTCAGGCTGTAAGGAAACCCCGGGAGGGGGTGATCCGGAGTCGAGGGCCCATTGGTAGGGAGGGGTTCCCCCCTCGGCCATGAGATGGAAATCGTAGGGGGTGTCCGCGATCCCGGCGGGCAGAACCTTCGGGGTCACGATGCGCAAAGGCTCGGTCGCGGGTGCCGGTGCGATGGCGGGGTCATCAGTCGCCGGATCGACATGGAAAACCGTTTGAGCCTGACCGACCGATTTCCTCGAATCGGTGACGGTCAGGTCGATTTCGTGGCTCCCGGCCGCTTCGGGAATACCGTGAAGGCGTCCGTCGGAATCAAGAAAGACACCCTGCGGAAGTGAGTCCGTCGGCGTTGTCCACGAGTAGGGTTCCGCACCGCCCTGGGCGTCCAACCGAAAAACAAACTCCCGTCCGACCACCGCGGCCGGCAGTTTCTCCGGTATCCGCGGAACGGGCGGAACCTCCACATTCCGCCGCTCCGAATCCTGGCGACCGGAAACCCAAGCCCATGTGCCGATTCCGGCGAAGGCCAGGAAAGCGGCGGATGCAAGGCCGGCGATCCGTCGGGACTTTCCGTTTCCCTGGCTGGGGCGGGCCGTGCGAATCTCCACCGCGGCGGATTCGCCCGGTGCGAGCGCCCGCACGATTTCGCCCGCCGATGCGGGCCGCGCCGCCGGATCCTTGGCCAGGCAGGAGGCGATAACCCTCTCCCATGTGTGCGGAACCGGACTCTTGCCGCTGACACCCAACTCCGCCCGGCGGGTGTTCATCGGCGGAGCTTGCTTCTCCAGCACCTGATGAATGATCTCTCCCTGATGGAAGGGCGGTTTGCCGGTGAGCAGTTCGTACAAGGTGGCCCCGAGGGCGTGTATGTCGTCAAGGTGGCTCGGGCGCTCGCCCATCACCTGCTGCGGGCTCATGTAGTAGGGAGTGCCGCTGGAGGGACTGGCGGCGGTGCTTCGCGTCATGGAGTCGCCGAGACTGGAGGAGATGCCGAAGTCCGCCACCTTGATGCGTCCGCCGCAGGTATACATCAGGTTGCGGGGCTTGAGGTCGCGGTGGGCGAGTTGAATCTCGAAATGCGCGTAATCGAGCGCGGGTCCGAGTTGTTGCAGCCAGGGTTCGAGTTCGGCGGGATCGAAACATCCACCCGGCTGGAGGCGCTTGAGGTCGTGAAAGGTGCCGCCGTCCACGAATTCCATGACGATGGCCGCCATGCTCCGGTCCCGGACGAGGCCATGGGTCCGGACAATGCCCGGATGGGTGAGCGCCATGCCGCGCAGAACCTCCTGACGCAGATCCCGAAGCGCCTCCTCATCGTGGATGAGAAGGTCCGGCACCAGCTTGAGGGCCATGTCGATTCCAAGTTCGATGTCGGTGGCGCGCAACACCAGCCCCATGCCGCCGCGGCCGAGTTCGCGGACCAGCCGGTAGCGGCCGAACAGCAGCCCGCCTTCGTGCAACCGGAACTGGCCGCGGGGGCCGCCGGAAGACGCTTCTTCCGGATATGGATCGGGTGGAGTGGCGTTTTCCATGAAGGCGGGATCGCTGGTTGCGGAATCAGGCCCGGATGCGGGAAAGGCGCCGATAGTCCGACCGGAGGGGGGTGAATGGCGATGCTAACACAAGGGAGAGGATAGATGAAAGGGGCCGATGCCGGCAATGAGGAAATCGGCGGATGTTCCGCTCGCCGTTGCGGATCGTTTTCCGGATTCCGGCGCAAGTCTTCCGGGCCTGACGGTCAGTCATGGTGAATCCCACCATCCGAAGACATGAAATTCGTTAGCATCCCGCCCGCCACCGCTTTACTTGCGGCCCTTGTTACCAGCGCCGCGTCCTTCGCGCGGGAATCCCATGTCTGGACCAATCACTCCGGACGCACCATCCGGGCCGAGTTCGTTGGTCTGGACGACACGTTTCTCTCTCTCCGGAAGGACGGCGTGGTCCACCGGATTCCGCTGGCGAGCCTCGCCCCGTCGAGCGCCCGTCTCGCCGCCGGGATCGACTTTCGCGCCGGCGGAAGCGCTCTTGGGAAATCCGTGGTCGCGTTTTGTCGCTCCAATCTGTCGCGGAAGGTCGGTGACGGCCAGTGCGCGAGTCTGGCCGTTCGCGCCCTGAAAGCGTCCGGAGCCGCGGGAATGGGTCGTGATCATCCCGGCCCGGGGGACTATGTCTGGGGCAAACATTCCGCCACGGTCCGGGCCACGAGGAAGGGAGTGGAGGGCATACCTTCCATCTCTGGCGTGAATCCGGGAGACATCGTGCAGTTCCGCGACGCGAGGTTTGAAGGAAAATCCGGAAACGGAGGCACCTACCGGATGAGCGCGGCGCATCACACTGCCGTGGTCGAGTGCGCGGACGCGGCGACCGGTGAAATGGCGGTATTCCACCAGAACTGGGGACGCAAAGTGGTCCGGCGGGACACGCTTCGGCTCGCGGATCTCAAAACCGGTTGGTTGAGAATATACCGACCCGTCAGGCGTTAACCGTCCGGCAAGCGCGGAACAACCAGATCGTGTATGCCGTCGAACCCGGGGAGTCCCGTGTGATGAGTGGATTCCGTCTCAAGCCGCAAGGCCGCCGCCGCCTCGGCGCTGAGCAGAAGCGGCAGCTCCAGGGAGCCCGCGAACTTCTCCATTCGGAACACGAAGTTTACGCTTGGGCCGTGAAGGTTCAGGCTGGCCAGCGTCGGCACGCTGCCGAGCACCACTTGTCCGTAGTGCAGCACCAATCGGAAACCCGGCGAAGCGTCTTCCTGCAAGCGGACGAACTTCCGCAACAGGGGGGGAAGATACTCTTTCGCACCCAGAGTGTCCTCCCAAAAGGCGAGAAACCCGTCACCAAGGTATTGGTTCATTTGCCCGCCATGATCCACCACGAGATCCCGGCACGTTTTGAACCAGGCGCCGTTGAGCCTTGGCACGTCTTCAGGGGCAATCTCACGGGATCGGCGGGTGGAGCCGACGATGTCTCCTACCATAAGCCACAGCGAGCGCTTGCGGATATCGAGCACCGTGGAGCCCAGGGTTTCCCCGGCGCCGGACCCGGGACCGGACGGGCCGCGGAATTCGATCAAGTGCCCGCCGATGTCGATTTCGTCACCATCGCTCAAAATGGTGGGTCGGGAAATCCTCACGTCGTTCAGCAAGGTGCCGTTGCTGCTGCCCAGATCAATGAGCAGGTATCCGCCGGCTCCGTCGGAATCCGTCCGCTGCCACTGGATCAGGGCGTGCTGCCGGGAAACCCGTTCATCGCTTAGGAGAATCTGGTTTCCCTCCTGACGGCCGATTGTGCAGCCGCCCGCCAAAGGAACCATGCTCCCGTCTTCCGCAACAATGAGAAAACCACCGGACACGGGACGATTCTTCGCCAACCCACACCGCTTTGGCAAACCCGGAAAGCATGCCCCCCCGATCGATGGTTGCCCGGCGCGCGCCGGCCGTGCATGATTCATCCGATGAACCGAGGCTTCGACTGGTCCACCTACCTGTCCGATTTCACCAGCGCGGCGGATGCGGCCGGATTCGCGCGGCGGGACCTCGCGGACACTCCCGCCGGTCCCCTGTCCGTTTGGGAGCGCGGTGAAACCGGTCGCTCGATCTATGTTTCCGCCGGCATGCATGGTGACGAACCGGCCGGACCGCTCGCGTTGTTGGAATTGGTCAAATCCGGCGCGTTTCCCCATGGCATCCGCTGGGCGCTTTGCCCGGCGGCCAATCCCACCGGCCTCGCGCTCGCCACCCGAGGGAACGCCGATGGCATCGACCTCAACCGCGACTACCTGCGGCGCTCCACAGACGAAGTGAAAGCCCACGCCGCGTGGCTAGAATCCCGTCCCGTACCGGATCTTTTCCTCTCGCTTCACGAGGATTGGGAGGCCCGCGGATTCTATTTTTATGAGATAAACCTCGGTCCGGACATCCCGACCCGCGCCGCAACCATTCTCGACGCGGTGAAACCATGGTTCGAACCCGATGCGGGTGACGAGATCGACGGTCACACGCCGCGCGCTCCCGGCTGGATCCATCATGAGGCCGAGGCCGACGTGCCGGGCGGCTGGCCGGAGGCGATCTTCCTCGCCAAGCTCGGTTGCCCGCTTTCCTTCACCTTCGAAACGCCCAGCCACGCCCACCTAACAGATCGGGCCGCCGCCCTGGCCGCCGCGGTGAAGGCGGCCATCCGGTAAAGCGGCGGCCGTTCCGCCATTTTCGGCGGGGCATTTGGCATCCAGGCCCGCGGCGGCTCCGCGATTGACCCCGCCGCCCGGGCGTGCAAGCTCCGCGCCCGATGATTTCCGTCCAGTCATTGCGCGTCGAGTTCGGCGCGCGCGTTCTTTTCAGCGACCTGTCGTTCAGCGTGCGGCCGCGCGAGCGCATCGCCTTCGCCGGTCACAACGGCGCGGGCAAGTCCACGCTCATGAAATGCATCGCCGGCATCATCCGGGCCAGCGGCGGGGCGGTGGTGATGCCCCGGGGCACGCGCGCCGGCTACCTGCCGCAGGAAGGCATCCATGTGCGCGGCAGAACCCTCTGGCAGGAAACCGAGTCCGCCTTCGGCGAAACCATCGAGCTGCGCGCGAGGATCGAGCGCCTTTCCCACGAGTTGGCAAAACTCGACCCCCGCTCATCTCCCTACGCCGAGATGCTGGAGGAAATCGGCGGCCTGGAACTCAGGCTCGACGCCACCGACCCCTCGCGCATGAAGCCGCGCATCGAATCCGTGCTCAAGGGTCTCGGTTTCCGTGAAAGGGATTTCACGCGCGATTGCTCCCAGTTTTCCGGCGGCTGGCAGATGCGCATCGCCATGGCCAAGCTGTTCCTTCAGGAACCCGGGGTCCTGCTGCTGGACGAACCCACCAACCACCTCGACATCGGCACCCAGGTGTGGGTGGAGAACCATCTCGTCAACTATCCGGGAGCCATCATCCTCATCTCCCACGACCGCGGCCTGTTAGACAAGCTCTGCACCCGCACCATCGCCTTCTCCCGCGGCCGCGCCGAGGAGTATGCGGGAAACTTCAGCCACTTCGAGCGCGAGTCCGTGCTGCGCCGCGAAACCCGGCGCAAGCAATACGAGGCGCAGCAGCGCGAAATCGCCGAGATCCAGCGCTTCATCGACCGCTTCCGCGCCTCCGCCAACAAGGCCACGCTCGTCCAGTCGCGCGTCAAGATGCTTGAGAAGATCGAGCGCATCCCCGAGCCCGAGCGCGATGACGCGGTGATGGGCTTCAGGTTTCCGCCGCCGCCGAACTCCGGACACATGGTGGCGAAACTCGATGCCGTCACCAGGCGCTACGGCCCGCTCACCGTTTTCAGCGGCTTCGACTTCGAGATCAACAAGGGCGAGAAGGTCGCCATCGTCGGACCGAACGGCGCGGGCAAATCCACCTTCTGCCGCCTCATCACCGGACAGGAGGCGCCGGACGAGGGCGGCCACGCCTTCGGCCACAAGGTGGCGTGCTCGTTCTTCTCGCAAAACCACGCCGACGAGCTGGATCCGGACCGCACCATCCTCGAAACCGTCGAGGCCGCCGCATCCCGCGAGTCAGCCCCCCACGCGCGGAATCTGTTGGGCTGTTTCCTGTTCCGCGGCGATGATGTCTTCAAGAAAGTGGGCGTGCTATCCGGCGGCGAACGCTCGCGCGTGGCCCTCGTCTGCATGCTGCTGCGCCCGGCGAATTTCCTCATCCTCGACGAGCCGACCAACCACCTTGACATGCAGTCCCAGGATGTCCTCCAGCGGGCGCTCGCCGATTATCCGGGAAGCGTCCTCATCGTTTCCCACAACCGCTCGTTCCTCGATCCGCTGGTGACCAGGACGCTTGAGTTCCGCCCCGGCGAGGCGCCGCGGCTTTTCTCGGGAAACATCACCTATTATCTCGAAAAAACCGCCGAGGAGAACGGCGCGGCGGCCAAGCCAGCGAACACCCGGGCCGCGCGGACATCCAACGCCGCGGACAAAACCGCGGGCGCCGCCCCGGTCTCACGCAAGGACCAGCGTCGCGCGGAAGCGGAATCGCGCGAACGCCGCAACAAGCTGCTCAAGCCGTTGGAATCCGAATTGGAAACCCTCGAGGCGAAGATCGCCGAATACGAGTCCGCCCAGGCCGCGCTCACCGCCGCACTTTCATCACCCGCCGTCGCCGCGGATGCCGGCAAGCTTCGCGAAACCTCCAACGCCGTGGCACGGATCGCCGGCGCGCTGGAAAACGCATACTCCGGATGGGGCGAGCTGTCCGATGAAATCGGGCGCGTGAAAGCGCAACTTGGCATCGACACCTGATTTCCTCCGGACGTTTCAAGGATTCATCGAATTGTTGAGACAGCGCGAGTCGCAACAACGTATCATCTTCCAGCCGTGCCAAGGATCGCCCTGCTCTCCGACATCCATGCCAACTTTCACGCGCTGCTGTCGGTGATCGAGGACGCGGACCGCCTCGGCATCCGGGATTTCGTTTTCCTCGGCGATATCGTCGGATACGGGCCGCATCCGGCGGAATGCGTCGAACTCGTCCGCCAATCCGGCGCGCCTTGTGTCCTCGGCAACCATGACTATTACACCGTCACCGGTCGACGCCACCGTGGCTTTGTTCCATCGGATGCCGAAAGCCGCGCCAATCCCGTCTGGGCGGGCATCCGCCACGCCATGCGGGAACTCGATGCCGACGACGTCGATTGGCTCGGCTCCCTGCCGCGCGTGGTCGCGATCCCCGGTGCGCTTGCCTCCCATGCATCGCTTCACGAACCGGAACGCTGGCATTATCTGTTAGATGGAGGGGGCGCCGCGCCCACGCTCGACCTTCTTGGCCGCCTCGATATCCCCGTTGGTTTCTTCGGCCACACCCACCGCCAGGAGTGGTTCTCGTCTCCCGGGGCAAATGATGGCGGGCCGCGCGGTGAGGATGGCTTTGTCCTCGATCCCCGCACCCGTTTCGCCGTCGTCGTCGGCTCGGTCGGCCAGCCGCGCTCGGGCGACAACCGCGCCTCATGGACCGTCTGGGACAGCGAGCGCCGCGTTTTCGGATTCCGGAGAACCGCTTATCCCGTGGAAAAAACCGTCGCGGCCATCCGCGAGGCAGGCCTGCCCGCACACTCGGCGCGGCGCTTGATGTGAACCCGGCGACGAATCCTTGATTCGGCCGCACGGATGCGGGAGGACGCTCTCTCTCCATACCGCCGGAAGAGTATCGTATCCGGCAGGGAAACGACCCGCACCGAGCCCATTGATACATCGTGCAATACAAGGTGTCAGATATTTTGTATGGAATTTTCTTGCAATCCGCGCGCGGCCCCGTATGGTCCCCCCATGCGACGCGCCCGCTGGCTGGCACCATGGAAGGACTCGGTGGTCAAACCCTCGATCTACCACTGCATCTCGCGCGTGGTGGACCGGCGGATGGTGTTTGGCGATGACGAACGGGAGAAGTTCCGCACCTTCATGCGCATGCAGGAGAAGTTCTCCGGCTGCCGGGTGCTGTCCTACTGCGTGATGTCGAATCACTTTCATGTCCTGCTGGAGGTGCCGCCGATGCCGGAGGGCGGGATTTCCGATGATGAGCTTCTCATGCGGCTTGGCGCGACATCCACGGAAGCCTTTGTGGCGGAGGTGGCCAAGGAGTTGGCAGAGGCACGTGCGGCCGCTTCAGGCGGGGAGAAACGGGTGGCGGAGATTCACGCCCGCTTCACGTATCGCATGCATAACCTGAGCGAGTTCATGAAGGCCTTGCTGATCCGTTTCACCCGTTGGTTCAACCGGAAGCATGATCGGTGCGGCACGCTGTGGGAGGAGCGCTTCAAGAGTGTGATCGTGGAAAGCGGGATCGCGGCGCGGACGATCGCCGCTTACATCGACTTGAATCCTGTTAGGGCGGGGATGGTTCCGGATCCGGCGGCGTATCGCTGGAGCGGTTATGGGGAAGCGGCGGGTGGCGGGAGGAAGGGGAATGGTAAGAAGGCGCGCGAGGGATTGGTGCGGGCTTGCCTGTCGCACGAGGGGGTGGGTTTCGACGCGGGGAAATGGCCTGGGGTTTCACGGATCTACCGGCGTTTGATGGGCATGGCGCTGGGGCGGAAAAAGGGAGCGGCGGAGGTGGGCAAGGCGGGGCAGGTGACGGGGAACACGGCGGAGTTGTTGGAATCGGCGGAGAACGAGACGGTTCTGCCGGATCTGGGGATGGCGGGAATGCTGATGTGCCGGGTGCGTTACTTCACGGACGGCGCGGTGATCGGCAGCAAGGGTTTCGTGAACGAACTGTTTGTCGCGGCGCGGGAAAGGTTTTCCTCGAAACGCAAGGACGGTGCGCGGCGGATGCGCGGGAATGGCGCTGCGGCGGGCGGGGTGTTGTGGAGCGCGCGGGATCTCCGGCGCGGGATTTGAAGGCCCGGACGGATTGGCATGTGATTCCGGGGTATGCATGTGAGGATCGTGCAAGGCTTGTTGGCGCGGAAGCTTGCGATGGAGAACCGGATTGCCTCCCGCGCAAAGCCGCAGGAGCGCGCGGCTGTCCGGAGCCTCCCCCAAGCCGAATGAAAAGACTCAGCAGCAGGCAACGGCACCGGAATGGGTCGGGTTCACCGACGATCGGCCGGCGGGCGACCGGTTTTTCACCGCATCAGGCTGGTCCAGCCGCCGTGTCCGGGCGCAGGGCGGCAGACAAAGCCGCGGGGATGAATCGCTACCATGACGAAATTCCGCTGGAACGACGGCCGTTCTTCTGGAACTTTCCCACACAAGCGAACGATTGCCCAAGGCCCTTGATCCATGCCCGAATCCAACCAGCCCGACAAAGCCGCCATTCCGGAGTCGCTGCGGCTTCAGCTCGCCGGCTTCCGCAGGCATTTATGGCGGATCAAGATTCTTGAGGCGCTGGCGGCCGGGTTGATCGGGCTGCTGGTTTCCTTCCTGCTGGTTTACGGGCTGGACCGCGTCTGGCAGACGCCGGGCTGGGCTCGTTTGATGATCCTTGCGGCGGGTGTGTCGCTTTTCGCGGTATTCGCACCGTATTGGCTGCACCGCTGGGTGTGGAAACAGCGGCGGGAAGCGCAGTTGGCGCGTCTGATCGCGAGGCGGTACCCGGGTTTGGGCGACCGTCTGCTCGGCGTCATCGAGTTGCAGAATCAGGAGGGCAGCCCGGATTCGCTTTCGCCGCGCCTGCGTGAGGCGGCGATGGCTGCGGTGGCCGCGGAAACCGGCCGCAGGCGTCTTGACGAAGCGCTGCCGCCCCAGAAGCACCGGCGATGGTCGCTGGCGGCGATGGCCCTGGCGGGCGTGGCCGCGCTTGCCTTTACGCTCACGCCCCGGGCCGGGATGAACGCTTTGCAACGCTGGTTGATGCCGCTGTCCGATACCGAGCGCTACACGTTCACGCGGTTGGACGGGCCGCCGGTTTATCTTGCGGTGCCTTTTGGCGAGGCTTTCGAGGTTGAGTTGCGGCTATCCGCCGATTCCGAGCAGCGCCCGGTCTTTTCGACGGGCCGCTACGGGCTCCAGCCGCCGGTGGAGGTGGCGCTTGAAGGCGATGTTTATCGTTTCACCTTTCCCGGTCAGCAGGATCCCGGAACCATCGTTTTCCGGATCGGCGACCTGCGCCACGAGACCCGGGTCGAGCCCCTGCTGCGTCCCGCGACGGAGAGTGTCCGGGCGGTGGTCACGGCGCCACCGTATCTCGGGGTTCCGGAGCGCGTCGTGGATCTCAATACCGGAGTGGTCAGCGCGGTCGAGGGAGGGAAAGTAAGGATCGAAATGGAAATGAGCCGCGCCCTGGATTCCGGCACCTACGGCCCGAGCGCCGGACTCGCCACCGGGGTGGTCGGCAACGCGCCCCCGCCGGTCCACGAAGTTCGGCAGGGAGCGCTCACCATCGATGGCAATGTCGCCAAGACCCCGGACCTCGCCGTGGGGGCTTCGCCGTTTGAAATCCCCTTCGCCTGGGAGGACAGCATCGGGCTTGAGGGTGAGCCGGGTTTCCGGATCCGTGTGGACGCGCTCAAGGACGCGGCGCCAACCTGTTACCTCCAGGGCATCGACCGCCAGAAGGCGATTCTTCCCGAGGAGACCGTCGATCTCGAGGTGCTCGCCGAGGACGATCTGGGAGTGAAAAACATCGGCATCGAGTGGAGCGGTCAGTTTACCCGGCCTACCGATGAGGCTCCCGCCAAAGGCGGGTTGAGTCTTGGCGATGGGGGCGCGGACGTGCGCCGGATTCTCCGGCAGGCGGCGTTTTCACCGGCGGCCTTCGGCATTTCCCCGCAGAAGATCACCCTGCGTGGTTATGTGGAGGATCATTTCCCCGGGCGCGGCCGCGTGTATTCGGAGCCGGTTGTGATCTATGTTCTCACGCGCGACGAGCACGCGCAGATGCTCAAGAGCCGCTTTGACCGGCAGATCACCGAGCTTGAGGATCTCGCACGGCGCGAGATGTCCTTGTTGGAGGAAAACGAGCGCATCGAACGGCTTGACGGAGCCGAACTGCAGAATGACGAAAACCGCAAGCGCCTGGGCGATCAGGAGATGGAGGAGTCCGAAACCGCGCGCCGCACCGAGGAGCTGAAGAATCAGATGGAGCGGTTGATGCAGGACGCCGCCCGCAATGGCGACATTGACAAGGACACCATGCGCAAGATGGCGGAGTCGCTCAAGTCCATGCAGGAGCTCGCCGAGCAGGACGTGCCGAAGGTTCAGGAGAAACTGTCCGATTCCCAGCAGCAGTCCAACACACCCGAGAAGTCCGAGCGGGACGTCAACGAGGCCGTCGAGCAACAGAAGAAGGTCGTCGAGAAAATGCGCGAGGCGGTCGAGAAGGCCAACGATGCCAACCAGCGCTTCGAGGCGGGCACCTTCATCAACCGCCTCAAGAAGGCGGCCAACGAGGAAACCGGGATCGTTTCCTCGCTCCGGGAAGCCTTCGAGCGCATGCTCGGACTCAAGGCCTCCGAGATCGATCCCTCGGACATCCGCCGGCTCTCCGACAGTGCCCGCCAGCAGGCGGACACCGCGTCGGACGTGCGCTGGATCCAGGAGGATCTCGCCCACTACCACGCCCGCAGCCAGAACGAGTCGTTCAAGGCGATCCTTGATGAAATGCGCGCCTCGGGCATCGACATCGGGCTTGAGGAGGTGCGCAACCGCCTCACCGGCAACCACACCTACCAGGCCGCCGAGGGTGCCGCCGGGTGGGCCGCCAAACTCAACGAATGGGCCGCCACGCTCGAAGGCGGGAAGGATCAGGACGGCTCCGCCGGAGGGGGCGACGGCGGCGCGCCAAACGCCGAGGACGAGGACTTCGAGTTCATGCTGCGGGTGATGAAAATGATCCAGCGGGAACAGGACATCCGCGCCCGCACCCGCGCCCTTGAGCAGCTCCGGCGCTCCGAAGCATCCACCGGCAACAATCCATGAACGCACTGCCCGTCATCACGCTCGTTCTCGCCACCGCGCTTTCGGCCATCGCCGCGCAAGCTGATGAAGCCGGTGAAAAAGCCCGGCGGCACAAGGAGGCCGCCGAGAAACTCGCCGACGAACAGGATGAGCTTTCCGCCGATGTCCAGCAGCTCGTCGCCGAGCAGACCGTGCCCCAGGTGATCGAGTTGCTCGGTGAGGTGGAGGACATCATGGACGAGGCCGTGGAAAAGCTCGCCGGGGCCGAGACCGGCGGCGTGACCATCGCCGCGCAGACCGAGATCATCGAGAAGATCCACGCCGCCGCCAAGGAGCGCCAGAAACAATCCGGCTCCGGCCAGTCGGGCGGCGCGATGATGGACATGATGGAGCGCATGATGGGCAAGGAGCCCTCGGATAACCAAAAGGGCAAAGGCCGGGGCGAGGGCGATCAGCCCGGCGACCAATCCGGCGGTGGCGTGACCGGGGACTCCGATACCGGAAACGAAGGGTCCGGCGGCCATGCCGGCGGGGCTTCCACCGCCCGCCGCGTGCCCAAGGCCGCGGGCGCCGCCGGGCAGGAAATCCCGTCCGAATTCCGCAAGGCCTTCGACGCCTACAACCGCGGACTTGAGAAAAAGCTGAAATGAACACCCGGAGCCTCATCCATTTCCTTCACGCGGCGCTGGTTTCCGCCGGCATCGCCGGTGCCGTCCGCGCCCAGGAGCTTCCCGGCCGCCAAACCGATATCATTCCCGCGCAGGCGGAGTTGGTATATGAAAAGGGATTGCAATATCTCGCCAAGTCCCAGAACGAAAAGGGCGCGTGGAATGACAGCGTGGGCGCGGAGCCGGGCGTGGTGGGCCTCTGCGTGGCCGCCTTCCTGGCCCACGGCGAGGACCCGGTGAACGGTCCCCACGCCAAGGTCATCAACCGCGGCATCGATTTCATCCTCAGCCAGCAGAGCGAGAAGAACGGTTACATCGGCTCAAGCATGTACAACCACGCCTTCGCCACCAAGGCGCTGGCGGAGGCGTACGGCGTGGTGGACAACCCGAAGATCGCGCCCGCGCTCAGGAAGGCGGTGGACCTCATCCTCAGCGCGCAGAAGCGCAACCGTTTCGGCGCATGGCGCTACACGCCGGACAGCAGGGATGCGGACACCACCGTTACCGGCTGCCAGCTTGTGACGCTCTTCGCCGCGCGCAATGCCGGCATCGCCGTGCCGGACGAAGCCATCCGCAAGGGCATCGCCTATCTGAACAACAACCGTTCCCCGGACGGCTCCTACGGCTACACCTCCTCATCCGGCGGCAAGCCCACCCTCACTTCCATCGGCGTGCTTTGCCTCGCGCTGGCCAAGGAGTCGGACACCAAAGGCTTCCAGGCCAGCCTGGGTTTTCTGAAACGGAACCTCGATTACCGGGACCGCTTCTATCCTTACTATTACGAATATTACATGTCCCAGGCGCTGTTCCATGCCGATGACGCCACCTGGAACGAGTGGAACGCGCGCAACATCCGCTACCTCGCCACCATCCAGGCCGGCGACGGATCGTTTCCGGGAAACCAGGGTCCGTCGTTCAACACCGCCGGCGCGCTGCTGTCCCTCGCGCTCAACTACCGCTATCTGCCGATCTACGAGAAATGAGCCTCCGCGCCGCCGCCGCAGTTCTGTTAGGCATCTCCCCGCTTCACGCGGCGGAGCGGCCGGACCTGCTGCGCTTCACCAACGGCGACCAGCTCCACGGCTCCTTCCTCGGCATCGAGGCCGGTCCGCAGGCGGTGTGGAAACGCGGGGATCTCGCCGAGCCCGTCCGTTTCAAGACCTCCGGAGTGCGTCATGTGGTCTTGCGCGGCGGCCAACCCGCGAAAGGTCTCGCCACCCTCTCGCACCTTGGCCTGGTGAGCGGTGACCGCGTTCCCGGCGTTGTCACGGGCATCGACGCGGAGACCATCACCCTGGAGAGCGAGTGGGCCGGCGTCTTGCGCGTGCCGCGATCACAGGTCGCCTTGCTCGCGCCCAATCCCCTGGGCGGCCGCATTCATTACCACGGCCCTTTCTCGGCCGACGGCTGGCGCATGGCGCATCCGGAACACCCCGGCGGACTGCCCGGGCCCGCCGCCGGCGACAAGCCGGAGAAAAATGACAAATCCCCGGGGCGCTGGGAGTTCTCCGGAGCCGCCTGGTACTGGAAAGGCGACCGCACCGGCACCGCGCTGCTGCGTCCCGATGGTATGACAGACCGTTCCGTTCTCCGGCTCAGCGTCGCATGGAAAAACCGGCTCAATCTGGCCATCGCCTTCCATGCCGATCTGGCGGTGCCGCCGCGCGAAGGCAAGGATGACAGGGACGCCCCGCGCATGCCCGCGGGCGGTGAGAACCCGGCGCTGCCGGCGTTGTTTGGGAACAGTTATGTGTTACAGATGTTCTCCAGTTATTTCATCCTCTACCGCACCGCCATCGATGCCGGGGGAAACGGAACCATGGAGCGCGTGCGCCTCGGCAACAGCAACCTCCGCCTCGGTGAAACCGGAAGGGCCTCCGTGGAAATCCGCAGCAACCGCGGCAGCGGCCTGATCTCGCTCTTCATCAACGACGAGTTCGTCTCGCAGTGGAACGAAAGCGGCGCGGGCGGTCGCGATGACGCGGGCTTCGCCGGCAAGGGCTCCGGCTTCGGCTTCGTCGTCCAGGGCGAGGACAGCCCGGTGCGCGTCACGGACATCGTCGTTTCCGAGTGGAACGGCATGCCCGACTCCGCGCGCAGCCTTGAGGTGGAGGATCAGGACGTGGTGCTCATGGCCAATGGCACCGACCGCTTCGCCGGAAAGATCGCGGGCATGGATGGCGAGGCGCGGCTGTCCTTCGAGGGCCGCCACGGACGTTTCTCCTTCCCTCTGGCCGAGGTGGCGGAAGTCCGCTTCGCCCGCTCGCGCCTCGCCGAGGCGGTGGATGCCCCGTCCGGTGACATCACCGTGCGGCTCCACCCCTTCGGCATCGTGTCCGGCCGTCCGGTTTCCGGCACGGACTCCGCCATCGACATGATGCACCCGGTGCTCGGCGCCGTCCGGCTCTCGACCGCGGCCGCCGTCATGGTCGAGTTCAATTCATCCAACAACATCATCGACGACTGGGATGCGGATTTCTAACAAAACAACCGGATGGCTGCTGGCCCTGCCGCTCGCCGCCACCTGCGCGCGTGCGGACGACATCACCCTGTCCGAGGGCAACTCGCGGCTCAGCGGCACCGTGCGGGCCATCCATCCGGACGGCGCGCTGGAACTCGCCAGCCCGCTCTCGCCATTGCCGCTGCGCCTGAAACGGGGCGCGGTGCGCAAGGTCGAGTTCACCGCCCTGCCGGCCGATGCCGAATCTCCCGGAGCGCTGGTGGGCCTGTCCAACGGCGACCTCGTTCCCGCCACGGTCGGCGCCATGTCCGGGCGGTTTCTAACAGCCACCTCGCCATACGCGGGCCGCATGGAAATCCCGCGCGCGGCGCTCTCCTCGCTCCAGCTCGGCGTGCGCGACCACAAGCTCGTTTACGCCGGGCCGAAACAGCTTGAGGAATGGAAGGGCATCGATGGTCCGGTGAAGAACCTGAGCGTGGATGGAAACGCCCTGATCGCCAATGGCCAGGCCACCGCCATCCGGGACCTGGACCTGCCGCGCGATTTCATCATCCGCTTCACCCTCTCGTGGCAGGAACGGCAGATGCCGAATTTCCAGGTGTATTTCGCCGATCCGCTCAAGCCGCGCGGCGAGGCCTCGAACCGCTACTACGTGCAGTTCAACGGAGCGGGCATCGAAATCAAACGCGAGGCCGAGCAAGGCCGCAGGTTCAACCCGATCGTCGGTCTCAACCGCACGCCCAACCAGTTTCCGGACCGCGAACTGAAGATAGAGATCCATGCCAGCCGCTCGACCTCGCGCCTCAAGCTGTTCCTCAACGACGAGCTTGAGGGCGAATGGGAGGATCCCATCCCCTCGATCCCGCGCGGCGGGGGAATCGGCATCGTTTCCAGCGCTTCCAGCGGAAATGTCCAGCGCATCAGCGATCTGAGGATCTTCGAACTCGACGACTCGCGGGTGCGTCACCGCGCCGAGGACCGCGGCGATGGCAGGCAGGACAGCCTCATCAGCCGAGATGACGACCGCTGGAGCGGCTCCCTAACGGAGATCAGGCCCGCGGAGTCCGGGGCGGTGTTCGTTTTCAAGAGCGATTTCCAGAACGATCCCCTTGAGGTGCCGGAAACAGACGTCTCCACGGTTTTCTTCGCCAAGCCAGCGGATGCGCCCGATGCCGCTGGCGGGGGCGCGCCTCCCTACCGCCTGCTGCTGCGCGATGGCGGTTCGCTCCAGGTTTCCTCCTGCCGTTTCGACGGGGACGCGGTGGCTGTCACCCACCCCCTGCTCGGAGAACTCCGCCTCGCGCGGGCCGGGGTGCTCGCCCTCGAATGCCCCGGTCATGCAAACCCCGAGAAACCCGAGCCGTGAAACCGCAGTCATTCATCCTCTGGCTCGCGGTATCATGCATGCCCGCCGCCGCCCCCGCCGCCGTCGTGCGCTTTGCCAATGGCGACCGCCTCTCCGGCGGCATCGCCTCGCTCACGCCGGAGACGTTGGTCTGGGACTCCCCCGTTTTGGAAAAGCCCTCGCCGTTTTTCCTCGGTGAAGTCGTGGACCTCACCCTCCCCGGCGAGTCGCCCGAAGCGGAAGGCGATCACGAGGCCACCGTCACGCTCACGCGCGGCGATGTGGTGCGCGGCCGGCTCCTTGAGGTGAACGACCGCATTGTCGCGCTGGACACCTGGTTTGCCGGGCGCATTGAGTTCAACCGGCTGATGGTCGCCAACATCCGCGTGGACGCGCCCGCCGGCATGCTTTACCGCGGGCCCGCGGGCCTCGACGGCTGGGTGGTGGCGAACGGCTCCAAGGCGTGGTCCTACAACCGCCTCGCCTTCGTTTCCAAAGGGGCCGGAAGCATCGCCCGCGCCGATCTCCTGCCGGATGAGTGCGTGGTCACCTTCGATGCGGAATGGAAGGCGGACTCCTTCGGGCTGAAGCTGGTGCTGTTCTCGGAAGATGCGGAAAACGGCAGCCCGTCCTCGGGATATGAGATGTCATTCCAGCGCGGCAGCGTCTATCTCCGGAATGTCCGCACCCAGGGATTCCTCGGCAGCTCGCACTCCGCCGCGCTTGCCGAGAGCGACCGGATCTCGATCGAGGTGCGCGCCAGCCGCAAGTCCGGCAGGGTGTGCCTTTATATCAACAAGCGGATCGTCGAGGTGTGGAACGATCCGGATTCCGCCCGCGGCAAGTTCGGCAAGGCGCTGCATTTCATCTCCCAGAACAACATGCCGCTGCGGATCACGCGCATCGGCGTTGCCGGATGGGACGGGCAGATTCTCGAGCTTCCCGAGCCGCGCCCCGGCATGATGCGTCAGTGGGGCGTCGGCGGCATGGGTGGCCTGCCCAAGGCCGCACCGAAAAACCCCGCGAAGGAAGGGCGCATGGAACTTGCCAACGGCGACTCGATCGAAGGCGAGGTGCTTGCCATCGAAAACGGAGCCATCACCGTGAAGACCCCGCTCGGCGAGGTGAAACTCCCGGTCGGCCGCCTGCGCACCATCGCCCTGCCCAAGGTCGAGACCGAGGAAGCCATCCGCCGCCTTGGAGACATCCACGCATGGTTCCCGGACGGAGGGCGCATTACCTTCCGTTTCGATTCGATGGGCGACGGCACCATCACCGGCTCCAGCCAGAATTTCGGCACCGCCACATTCAAACTCGCCGCCTTCAGCCGCATCGAGTTCAACATTTACGACCAGGATCTGGAGGACAAACGCGGCGCCGAGGCCTGGTGATCCGGAATCACCGCGCGATGTGGCGTTTCACCGCTTCGATCTCCAAGCGGTCTTGATCGGCGCGCTTGGCTTCGTAACGCCGGTATTTTTCCCTCTCGGCCTCCGTCCAGACGTTCGCTTCCGCATAGTCGCCGCAGAACGGGACCAACAGATCGATCCAGCAGGCGAGTTTCGCGTATTCCGCGCGGCTGAGACGGACGCCATGGTGGCCCCTGTCTAACAGATCAAGCAGGCCGCTGCGCGTCGAGCCGCCAAACCCGGCGGGCAGCGGCGTGGGAACGGATTGCGAGCTGATCCAGTTGACCAGGATTCCTTCCGGCCTGCCGCGGAACGGTCCCCGGCTTGGTTCGCGGATCGCGCCGGTGAGTGTGAGATAGGCCTCGCTCCACTCGCGGCCCGCGAATTCGTCGCGCACCCGGTCGCCGGTGAGGCTGAAGGCCATTCCGCCACGCGGGCTTCGGATCTCCGGCGGCAGATCCATCGGCGGTTTGCCACCACCTTCCGCCATCGCGCGGATGGCGTCATGATGGTTGTGGCAACGGACGCAGTGGCGGTCGAGGATCGGCTGGATCTCCCTGTCGAAACCGAAGCCGCGCTCCGGTCCGTGAAACGGCTCCAGACGCAGCGGCGGTTTTTCCATCGCGAGGGAGGCGGCGGCGGGAGGCGGCGCGCTGTTTTTGACATCGTGGCAGCCCACGCATGACGCGCTCTCGCCGGGTTGCAGCGTGCTCCAACTGCGCATCGTCTGCACCGCGCGGCCGCGCTCGTCCAGCGCCTGGAAGTAAACCGGCCTGCGCGCCGGCACGATGAAGAACGCGGAACCGTCATCATGCACCGGGGTTTCCCCGAGCACACGCTTCACGTCCCATGTGCCGTTGCCCACCGCCACCGGTGTGCTGACAAGCGCGCCTCCGCCGGGACCGTGACTGTGATTGCTGCGAATGCCGGCCGGGCGGAAATCGAGTGAAACGACGCGCAGCCGCTTGATCGTTCCGCGCGGCACGCCATCAAGCCCCAGTCCCTGATGGATGTCCCGCATGTAATAAGTGCCGAAGTCCTTGCGGTAGTCGACGACACTGGAGCGCACCGCCGGTTTCTTCCGCGCGATGACCGGCACCGCTTGCAGACATGGCATGTCCGGATCGGAAACGAGCAGCTCGCGGCGGCCGTCGATGTCCATCCAGGCGATGCCGAAGGCCGCGTCGCCCCCTCCGTTGCCATCGTTGCGCCAGCCCTCCGGCGCATGACTGACCAGCCACTCGCGCTCATCGAGCGGATGAGGATACGCGAAAAGCTCGCCCTCCTGCCCGTACGCGTCGATGCGCTCCGCCTTGGTCTCGCGCACGGGTGAAACCAGCGTGACGCCCTCGTTTTCCTGACGCCCGGCAGAGGGATCGATCACCGCCAGCTTGCCCGCCTGGCTGGAGTGGTGGCCGCAGAGGATCGCCAACACCTTCATGCCGCCGGGGATGCCGCGCGCGTGGGCGATGGTTGTCGGAAACCACGAACTGTTGCCATAAAACTCCGATTGTCCGGTGCCGTCCGGGTTCATCTGGAACAGCGGCTGTGGAAACACCTGGCCGCGGTCGTTGTAGTCCCAGCGTGTGTAGATCACGCGCCCGTCATCCAGCACCTGCGGATAAACGGTGTGCACCTGGTCGAATCCCAGACGGCGGATGTTTTCCCCCCGGGGATCACATGTGTAGAGGTTGCTTACCTCCGTCCAGAAACAATCAACCGTCTGCACACAGCGGGTGGATGAGAAAACAAAATCCCCGTTGGGAAGATATGCCGGTTCGTAATCCGCCACGCCCGCGCCATGCGTCACCTGGCGGATTTTCCGCGTGGCGAGATCCATTTCATAAAGATGATAGTCGTCCTCGTTGAGCGACTTCTTCCACGCGAAGGCGATCCGTTTGCCATCCCGCGACACTGCGGGATCACGGATCACGCCGGTCCTGTCATCGTGCAGCGTCTCGACGCGCGTGCCGCCACCGTCATCGAGCGTCATCAGCATCAGCGCCGAGCCCGGAAGAAAGTGCCGCTCGGCCTGGGCATCGGACTGGCCTTCCGTATAGGCGAAAAACGAAGGACGCACGCTCCGGCGTTTGACGAAGGCAATGGCCGGGATTCTTTTCGCAAGCGCGGCGATGCGGACCTTCCTCCTCTCCCCGCACGCCCGCGCGTAGAGCGTGTGCCAGCGCGCGTCGCCATCCGCGGCATGCTGCTGGAGCAAGACCTCGTATTCGGATCTCAAACAATCGCCGCCACCGGGACTCTCATCCATCACGCGGCGCACGATTTCCCTGCCGATTTTTCCCGGCTCCGGATGTCCCTCGCTGTCGCGCAGCAGCCAGTCCCACTCGACCGGATGGGCATCCCGAAACTCTCCGGCACTCCGGCCGTCGCGAAACGCATCGGTCCAGTCCGCCGCACGAACACCTCCCGCACCAAACGCCAAACACACCGTCAAAAGCACGGGAAAACCGCAACCGGAACGGTGGCGACACACGGACATGCGGCATCATACCAGTCGGCCGGCATGCTTCCTTTCACCAACCGCAAGGCTCCGGAACCTTTTTGGAAACGGCCGAAAGACGCCGGAAGAACTCCGCGTATTCTCTGATCGAACCCGATCGGGACGCTGATGACCTTCGTTCGAATCAAACCGGATTTCCCCCGTTTCCTCGGGGCAGTGGCATCCGTTCTGGTTCTAACAAGCGGCGCGGACGCGGCGGAAGTGCTGAAATCGGCGCGCCGCGGTCCGATGAGGGAAGTCCGCGAGATAGTCTTCGCGGTCCGCGGCGTGGGCGGAGACGAGCACTGGTATGCGAACTTCGGCCGCTACGCCCCGCGCCGTTTCCGTGAGACCCCCCTGTTCACCGATGGCGCCTCGCTGCGCGTGCTGGATCTCGATACCGGCGCGCAGCGTGTCCTGCTGGAGGATCCCAAAGGCGGCATCCGTGATCCGCAGGTCCACTACGATGCCGGGAAGATCCTGTTTTCCTACCGGCCCGGCGGCACCGCGCACTACCACCTGCATGAGATCAATGGCGACGGCACCGGCCTCCGCAAGCTTACCGGTGGCGATCATGACGACATCGAGCCCACCTATCTTCCCAACGACGAAATCGTCTTCGTCAGCAGCCGTTGCAAGCGTTGGGTGAATTGTTGGCTCACTCCCGTGGCCACGCTTCACCGCTGCGATGCCGATGGCGGAAACATCCGCGCGATCTCGCTCAACATCGAGCATGACAACACCCCGTGGCCGCTGCCGGACGGACGCCTGCTGTACACACGCTGGGAATATGTGGACCGCAGCCAGGTGCACTATCATCACCTCTGGACCGCCAATCCCGATGGCACCGCCCCCATGACATGGTACGGAAACCTGAACCCCGGCGTGGTCATGATCGACTCGAAGCCGGTCCCGGGAAGCCCGAAGGTGATCTCGGTGTTTTCCCCCGGCCACGGCCGCACCGAACATGTGGGTCCGCTCGCCATGGTCGATCCCAAGGCCGGTCCGGACGACCACTCGTCTGTTGTGATGTTTGGCAAGGGCGGCGATTACCATGATCCCTGGGCCTTTTCCGAATCCTGCGTGCTCGCCGCCCGCGGGCCGTCGCTTGTCCTCATTGACGGCGCGGGTAACGAGGAGGTGGTCCACGTTCTGGCGGAAGACGGGCGCAAGGCCGGCCTTTGGTGCCACGAGCCGCGGCCGCTCGCGCCAAGGCCCCGCGAGGCGGTGGTCGCGGACCGGGTGAAACCCGCTTCCGCCACCGGCACCATGCTGCTGATGGACGCGCACACCGGCCGGCGCATGGATGGCGTCCGGAAGGGTGAGATAAAACATCTCCTCGTCATGGAAAGCCTGCCGAAGCCGATCAACTACACTGGCGGCATGGAACCGCTCAGCTACGGCGGCACTTTCACACTGGAACGCGTGCTCGGCACCGTCCCCCTGGAGGCGGACGGATCCGCCCACTTCGAGGTGCCCGCCATGCGCGGCGTGTTCTTCATCGCGCTGGATGAAAACGGCCGCGCGGTGAAGCGCATGCAGAGTTTCACCGGCGTGCAACCGGGCGAGAGCCTCGGTTGCGTCGGTTGTCACGAACACCGCGCCACCGCGCCGCCACCCGCGCCCGGGGGCATCCCTCTCGCCGCGAAACGGCCGCCGGACGCCATCAGGCCCTATCGGGATGTGCCGGACATCCTCGATTTCCCCCGCGACATCCAGCCGATCCTCGACCGCCACTGCGTCGCTTGCCACCACACCGACCGCGCGGACGGCGGCGTCATCCTCACCGGCGATCGCGGCCCGATGTATTCGCACGGCTATTTCTCGCTCACCGTCACCGGCCAGTTCGCGGACGGGCGGAACCGCGCGGAGAGCAACTACCCGCCGCGCGCCCTCGGCAGCGGCTCCGCGCCTTTGTTGGAGAAGCTCGAGCCAAGCCACCACGGAGTGAAAACCGATGCCCGCGAGAAACTCGTCACGCGCCTGTGGATCGATAGCGGCGCACCCTACCCCGGCACCTACGCCGCGCTCGGCAGCGGTATGATCGGCGGCTACGAGCGCAACCGGCAGTTGATAGAAAACGACGGCGCCTGGCCCGAGACCGGGGCCGCCGCCGAGGTCATCACCCGCCGCTGCGCCGAATGCCACCGCGATCATCCCCTGCCCCGTTCGCTGTCCGATGAGATCGGTTTCAGCTTCTGGATGCCGGATCTCGGCGATGGGAGGATCAGGCGGAACCGCCACATCGTCTTCAACCTGACAGATCCGGCGAAGTCGCTCATGCTCCGCGCCCCGCTTGCCAAGTCCGCCGGCGGACACGGCACCTGCCGCGGGAACGGCAAAGCGCGCGGCGAGGGCGCGGTTTTCACCGGGAAGGACGATCCGGACCACCTCAAGCTCCTCGCCCACATCGAGGCCGGAAAGCGAAAGCTCGATCAGATCAAACGTTTCGACATGCCCGGATTCAGGCCGCGCCCGGAATGGGTGGACGAGATGAAACGCTGCGGCGTGCTCGCGCCGGACTTCAACGCCGATCACACGCCCGTCGATGTTTACGCGGTCGAGCGGGACTACTGGAAATCCCTTCACCACCACCCGACCGAATCGCCATGACCCTCCGCCACGCCATTCTGGCTCCATGGCTGGTCCTCGCCGCGGCCGACGCCTCACCGATGGGACTCGCCTTGTCGCCGGACGGCTCGCGGCTCTTCGTCGCCATCTCGGAACCACCATCCATCGCGGTGATCGATGTCACCACAGCCACGGTGAGCGCGACATGGCCGCTCCCCTCTCCACCCCATGCCCTGGCCATCTCGCCGGACGGAACGCGGCTCCTCGCTCCAGCCGGAACCGCGCCGGGCAGCCTGCTTGCCATCGATTCTTCCAACGGAAACATCGCGGCCAAGGTCCCCGGCGGTCACTCGCCGCGCGCCGTCGCCGTGTCACCGGACGGCGGCACGGTTTTCATCTGCAACCAATTTGAAAACCGCGTCGATGTCGCCGACCCCGCCACCGGAAACATCATGGGCTCCTTCCCGGTGATCCGCGAGCCCGTCGCCGCCGCCCCGCGCCCGGACGGCAAGGCGCTCTTCGTTGCCAACCTCCTCCCCGCCGGAGCCGCCAACACGGGCGACATCGCCGCGGAACTCAGCGTGATCGAAACCTCCACCGGACAGGCCATGTCCATCCGCCTGCCGAACGGCTCCACCGACGCCCGCGCCCTGACGGTTTCTCCCGACGGCCGCTTCGTCTATCTCGTCCACACCCTCGCCCGCTACGGCCTGCCCACCACCCAACTGGACCGCGGCTGGATGAATACCAGCGCCCTGAGCGTGATCGATGCCGGACGGCACCGCCTCGCCGCGACGGTTCTGCTAGATGACATCGATCTCGGCGCGGCAAACCCCGCGGGACTCGCCTGCTCCGGCGATGGCGCCCTGCTCGCCATCACCCATGCCGGCACCCACGAGCTGAGCCTCATCGACCGCAAGGCGCTGCACGACTGCATCGACCGCGCGGCCCGTGGCGAGCAAGTCTCCCCGGCGAGCCGCTCGGCGGCGGACCTGCCGAACGACCTCTCGTTTCTCCACCGCATCCGCCGCCGGGTGAAACTCAACGGCAACGGCCCGCGCGCGATCGTCGCCACCCCGGAGGGCTTTGCCGTCGTCTGCCATTTCTCGCGCACGCTGCATCTGCTGAAGACCGGTCCGGATCTGACAGCGGTGGCACGGGATCTGCCGCTCGCGCCCGGATGGATGGAAACCACCGCGCAACGCGGCGAGCGGATGTTTCACGACGCCACCCGCTGTTTCCAGCAATGGCAGAGCTGCATGACCTGCCATCCCGGCGTGCGCGCGGACGCGCTCAACTGGGATCTGCTCAACGACGGAGTCGGCAATCCAAAGCAAACCAAAAGCCTCCTCCACAGCTTGCAAACACCACCCGCGATGATCAGCGGCGTGCGCCCCAACGGCGAGACCGCCATCCGTACCGGCATGCGCCACATCCTTTTTCTCACCCACCCGGAGGAGGACGCGCTCGCCATCGAGGAGTTCCTGCGAAACCTCGAACCGGTCCCCTCGCCCGCGTTGATCGACGGCGTTCCCTCACCCGCCGCCCGGCGCGGCAGGGAGGTCTTCGAGCTTGCCTCCTGCTCGGCTTGCCACAAGGGGGCCCATTTCACCGACGGACGCTTCCACAACGTCGGCACCGGCCTCGGCCGCGAGAAGGACAAGCCATGGGACACCCCCACACTCAGGGAGATTTGGCGCACCGCCCCCTACCTTCATGACGGCAGGGCCGCCACACTCGACGAGATCATCGGTTCCGCCAATCCAAATGACCGCCACGGCAGGACATCAGGTCTCAGTGCCGGCCAGAAACGCGACCTCGTCGAGTATCTCCGCTCGCTTTGAACCGCCCCGGTTCGCCCACCCCGCATCCGTGCTCGCGGCGACAACAAACCGGCCCGTTTTCCCACCCCGGAACGCCTCACCGCCCGCGAAATGAGGTCTTGAAACCCACCCGCCACGCCACATTGGCCGGGTCGGAGACGGGTCCATCGGGGCACTGATCCGCGATTTTTTCACAAATTTGCAAGATTGATCACCCGGGCCGCGTCGCTTCCCCTAGATGAAAACTACCCTTCCCTCCCTCATCCCGGGCATTTTGGCGTCCCTCGTCCTCGTTTTGCCCGCGTCCGCGGAGAAACAATACAAGGTTTCCGACTGGAAAATCGGCAAGGTTCTCTTCGGTGACAAGGTCACCAAGGGCGACATGAAGGACAAGGTTGTCGTCATTGAAAACTGGGGCGTCCGCTGCCCGCCATGCGTCGCCGCGCTGCCCCATCTCGCGGAGCTTGAGAAGAAGCACCGCGAGCAGGGGCTCATCATCATCGGCGCGGAAAGCCAGGGCAGCTCGAAGGGCGATATCAAGCCGCTCATTGAGAAGGCCGGCGTCGAATACACCATCACCGAGGACGCCGAAGGCCCCATCCAGGTCACCGGCATCCCCCGCGCCTTCGTCTTCGGGCGCGATGGAAAACTCGTCTTCGACGGAAACCCGAACGCCAAGACCTTCGAAGAAGCCCTCGCCAAGGCCCTCGGCGAGGGTGCTTCGGAATCCGCGGCAAGCACCCCGCCCGCCGGTCCGCTCATCGCCTCCCGCGCCTGGACGAATTCCGACGGCAAGGAAATCCGCGCCGCCGTGAAATCCGCGGACGCCACCACCGTCACCTTCCTCATGGACAATGGCAAGGAGGTGAAATACCCGCTTGCCAAACTCTCCGAAGATTCCCGCAAGACCATCGGGGATGCCTCGAAGCCCGCGGAGTGAACCTCGGCTTTCGAGCGATCATCCCATCCCGTCCGGCAGCGCTCGTCCAGCCGCTTGGCGCGGGTCTTCCGGTCCGGTATGCGTTTCGCCACGCTTTCGAGCATGCCGGCCATCAGCGCGCGCGAAGCCCCGTCGCGGGAGGATGCGAGATGGGCGCGAAACCCGGACTCCACGCCGCGTGTCATGGTTTCCAGTCCGCCGAGCGCGATCCGATGGATGACCAGCGCCTCGGCGTTCCGGCAATTTCTCGGCGCGCAGCGTGGCCGCATTCCGGCACTTCAAGCGATGGAAGCCATGTTTTGATCGCGTAACGATCCCGCATGATTCGACGACTCGTTCCGTTGATGGCGGCCACCATCCACGCCGCCACCGCCGCCGCTCCGGAAGGCGACTGGATTCTCTGGTACGACAAACCGGCGGCGAAGTGGGAGGAGGCTCTGCCGCTCGGAAACGGCCACCTCGGCGCGATGGTCTTCGGCGGTGCGGAAAGCGAGCGCATCCAGTTTAATGAACACACGGTTTGGAAGGGCTCGCCCCGCTCCTATGCCCGCAAGGATGCCGTCAAATTCCTTCCGGAACTCCGCAAGCTCCTCTTCGAGGGAAAACAGCGCGAGGCCGAGTCTCTCGCCATGAGGGAATTCATGGGCGAACCCATCAGGCAGACCGCGTATCAACCTTGTGGCGATCTGTTCATCGAAACGAAAACCGACGGCCCCGCCACAAACCACCGCCGCTGGCTGGATCTCGACTCCGCCACCGCCATCACCGAGTGGGCTTCCGGCGACACCACATTCCGCCGGGAAACCTTCTCCTCCCATCCCGCGAATCTCATCGTCACCCGGCTCTCCACGAATGGGCCCGGCACCCTTCACGCCACCCTCCGCCTTGCCTCTCCGCACGGGAATCACAAAACTTCCGTCGAGAACAACACCCTCGTCCTCCGCGGCAAGGTGCGGGACCATGGTGTCGCCTTCGAAGCCCGCGCGCTTGTTCTAACAAAAGGCGGCGCGGTCCGCGAATCCAACGGCTCCATCGAAATCACCGGCGCGGACTCCGCCGAGATCCGCCTCACCGCAGCCACCAACGTGGCCTCATGGAAAAGCCTCGACGCCGATCCCGCCAAACGTGTCGCCGATACCCTCGCCCGCTCCTCCGATGCGAACCACACCGCGCTTCTCGACGCACACTTCGCCGACCACCGCGCCTTGTTTCGCCGTGTTTCCATCGACCTCGGCCGCACGCCGCGCGCGGATGCCACCACGGATCGCCGCATCGGGGATTTCCGGGACGGTGGAGATCCGCACCTTGCCGCACTCGTTTTCCAATACGGCCGTTACCTGCTCATCGCCTCGTCCCGCTCCGGAGGCCAGCCCGCGAATCTTCAGGGCATTTGGAACGATTCGCTCACCCCGCCGTGGGACTCGAAATACACCTGCAACATCAACACCCAGATGAACTACTGGCCCGCCGGGCCCGCCAACCTCGCCGAATGCCAGGAACCGCTCTTCGCCGCCCTCCGCGAACTCCGCGAGTCCGGCGCCATCACCGCCCGCGAACACTACGGCGCGCGCGGCTGGGTGCTCCATCACAACTTCGACCTCTGGCGCGGCACCGCCCCCATCAACCGCTCGGACCACGGCATCTGGGTCACCGGCGGCGCATGGCTTTCACTCCATCTTTGGGAACACTACCTTTTCACCGGCGATAGGGACTTCCTCCGCAAACACTGGCCCGTCCTGCGCGACTGCGCCGTTTTCTTCACCGATTTCCTCATCGAGGATACCGAAACCAAAACCCTCGTCTCCGGCCCGTCTAACAGCCCGGAACAGGGCGGCCTCGTCATGGGTCCCACCATGGACCACCAGATCATCCGCCAACTCTTCATCTCCACCTCCGAGGCCGCGCGCATCCTCGGCACCGATCCAGGACTCGCCTCACAACTCGATTCCCTCGTCCCGCGCATCGCTCCTAACAGAATCGGCAAACACGGCCAGCTTCAGGAATGGATGCGGGACAAGGATGATCCCCGCAACCGGCACCGCCACGTTTCCCACCTCTGGGGCGCGCACCCCGGTGCCGAGATCACTTGGAAACAGCCAGACCTCTTCAACGCCGCGCGCCAATCGCTGATCCACCGCGGAGACGCCGCCACCGGCTGGTCCATGGGATGGAAAACCAACCTCTGGGCACGCTTTCTCGATGGCGATCACGCCCATCTCATCCTCACCAACCTCCTCCAGCCCATCGGCCGCTCGAAAGGCATGGGCGGCCTTTATCCGAATCTCTTCGACGCCCACCCGCCCTTCCAGATCGATGGCAACTTCGGCGCCACCGCCGGCATTGCCGAAATGCTCCTCCAGTCACACATTCGTGAAAAGGACGGCTTCCTCATTCATCTTCTCCCCGCCCTTCCCAAAGCCTGGCCTCAAGGTGCCGTAAAGGGCCTCCGCGCCCGCGGCGGGTTCACCGTGGACCTCGAATGGAAAGACGGAACCCTCACCATGGCCACCATCACCCCCTCACGCGACGGAACCGTTCACGTCAGACTCGGCGGCAAAACCTCCACCCACATCACCCGCAAGGGAACCCCCCTCTCCATCAGCGCCTATTGATCACCCGCTTCATTCTGCGTGGATGAAGGCGGCGCCGTCGCCGTCGCCGCGAGCTGGGCCAAGACCGATCCGGAAAACACCGTCTCCACCTGGCAGTCCGCATAAATAAAAAAGGACACAAATAATAAAATCCAACCTTGCGTCCACAGAGCTTGCGGAAGACCGCCCGACGAAGGACCGCAGCAGGGGGGGCTAAATAAAAGAGACAGAAATTATTTATTTCCGCTTGCGGTGGTGGCAATGGCGGGGTAGGGGTGGGGCATGGCACGCGCGCGATGGATTGTTCCCTG